>JBEKLF010000110.1:0-26358 GCA_050010335.1 Terriglobia bacterium
CCTGAAGAGAAAAGGGTTCCTGACACCGTTCTCCCCTGAAGAGAAAAGGGTTCCTGACACCGTTCTCCCTCTGACACCGTTCTCCCGCCCTTCTACCATGGTGTCCAGTGTTTTATGTTGATTAGGTTGCTGCCCGGTGCGCTAGCACCGCCAGGCCTTTGCCCCCGGCACAAGGCAGGTTCAGGGCAGGAACGCGGATCAACGACAAGCCGCACGGTTAGCGCTGTGCGCCAGCCAGCCCGCGCGCTACGACGCCCTCACCGCAGTCGAAAGAGGCCCCAAGCTCCTATCAAGATCATGACTAGACAACCTAGAGTGATGAACACTAGATCGGCCAGTGGGATCTGTGTATCGTGACGCCGCTTTGAGTAATAACGCCAAACCCTCACTCCAACGTACCCCCCAACAAGTATGAGAAACAGCGACAGGAGAAGCCCCGGTGGGTTCGGAGTTGCAGATGAAAGCGGTCCAAGTAACGTCAGAATCATTGGTGACAACTCCCTCCATTGGTGATGTTTAAATATCCTCCGCCCCCAACACCCGACCGAAAAGGGATCCCTCGCCGTACCCGAGCGCTACGACGCCGTCACCGCAGTCGAAAGAGTCCCCAAGCTCCTATAAAGATCATGACTAGACAGCCTACAGTGAAGAATATTAAATGCGGCAGTGGAACCTGCATCTCGTGGCGATGCTTTAAGTAATCACGCCAACCGCTCACTCCAACGTACACCGCAACGAGTATGAAAAACACCGACCAGAGAGGCCCCTGTCCGTTCAGGCTTGCAAATGAGAGCGGTCCAAGCAACGTTAGAATCATTGGTGACAACTCCCTACATTGGTGATATTTAGATATCCCCCGCCCCCCAACACCCGACCGAGAAAGGATCCCTCGCCGTAGATGCCCACCCCGGAGATCTTACTGCCTGATGCGAACCCTACAACACCGCCAGACGCTGACGCGACTCCCGAGGACGCTCCGACACCGCCGTACGCAAGGCCCGAACCTGAAGGCACACCCTGGGAGTTTGTCGTTGCAATGTAACCCCCGCCAGCGACAGTGCCCTCGCCGCCGCCGATTTCAAATAAACCACCTGTGCTCGTACCGGCGCGGCTGTCAATCTCGGTGATCGCACCAACGAACATGTGTCCCGGACCAACGCTACGCTCACGGCCTGTATAGAAAAATCCGCCACCTCCGCACACCGTGGGATAAGTGTCAATTATCTTGCTGAGGTCCTGGGCGAACTTCTGTCCAGCGGGGGAAAGCGGCACATCGTTCGGAACATAGGTCGGGGGGATGGCCAAGATGTAGTCCAACCAAGATCCTTGCTGCGCGTTGACATTCTCTTGCTGCGGCGCGAAGTGCTGGCTGTACTGGTCCGACGCCCCGGTTTCCTCGCTGACGCAGTCCGAATAGCCGACCGTGTTACCGTTTTTGTCTACGACCGCGCTGTTGGGGGCGCAGTACATCGCGCCTGAGGGATCGATCAGGCTCGTGGGGTTGTTCCGCACATAGGCGTACATGTTCCAGGTCTGCGGGTTGCTCGGGTCAACCGCATCTTGGCCGAGCGGGTCCGGGCTGAGCCAGCGGCCGTAGGACTTGCTATAGTCGCGATTGAGGGTGATGCTCGTCTCCTCCCCGGTCGTCGTGGTCAGCGGCTCCATGGTGGCGTAAGTGCCGTCGTCCGGAAGTTGATGGAGTATCCAACTCTGCCCCCAGGGGTAGAAGATCTGGTCCTGCTTCTCCGTGCCCGTCTGGTCCGTGACGTCGGTGCTCGATTGCAGCACGTTGCCGTGCACGAAAAGCGTGGCGGTGCCATACTTGACCAGAGCAACATTCCCCCAAGGTACGATGCTATACCCACTCCCCGAGATGCGTTCCCCCGCCGCGTTATATGTTGTGTTGGACCCCAAGTTCGTCACCATCTGCCCCAAGGCGTTATAAGTAATATTCGCCGTCGTTCCCCCGTCCATGGTGAGAAGGCGTCCTTCAGCATCCCAGGTATGGCTGTGCGTGCCGTCGCTCGTCAAATCGCCCGCCGCGTCGTACGCGAAGCCGGCAGTGGTGCTCCGGTTGGTCGTGGCGCTGAAAGTGTATTGGGGACACAGGCCGTTGGTGCTGCCATTGACGACGCACGTCATGTTGCCGTAGTTGCCGCTTGACCCGTCCTGCGTGTAGCTGAAGGTCAGGTTGTAAGTGGCATTGCCCGTGCCACTCTGCGAGATCGCGGTGTACAGGCGATTGACGTTATCGTAGGTGTAGGCCTCCGTGTGGGTCATGAGGGTATTGTTCGGGCCGTCCAGGTCGTACATGCCGGTCACGTTGCCATTATTGCCGGTCCCCTGGGTGGGCTTCGCGCAATTGCTGGGAAGTTGCGCGATGCTCGTATAGTAATTGTAAACCAAGCAGTAATCCTGATCGGTGTTGCCGGAGACGCCGAGTTGCAGGCGGACAGGCTGCATGCGATTGTTGTAGTCATAGGTTTCCAGAGCGTTCGTACATCCCGTACCCACGCAGCCATTGGTGCGGCTGGTCAACGCCCCCCAGGGAGTGTAGGTGATGTTCTGCGCCAAAACCGGCGGCTGTGTCGAGCTATTCAGGCTGCTCCAGATCTCAGTGATTTGCCGCGCTGCCGAGAGCGTGTTGGTGATGGTAAAGCCTGCCGGGTGCACCCAACTGGCGATGTCACCTGCCAAGTCATAATTATAGACCAACTTAGGGAAGTTGGGGTTGACGCAGGTGGAAGGCGCGCACTGCCAGTAGGTCTTCGGTCGGCCCATGGGGTCATAACTGTAAAACACCCCCGTCTGCACACTGCCACTTGAGGTCGTTATAGCTTCGGTGAGGCGGCCATTGGGATTCATGAGCGTACCGCTTGACCAACTGCCAATGGTAACGGAGGTTTGGTCGTAGGAAAGAGTAACCGGCGGCGTGCTATCAGAATAGGTCTTCCCAGTGAGTCGATTCAGCGGGTCGACGTACGCGTAGGTCGTGGTAATGTTACGGGCGTCTGTCCGCGAACAGGGCGAGCTTGGATCGCCGCTGCAAATCCCCGAACCGCTGCTCGTGGGGTAGGTGTAGCTGGTGAGGCCGGATTCGGGATTGGTCGCGCTGGTGAGGCGCGAGACAGAATCGTAGACAAACGTCCGGGTTTGGGAAGAACCTTGGGTTACAGTGTTAAGGTCGTTGGTCGCGTAATAGGTGTATGACGTGGTGTACGCCCCGGCCTCGTTCACCGAGGCGAGCCGACCCAGGTTGTCATTCGTGAGAGTCCGCCATATTCCCGCCGGATCGGTGACGGTCGAGGAGAGGCCGGAGTAGCTTGTAGTTGCCGAGTTCCCGTCAGGATAGGCGACGGACGTCGTACGCCCCAAAGCATCGTAGGTATACGTCGTTAGCCCGTAAGTGGATTCGCCCGTGCTTCGATAGGGATTGGAAACCGTCCAGACTTTGCCCTCGCCATCGTAGGTGGCATTCGTGCAATCCGCTCCGCCAGAGATCAAGGTTGTGCAGTTCGATCCGGCAGGGTCGGAGTGGGCGGTCTGGGTGACCTGGCAGAGGCCGTCCATGGCCGCGGTCTCAATGTAGCTGGAGGTGCCGCTCACTAAGATCGTCGTGCTGGAGGGCTGGGCGCAGGGGCCACTGCTTGCGTATCCGTATGTGGTGGAACCCGTATCGGGATAGGTAATCGACCCGAGGCGGTTGAGTAAGGACTCATAAGAATAACTTGTGGTTTTGCTGTTCCGGTCCGTCGCCGAGTTCAACTGCCCGTCACAGTAGCGGTAAGTGAAGCTCTGCGTGAATCCTTTCGCATCGGTGATCGTCGTGAGATAGGCGTTGGTGCTTCCGCTGGCGGAGCCGCACCCTGCGAATGAATCGGTGTAGGAATATGTTGTCGAATTTGTCTTGGGGTCCTTCATGCTGAGCACCTGGCCGGTGTCGTCGTAGGTGTAATTCCAGGTGAGCGAACTGCCGCTGGTGTTGACCCATTTGGACATGGACGTGGCGTTGCCGCGATTATTGAAAGACGAGCTATAGTTGGAGTAATCGTGGTTCTTCACGGCGGAGGTTCCAGTAACGCTGCTGCCATCATAGGTATAATCAGTCTCGGCGGCCCTGCCACCACTGCCATTAATGACCACACTGGCCGGCCGGTCGAAGATCGACGGGCCGGCCGTATAGATGGGGGTGGCCGCAAAGCTTTGGTATTGAATCGCGGTGAGGCGCGCGTAAGCAGTGGGTGGGCTGACCTGCGTGGCGTTATAGCAAGTCTGCCCGGAGCCACACTCGTACTTGCCGGTAATCTGCGCCCCGGACCCGAACAGGAAGAACTGATCGGAGGTCACCGTGCCGTTGTCCACAACCTGCTGGCCTTGCATCTCGAAGTAGTTCGCCCAGGTCTTGTTGATCGTCCGAATCGGGCTGCTTCCACCCCAATCAGTGTAGGCAACACTGCTTTCCACCGGGATTTGATTGGCGTAGACGTTGCCTTCGTACAATTGGGTTGGAGCTGGTAAGGGCTTGTAACTATACGTGGTTGTGAAGCTGCTCCCGCCTCGCTCGTTGTCGGTCGTTTGGACGGTCGTGGACTTGCTCTGCCAAGAAGTGGGGGGACTATTCCAGTTGGTCGGCGCGTAGGTGAATTGCTGGTGTAGGGAAGGCGTGGGTGCGCTTTGGCTGAGGTAGACGTCACGGTATAAAACCGCTGGCCAAGAATAGGTGTAGCCGCAGCCTCCGTTGTTCCCCACCTCGTCCGGGAATGATGCAAATTCGGAGTTCTGATTCAGGTTCAGGGTCCACGTGTAGACCACCTTGGCCCCGCTGGGATAGTCGATTTCTTTGAGCAAGCCATAAGTTGGATCGTAGTAGAAATTGTATGACTGGCCGTTGGGCAATGTTATTTGACTAATCGCAGACATCGAACCGCCTGGGGCATTCATTCCCCGGCACTCCGAGCTTGGAGCCCCCAACGCCCATTGGGGGTTGATGGCGAAACCGTAATTTAAGGCGGTCCAGTAAACGGTATAAGACGGAGATGGGAGCCCGGAGACGGAGAGAGTGTTGCCGCTGGCGCCGAAACCCGAGGAAGACAAGACAGTGCGGCCCAGGGTGTCAGCGACCGTAAAGGCGCCATTGTTGTTATCGGTGAACGTGACCTGATTGCCGTTGCGGTCTTCCACCTGATACGGCAGCGAAGCACCCATGGAGCCAATCGTCCCGTGATTGTCTGGGGAAGTGTATTCATAGACCGTACCGTCCGCATCCGCAACGCTAACGTTTTGGCACAATCCGTTAACACCACAATTGACGAGAGAGGCCTGAACGATACCGTCTCCGCCCGTGGCCTTCGATCCCGCCGGGCACTTCCCATTTGTCATATAGTACAAGCTCGCCAAGTCAAGCGCATGGCGCGTTCCCAGGGGGTCTTCAAAGACATAGTCAATCAATCGTGGGCAGCTGGTTCCATTATACGTCGGGTCTAAATAATTCGCGCTCATAAGCGGTACGCTGTACGACCATCCCCCTTGCGAGAGAAATGAGGGGTAGTTTAGAAATGTCCCCTGTCCGGTTATGGAATAGACGGACCCTAGCGCGCCGTTGGAATCGTAGGCAAAGGAAAACGGCAAGGTGAGCCCTCGGCCCTTGGGAATAGGCACTTGTATTCTCACACTTAGCGACCCGTTGGCGGGGTTGACGGTCTCAGAGAACATCTTGATGTAGTCATGCCCGGAGCCCGGAATGGGGGTCGAAGTAATGTCGGTCACGTTGGTAACTTGCCCAAAGATTGCACCGGGAAGGATAAGAAGCAGAGCAGAGCAGAGCAGAGAAAAACCATCAGATTGCTTGGGGATGTGAATCGCTTCGGCATGGCGGCCTCCTCATTATTAGAAGAGAGATGGAGCGCGGCACAATAACTAGAGATGGCCTCAATATGCCATCTTCTACTCTCGCAAAAGTAATTTGTCAAGGACATATATCGAATATTTTAGATATCAACAGATTTATTTTTGTTTTGGTCATATTGTCTTAGGCGCGGCTGGTCGGGTCCATACATACCGGGGCGGAATGACAATTTGGCGGGGGCAGCGCCAGGGTGGTCGTGCCACGAGTGGCAGCGCGGGCATCCTGCCCGCCACGGCACGGGTGTCCCGCCCGCGCGCCGTCATAGCCAGGATGCCCGTGCCACGGATGGGAGCGCGGGCATCCTGCCCGCTACGGCACGGGCGTTCCGCCCGCGCGTTCCTTTCATCAGACCCCCGTTTCGACCCTCCAGCCTCCGGGTCTGGTTACAGGGCGGGAGCGGGACGCCCCCGCCAGAGGAGCTGTGAATCTATTGAATTCCGAAAATTTCGCCCGCTTGTTTTCAATTACTTACGGGCTAAAAAATCCGATTTTCTCAATAAATTCACAGCTTCAGAGCGGGCAGGATGCCCGCGCTCCCAGGGGTGGGACACTCGCGCACCAGCAGGCAAACGCCCGCATTACGCCCGAGGGACAGGCTTTCGCTCCTCGCTTGCGCACCCGCCAAGGCGGCTAGATTTCTGGTTTCTCCACGGGGATTTCCTGGAGTGCAACCGGCTGCTGGCAGCAGACGCAGGGGCCGGGCTCCAGCGCCACGATGTTGCAGGTGGAGCAGAAATAGCGCACGCGAAAGAGCTTGCCATCGTGGACGGTATAGAGCCAGTGGACCTCGAAGGAACCATCCGGCTTCGGGATTCCTTCCAGGCGCACCTCGCGGCCGTCCAGGCGTCTGTCCTGCATCGTGTGGTAAAGGTGAGGAGTGTCGGCCGAAAGCGTCTGGTCCCGGCCGTTGACCTTCAGCAACGGGCATTCTCCCTGGTTGGCGACGAGTTTACCTTCGAGCACGGTCAGAGGCTTTGACTGGGCGGCATAGAGGGTTGAGGCGAGAAGGGAAGCCAGCGCCAGGGCGAAAACCCAGGCCGAGCACCCTCGCAAGCGATTTTGCGCGGCTAATTTCATATTGTTCCTTGGTCTATCCTATCCCCTCACCCCGGCACCTCCCCCCGTTCAGGAGAGGCATCTGGAATCTCGGGATTTGTAATCTCAAATTTGAGATTTGAAATTTGAGATTTGAAATTTGAGATTTGAAACATCTGAGATTTGAAATTCAAACCCTTTGAAATTTCAAAGTTGAGATTTGAGACTTGAAACATCTGAGATTTCAAATTTGAGATTTGAGATCTCCCCTACCCCTGCCAATGCCCCACCACCGTGAACGCCAGGGGCAGGTCACCGCTACTCGCATGTCCCTTGATTTGGACATTCCAGTTTCCGGAATCATCCTTGCCAACGGAGGGGAAGCTGGCGCCGTTAACCTGCGCTCCCACCAGGAATCCGGGATGGGGCGTGCCGGAGGCCTGTCTGCTTAATTTCACCAGGTCTTCAAAAGACAGCGCCTTGTCCGGGCCCGGGTCGGCGGAGACGGGCGCCATTACGAAGGCGTCGCGATAGGGATTTACTCCCATATGGTTTCCGTCCTGGGGGATCAAGCCATAGCGCAGCGTGTAAAATCCCGCCTTAATGGTCTGACTGCGAAAATCCGTGACCGGATTGGGGAAGTGCACAACACCCAGTAAAGCCCCCTCGGGCAGCGATCCATAGAGGACGTCCGATGAGGTGTTAGGATTGGGATTCGCGGGCAGCGTCTTGCGCAACCATACTTCGCAGAGTGCCGCGCCCTGATCGGTGGAAACGCGAACTCCTGCCGTGTCGAGGGCGCTAAGGATAGGGGCGGG
This sequence comes from Terriglobia bacterium, assembly GCA_050010335.1. GTDB lineage: Bacteria > Acidobacteriota > Terriglobia > UBA7540 > UBA7540 > Bog-366. The sequence goes on from JBEKLF010000110.1 coordinate 7,759, forward strand.
AACGTCCGCCGGGGCGGCGCCAATCGCCTCCGCCTTGTAACCTCCTTGGCCAAAGGCGCTTACGATCACACAGAATTGAACTGCCAGGACGCCTCCGATGATACGGTGCAGTTTCATGGACAAAACCTCCCTTTATTGGATGATATAAACACGAAACGGGAAACGTCCTCGCGGAAGTTTCCCGTTTCTTGAGCTTGCTGGTTCGGTCAGGCCGGGCGGGTTAGAAGCTGCCCACAAAGGCGCTGCGCTTGTCGACGTTCTTCCAAACTTCACCCAGGCCCTGCCCCGAGAACGAGCTATCCAGGGTGAAAGCCGGCATGGAATGAACGAGGCTGATAAGGGGCGGGTAATAGACGGATTCGTTTCCGCACAGGTGATCGCCCTGGCAAAGGCTGCGGGTCTCGATTCGGGCAAAATTGCCGGCCACCACCTTGGCTGCGCCGTGAAGTTCACCATGCTCCACCGTCATCTGGATGGGCGCGCTCTCCACCCGCACAACGTGGTCCAACAGACCGCCGGCCTTGGACGCGGCAAACGCTGCGAGCGCCGTCCGCTGTCGGCTCGTGGCGCGGGAATCGACAATAAGTACCGATCGCGCCGGATAAGGGTCGTGATACGGATCGCCCAGCGTGGCGTTGGCCCTGACCACGGCCACGACACTAAGTCCACTCAGAGGGACGCCGTTCCAGTCGCCCTCCTGAAATTTCCATGCCAGAATGGCTTCCTGGCCGGTTAAACCTACTTCCGAGTTCGCGAAACAGGGTCCCGTGTAAACGTCCGCGCTGCGGGCTTCAATGTAATCGCCCTTCAATGCCGCGCTTCCGGGAACCGCCCAAGCCGAAAGCAGAAAGAAACCAATTGCAGAAAAGGAAATGATTTTCCTCATGACCCGACCCTCCACGGGGCAAACTTTTGTAAAACGCCCCAGTGACATTTTATCCCATTTCGCCGGGGGATTCAATCCGGCGAAGCGGGATGATTGGAGGAGCATCGGGCATTGGCGGGCTATCCACAATGGCTACAGGGCTTCGAAGCACGCCCGCTCTTCGTTGCAATCCTCTTGGGTTACGACCCGGCCATCCGGCCCCATGCACTTCTGGGTGTGCACGCACCAGCAGATGCTCGTGCCGGAACGGGGAACCGTGGGGTCAGGCTCCGCCTCAATGAACATCCACTTGGAGCGGATCAAGCGGCACTGCACCTTGGGCTGCACGGTCTGAGGAGCAGGTTCAGAGATCATCACGCCTCTCCTTTCAATGTAGGGGCGAGCGGCGCTCGCCCGGGCCGAACGCCGTTCGGCCCTACGTCGCGGCACGCAGAATGGCGCGCTTCACCGCCACGCGGGCCAGTTGCACTTTGTAAGCGTTCTTGGAAAGCGGCGTTGCCTTGCTGAGTGCGGCTTTGCCAGCTTCCCAAGCGGCATCATCATTCACCGATTTACCCTTCAGCGCTTCTTCCGCTTCCGGCGAAGGCCAGGGCACGGGCGCTACATGTCCGAGCACGACGCGCGCGCTTTGCACATTGCCGCCATCGAGCTTCAGGACCACGGCAGCCGCGGCGAGTGGCCAATCCAGGGCTTCCTTCTGGCGCACTTCGTAGACCGCCATCTTGACGTCGCCGGGATGCGGGGCCAGGATTTCCGTGACGATTTCTCCCGGACGCAGCGCGTGTTCGCTCTCTTGCTCGCTCTTGGGGGTTACAAAAAAATCTTGCACGGAAAGTTCCCGCGCGCCTTCGGGGCCGTGGAGCTTAACCTTGGCGTCCAAAGCAATCAGAATGGGCGCGAGACTCGACGGGCTCACGAAATAAGCCGGCCCGGAATTTCCCAGGATGGCGTGATAGCGGTTGTCGCCGTCCGGGACCAGAGGTTTGTCCTTATAGACGGCCAGCAATCCATAGCCGGCGCGATAGTACCAGCAGCGCGGACGCTGGCAGAGGTCGCCCCCCACCGTTCCCGTACTGCGGACCTGCGCGCTGCTGACGCCCTCTGCTGCCTGAACCAAGGCGGGGTAATGCTCGCGCACTTCGGCGCTCTCCACCAACTCTTCCAAGGTAACGCCGGCGCCGAGTCGCAGGCCGGATTCTCGATGGACGGAAATTCCCTTGAGTTCACTGACGTGTTGCAAGCTTACCAGGCGCTTGGGGGTGGCGACGCCGTCCTTCATCAAGCTGATGAGGTCGGTCCCCCCCGCGAGTGCCAGGGCTTCGCCCTCCGCGCCGGCGAGCAACTTCACCACTTCCTGGGCTGACTTCGGCCGAGCGTATTCAAAGGCTTGCATTAAGCTACCCCTCCTTTCGCGAGTGCGGCCAGAACCTTGTCGGGCGTCAGTGGGATGGTCGGCACCCGCACGCCGATGGCGTTGGCCACGGCGTTGGAAATGGCAGCGCCGGGGGAAATCACCGGAGGTTCGCCGAGGCCAATCGTCCCGCGTTCGTCGTAGCCGGGGCCGGTCATCATATGGACCACCAATTCCCCGATGTCCCCGATGCCGACCAACTTGTAAAACTCCATGTTGTTATTCAGCATGCGCCCGGTGATCGGGTCCATGATCTTTTCTTCGTGCAGGGCGTAAGAAATGCCCATGATCAGGGCGCCATAGACCTGGCTCTCCGCAGTTTTCATGCTGATAATGAGGCCGCAGTCTTGCACGGCGATCATCTTGTTAATCTTAATCAGCCCGGTTTCCGTATCCACGGAGACGTCGGCAATCTGCGCTCCGCCCACGCCGCTATCTCCCAGCTTGCACTTGGTCCGATCGGGGTGTTTGCCCGTGGCCTGAATGGTCTTCACTTGCAGCTTGGCACAGGCTTCCTTCCAAGAGATTTGCTTGGAGGAGTCGCCTTTGGCCTGAATGTTTCCGCCCACGGCCACCAACTGGTCTGCCGGAACGCCCAGAGCAGGGGCAACGACGGCAAAAAGTTGATCCAGAGCATCGACGGAGCCACGGCGAGTAGAGGCTGACACGCCGCCCACCGTCGTACTGCCGCCCGAAGCATTGTCAGGAGGGTATTTGCTATCCCCGATGTTGACCGTGATGGCCTCCACCGGCAGCCCAAAGGTCTCCGCCGCCACGATGGCGATGACGGTCCGGGTGCCAGTTCCAAGGTCCTGGCTTCCCATGGTCACTTCCACGGAGCCGTCGGGGTGGATGGTGACCAGGCACATGCTGTTGTGGCCGGCTCCGCCCCAAGTGTGGAGGCTCACCCCCATGCCGCGCTTGATGTGGCTGGAAGTTTTGTCTCCGCGTGGGTGCCAGTTCTTTTGCCAATCGGCAAGCTCGGCAGCCTTCTGAAGTTCTTCCCGGTAGACTTTCCCGCGTCCTCCCGCAGCAAGGTCCGCGTTCTTGGAGAAAAACTCGATGGGGTCCATGTTGAGCTTGGCTGCCAAGTCTTCCAGCGCGCACATGGTCAGCGCCGCAGCCTGAGGATGATTCGGTGCACGCCAAGCGCGCGCGGGTCCGGTGTTGGTGCTAACGGAGGTATGCCGGGTGGAACTGTTGGGGATTGCCAGCACATAAGGAAGGGGAGGCATATCCGTGCCCGTGGGCCCCCCCGTGCCCCAGGAGTGCGAATCCCACGCCACCAGCGTTCCATCTTTCTTCGCCGCCACCTTGATTTGGGCATAGCTGGAGGGCCGCGCCCCGGCCGCTTCCATTTCCATGTTGCGATCGAGCATCAGCTTGACGGGCTTGCCGGTGGCCTTCGCCAATTGCGCTACATGGATGCCCCATTCATCGGGAGAGAACTTGCTGCCAAATCCTCCCCCGATGTAATTGCAAATGGTCTCGATATTCTTGTCCGGAACGTCGACCCCTTGCTTACGAAGGGAATCTCCGATTTGGCCGGGGAGGCCGGGAACATTCTGCGTGGAGGAATAGGTGAGCAATTTTTCACCTGTCCACTCCGCGATGTTCCCATGGGCCTCCAGGCAACAATGGGTGATGGTCTGGATGCCGTAATAGCCCTCGGAAATAACCATGTCAGGATCGCTGAACGCCTTGGCGGAATCACCGGCCTTCTTGCCCCCGGCGGGCTTGGCGTGGTCGCCGGCTTGTTTCAGATCTTCTTCCAGGACCAGGTGGGGGAGTTCCTCGAATTCCACTTTGATTTTGCGGAGGGCATCCTCGGCGATATCTTCGCTCTCGGCGGCCAGGGCCACAATTTCATCGCCGACCCAGTTGGTTTCCTTCCCCACGCCCATAATCACCTTCACGGTTTTCACGCCGGGCAGCTTTTCCGCCTCAGAAGTGTCAATGGCGGTAATCTTCGCGTGGGCATAAGGCGAGCGATAGATTTTGCTGATCAGAAGCCCGGGCCGGTTAATATCGTAGGTGTATTTCGCATGGCCGCTCGCTTTGGCGGGCCCATCAATGCGCGTCAAGCGCTTTCCGATGAGGCTGCGTTCACCAGCCGCCGGCCAATCATATTTGCACTTATCCATTGGCGCGTCCTCCCTTCAGGGTCTTGGCTGCTTCCAGAACGGCTTCTCGAACACCTGCGTAGGTGCCGCATCGGCAGAGGTTGCCGCCCAAGCCATGTTCCACATCTTCTCTTGTCGGATCTGGATGTTTGTCCAGGAAGGCCTTACAGGCCACGACAAAGCCGGGCGTGCAGAATCCGCACTGTTGTGCATCGTGCTCGACGAACGCGGCCATTACCGGGTGGAGATGATCCACCGTCCCCAATCCCTCGATCGTCTCGATGCGGTGGCCTTCCGCTTCGATGGCGAGCACATTGCACGCGTACACCGGGCGTCCATCCAGGATCACCGTGCAGGCGCCACAGACTCCCCGGTCGCACACTTTCTTGGCGCCGGTCAAATCCAGTTGAGTGCGCAGAGCATCCAGCAAGGTCACTCGGGGCTCAACTTTTAGGCTGCGAGGCTTGCCGTTGATCTGGAGAGTAATCGGCACTGCACCTGGCCCCAGCACGCCGGGTGAATTCTCCTGGGCCGCTTTGGCGGCTTCCGGCGTGGCCAGCAAACCGGTGGATACCGCCATGCTGGCGCCCTTCAGGAAGTCTCGTCGCGAAAAACCTTCCGGGGGAGGTAAGTTTCCCTTCTTCCTTCGCATATTGGGCTCCTCAAAATGATTTAGAAATGCCTCAGTGACTCCTACTACTGAACCAGCGCCGCTTGGCGCCCCGTACTATTAGTTTCCTGAACGAATCCCGAACCCAAGGTGAATGATTATATCACTGGAAAGTGGCTTTGTGGGGAAGGGTAATCGCATCTAACAACATCTGTGGCAAGCCGGGCGCCGATGGATTATACTTCGCGTCCCTTATCGAGATGGGGTACAAGGTCCCGGTCCCCCCAAGGGTTTTCGTATGTGGAATGAAAGTGTGCCAGCAAATCTCGAAAAACTTCGGAACGGTCTCCGAACGCGTGCCCGGCTGGCAGACGTCTTTCTTTCCAGCATTCGCTACCTCTTCGAGACGGAGGTGCATGCCTACGCCTTTTCGATTGCCGCCAACGCCTATCTCTCCTTTTTCCCTTTCAACCTGATTTTGCTGGCGATCTGTCAGCGTTGGCTGCATTGGGAGAGTGCCTATCTGATGGTTCTTCAACTTCTGCGCGTACACCTCCCATCCGGGTCGGAATCATTAATTCGCAATTTGGTGGCGGTGGTTGAAGGGCGGCCGCGGTTGCAGTTGATCTCCGTCTTCATGCTCCTCTTCACCAGTTCGGGCGTGTTCCTGCCGCTCGAGATCGCCCTGAATAAGGTGTGGGGATTCCGGCACAATCGCAGTTTTCTACGGAATCAGGGAATGTCCTTTGCGCTTGCCCTGGTTTCCGGGATGCTGGCACTCGTCTTCATTCTCGCGATTACGCCCGTGCAGGCGGCTATTGCTTTTTCCATGGGCCGGATACCCTTCCCGAGCATCCTCACGACGGTTTCGCGTGTAGTTCTGGAGATTGCCTCCATGCCCTTCATGGCTTTGATTTTTTTCCTGATCTACTATTATCTACCCAACGGAAAAGTTCCCGTCGCGCGAGTTCTCCCCGCCGCCCTCGCCACGGGAATCTTAACGGAAGTGGGGACGGTTATATACTCCCTGACGCTCCCGATGTTTCGTTTCCGGGAGGTTTACGGTCCTTTTGCGCTGTCCGTGACTTTGCTTTTTTGGGCGTATGCGGGCGCCATGATGCTGCTCTTCGGCGCACACCTTTCGGCGCACGGGTTTATCTTGAATGAGGACCTGAAGGTCACGCCTGCGCCGAATGGCGTGCGATCTGCGGGGCGGCCAGTCGACATCGAAGGATAGGTTGAAATCAATGGGAAACCGGCAGCAGATCCACGATATCCCGGCGGCACTCCGCATGACCCTGGAGAAAGCCCGCGCCGAGTATGGAGCTTTGGTGCGCATGATCCGCTGGAGTGACGGGCCCGTCTACGTCTGCGGGGCGGGGGATTGCGCTGCCCTGGGGATTGCGGCTGGCTATGCATTTGAATCATTTGTCGGCCTGCCCGTGGTGGTGCGCCCGGTGGAGGTTTTCCAAACCTACGGCCTCGCGCTTCTGCAACGACGGTCGGTGCTGATCATGTTATCCGCCCAGGGAGAATGGCCGGAGGCCCAGGAACTTGCCCATAGTGCGCATGAGCGCGGTTGCACGACGATAGCGTTGACCCATACTCCCGAAAGCCCGCTGGTGAAATTGGCGGATCATGTTTTCATCGCCCGAGCGGAAGGCGATGCGGAATCGCCCGCCGTGATTGTCTGCATGCATGCCGCCCTTAATTTCCTGGCCTTCGAAGCCCTGCGGGTGCTGAAGAAACCCAAGCCGTGGTGGGACTTGGTGCGAAAGGACTTTGATCAACTCCCGGAAAAACTCGATTGGGTGTTCACGCAGCTTCCGTCCGTGGTTCGCTCGGTGGCGGCTGAGGTGGCGGCGCTACCCAGGCTGACCATCGTGGGAGGAGGTTTTTACCACTACCCCGCTTGGCAGGCGGCGCGGCGATTGCGATCTCTGGCGGGCCTTCAGGTGGCGGGCGTGGAAGCCTCGGAGTTCTTGAACGCACATGCCCACTTCGCCCGGCGCGGCGACGCGGTCCTGCTCCTTTCCGGCTCACAATCGAAAATCAAAAAGCTCATTCATCGCTGCGCCGCCCAAGCGCGGGCGAATGGCGCGCGCGTGCTTTCCCTGACGGACAGCAACGATCGCAACCTCGTCGAGGGCTCGGACCTGGGAATCCTGATTCCCTCACTCCTGGAAGCGCCGGCGAGCACCCTCACGATGTTTATGCTCGAGTGGCTGGCGGCGGAGGCCCTGCGCGCGGTGAAGCCTTAAGAGAAAGTCAAAAGGCAAAGTGCAAAAGTCAAAAGGCAAAAGTGCACGGCCGTAAGTCTAAATTTCCCCGCGAAAATGACAAGACGCTAGAGGTTTGCCGTGCAGCGCCCGACTTGGATCAGGCGGCGCCCCCCGTCTCAAGACATGCGAGAACAGTAATCCCATGTTTCTTCAATAGGGATTTTGGCCCGTAAGGCCTTTCACTTTTGCCTTTTGCGCTTTGCCTTTTGACTTGTTTTTGTATCCCCGCCCCGCTACGCCCCATCCCCGCGGTTCCTATTTCGGAGCCTTTTGTTTGCCGAAGGAGTCACCGCCCGGCTGGGGAGTGTTTCAAGATGTGAGAATCGGAATTTGAAAGCTATCTATATCGGAAAGCACAAATCAGGCATCTTGATGGATTTCGTAGGGTATTGAGATATTAAGTTATATCGGTTGACAGGGGGTTCTGATTCTGTTCTAATGCAGCTATGGACGTAGGTAAACGATTAAGACAATTGCGTGAAGTAAAAGGTCTCTCGCAAGGCGACATCGAACGGCGGTCCGGTCTCTTGCGCTCGTACATTTCTCGCGTTGAAGGCGGATACACAGCACCCTCACTTGCCACCATGGAAAAATTTGCCAAGGCATTGGAAGTAGAACCCTATCAATTGCTTTTCCAGGGTGAGGGAAAACCGTCGGCCCCCAAGGTTCCAGACCAGATTAACCTCGGGAAGCCGGTCAAGAAGCTGATTAAGTCTTTTGAGACCATGTCGAGCACGAATCGCCGGTTGTTGTTGTCGATGGCAGATAAGCTCGCCAAGCACTGAGAGTTCCCAAGCTGTTGCGTGCGCTTCGATTGCGGTTATCCTTCTCTGCTTTCGCCGAGAGGGCGGGGTAGTGGTGTTGGCAAAAGGGTTGATAGCCAAGCTACCCGCCTTTCGAATCGGGATTGCCAAGTCAAGGCTAATCGCATGTGGGTGGATGTGTACCTCGCGTGCATAGACGGAGCTTGGGTTTCGACCTCCTCATTCGAGGCTGTAATGCTTCGATAAGGCCGGCGTTCACTGCTTGAGCCTCCAGGGCGCCCTCATTCCGCACCTGCGGAAGCGGCCACAACACTTCACTCACTGAACGCCCTCAACAAAACTCTCTGCTTGCGGCATGGCCATCTTGGCCGAACCCCCTCACGGGCAGAGTGCCCGTGCCACGCATTCGATCAAACGCCGGCGATCTTAGATCGGAGCTACAAAATATTAAACCGTACCTCCAGCCAGATTCGTGCAAGCCCTTCCCGGCGAGTAAATTGCACTTATTACCCTATTACCGCAACGGTTGGGTGAACACCCCCACAATAAGTTTTCTAACGAGACAGATTTCAAATTGACACTAATCCCAAAGGAGTCAAGAAAATGGCACCCTATTTGAAAGGTACGAAGACCCACGAAAATTTGAAAGCAGCATTTGCCGGAGAATCGTAGGCGAACCGCCGGTATTTGTACTTCTCCAAGCAGGCGGATGTGGAAGGATATCCGGATGTCGCCGGTTTGTTTCGCGATACGGCGGAGGGGGAGACCGGCCACGCGCACGGTCACTTGGATTACCTCAAAGTGGTGGGTGATCCTGCCACCGACCTGCCCATCGGCGACACCCAGGAGAACCTGAAAGCCGCGATTGCCGGCGAGACCAACGAATATACCGACATGTACCCCGGCATGGCGAAGGCCGCGCGCGAGGAAGGCTTCACCGAGATCGCGGACTGGTTCGAAACGCTGGCCAAGGCGGAGAAATCTCACGCGGGACGATTCCAAAAGGGTCTGGACAGCATTTCCTAGGTGAATCCCATGGATATCGTCAAAGGCGCGCCCACGCCGGGCATGAGTTACGATCCGAACGATCCCGTCTACTGGGATTCGCAGGGGTTGGAGCAGGAGTTGCGGCGCGCCTTAGAAATCTGCAACGGGTGCCGTCTTTGCTTCAATCCAGGTGCTTGCCCGCGCCTACCGCGCTGACGGCTTCGCCAAGGCCATCCAACCACCCGAGGAGAAGACTTAGATCTATGCGACCCATCGACGTTTCGGAAATCAAACACATCGCCGACTATGAAATCCTGCGTGCCGAGTGGCGCCCCAAAATGATGGCCCTCAAGGACCGCCGCCGCATTCGCGTGGGTGCGCACATGACGTTCCTGTTTGAAAATCGCGACACCGTGCGTTATCAAGTTCAAGAGATGATGCGCATCGAGCGCATGGAAAACCCCCGCGAGATCGCACACGAAATCACCACCTACAACGAACTGATTCCCGCGGCAGGGGAGCTATCGGCCAGCCTGTTGATTGAGTACGAAACACCGGCGGAACGGGACATCTGGCTGCCCGCCTTGCTGGGTTTGGAGCGGCACATCAGGCTCGAAGCCGGCGGCCAGCGGTCACAAGCACGGTTTGACGATCGCCAAATCTCGACCGGCCGCATCAGCGCGGTCCAATATCTAAAATTCCCGCTCAGCGCCCGGCAGGTAACGGCGTTTCCCCACGAAGCCTGGATCGTCATCGACCACCCCAAATATCAAGCCGAACAGAAGCTTACCCCGCAGCAACTGCAAGATTTGGCTGCGGACTTCCTATAAATTGAGATGGCAAGAATTCCCAACGATGCGGTTGGCGCGCCTGGGGTGGCTCGAACACCCGACCTACAGATTCGAAGTCTGCCGCTCTATCCATCTGAGCTACAGGCGCGGCCTCTAAACTCCAAGTTTTCAGTCTAATATAACGGTGTCGGCGAAGCAAGGCCGAAGGCGGTGCGGTCCTAATTTTGGGTGTAGCGCAAGGCTCGCTCTCCAGTCTGTCGGTCGACGGACGGTTTTTCCACCGCGGCGCGCATTGGGCGGCGCGGCAAAAGCCTGGACCGCTGGAAGAGCCGCGGGGGGGGCCTGAGGGCGGGAAGGCTATCAAATCTGAGGGCAGTGGCGAGCGGCGGGATACAAAGTCGAGGTCTGGAGTCCACAGCAGCGAACAGCAAATCGTAAAAGCAGTGACAAGTGGCGAGCGAACGGCGCCGAGAGCAGTAACGAGTGACAAGTGACGAGAGCGAGCGATGCTCGCCCAGTGGCCGAACGCCGTTCGGCCCTACCCCGGCCCCCGAAACCCATGATCCCGAGTCCCCAATCCCTAATTCCTAACCCCATCAATGCTAAACTCAACCCAGGTAGCTCGTAACACTGGAGGGATGAAGATGAAAATCAATTCCAAGGATTTCCGTGTACGGCCCGGGAAAAAGTTCAAACTCAAAGAGTGGCCGACGTTGGTGAAGCCCTTTTACCACTCAAAGAAGCAGTACCAAAAGCTTCTGGAGGAACACGCTCGGGAGTTGAGCGAGCTGCAACAACTTCACTTCGCTTCCAACCGCTATGCCTTGCTGATGATCTTTCAAGGGATGGACGCCGGCGGGAAGGACGGAGCCGTTCGGCACGTCTTATCCGGGGTCAATCCGGCGGGATGCAAGGTTTGGAGCTTCAAACAGCCGAGCGCGGAAGAGTTGGAACACGATTTTCTCTGGCGCACGACGTGCCGACTTCCCGAGCGCGGGCAGATCGGGGTCTTCAATCGTTCCTATTACGAGGAAGTGCTGGTGGTTAGGGTGCATCCGGAGATTCTCCGTAGCCAGGGTCTGGCGGAAGAGTTGCGCGACGAGAAAACCATCTGGGAGGAGCGGTATCGCTCCATTGTGGACCTGGAAAGCCACCTTTATCGCAATGGAACGCGGACCATCAAAGTGTTTCTCCACCTGTCGAAGGACGAACAACGCAAGCGCTTCCTCGCGCGCATTGATGAGCCGGATAAAAACTGGAAGTTTAGCCTCGCGGATATTCACGAACGGAAATACTGGAAGCAGTACATGAAGGCTTATGAAGCTTGCCTCTACGCGACGAGCACCCACCACGCGCCCTGGTATGTTGTTCCCGCCGATGATAAGGAAAATGCCCGGTTGATTGTTTCCCAAATTGTCCTTGATGCGCTCAAAGGCCTTAAAATGGCCTACCCCAAGACCACGCCGAAACGCCGGGAGGAATTGAAATCCATCGGCGAGGCGCTAAAGAAGTAGCTTTTGAATTATGCCCTCCTAATTAACGACCGTTGCCAAGACGCTTTGGCAAGGCCCGCACATTATGGACATAATGTCTCTTTAGGAAGACAATACCAATATCGGAGGTGGAACGAACTTGACGGAAACCCTGGCACCACTCACTCAACGGGCGGCGTGGGCTCGGAGTTCCATGTTTATTCATGTGCGGTCTGACTTTCAGATAGCTGCCCCGGATGGTCAAATCTGAATAGCATATCGCTTCCTGTGAGGCAGTGCTTCGGAGGGAGCGAGCGCTGCCGTCTTTAAGGGAAAGGGAAAACATATGGAAGTGGGAATGATCGGACTAGGCAGAATGGGAACCAACATGGTGCGGCGCCTCCTGCGGGCTGGCCACCAATGCGTCGTTTACGACCTTCATCCGGAAGCCGCACATGCACTCGTCAAAGACGGAGCGGTCGGGACAACGTCGCTCGAAGACTTCGCGAAGAAGCTCAAATTGCCCCGCACCGTCTGGATGATGGTGCCAGCCGCCGTGGTTGGCCCGACGCTGGGGGCCCTCGTCCCACTTCTCAAACCTGATGACGTGGTCATCGACGGTGGCAATTCCTACTACCATGATGACATCCGCCGCGCTGCCGAACTGAAACCGAAGGGCATCAATTATGTGGACGTGGGGACCAGCGGCGGCGTCTGGGGGGCAGAGCGCGGTTACTGCCTGATGATTGGCGGTGATGAAGCCGTCGTCCGGCGCATTGACCCCATATTCGCCGCGCTGGCCCCAAGCATCGAGGCGGCGCCCCGCACGCCCGGCCGGGAGAAGCTCGTCGGCACCGCCGAACACGGCTACCTGCACTGCGGCGGGAGCGGCGCGGGCCACTTCGTCAAGATGGTCCACAATGGCATCGAGTACGGCATCATGGCCTCTTACGCGGAGGGGTTGAACATCCTTCGCCATGCCAACGCCGGCAAAGAACAGCCCAGCGTCGATGCTGAAACCACGCCTCTGCGCAACCCCGAGTATTACCCGTACGACTTGAATCTGGCTGACATCGCCGAGGTCTGGCGCCGTGGCAGCGTCATTGCCTCATGGCTCCTGGACTTGGCCGCCGCGGCGCTCCTCGATAGCCCGGACTTGGCGAAGTTCGCCGGCCGAGTGTCGGACTCGGGGGAGGGACGCTGGACGATCGGGGCGGCCCTCGACGAGGCGGTTCCGGCCCCCGTCCTCAGTGCCGCCCTGTACGCGCGCTTCAGCTCGCGCGGCGAGGAAGACTTCGCCGACAAGATGCTGTCCGCTCTTCGTTTCCAATTCGGCGGCCATAAGGAAAAGGCCGCCCCCAAGGAAGGAGGTGCCTGATGGTTGCCTTCCGTTCCGACGCGCTGGTGCTTTTCGGCGTGACGGGCGATCTCGCCCACAAGATGATCTTCCCGGCACTCCATGCGATGGTGAAACAAGGTGAGCTCAAGGTCCCGATCATCGGCGTCGCATTCCCCAAGTGGGGTCTGGCGCAACTGCACAAACGCGTTACCGACAGCATCAAGCGATCTGGCGGGATCGATAACCAGCGTGCCCTCCGCCGTCTACTGTCCCTGCTCAAGTACGTGAGTGGGGATTACAATGACCCGAGCACATTTGCGGGGATAAGAAAAGAACTGGATAGCGCTCAGCGCCCAGCCCACTACCTGGCTATTCCCCCCTCGCTGTTCGAGACCGTGATCAAAGGGCTTGGCGCCGCGAACTTGGCCAAGAATGCGCGCGTCATTGTGGAAAAGCCGTTCGGACGCGACCTGGCCTCTGCGCGGGAACTCAATCAAGTCGCGCGAACGGAGTTCCCGGAGGATTCGATCTTCCGCATCGACCACTATTTGGGGAAGGAGGCGATCATGAATATCCTCTATTTCCGTTTCGCCAATTCCTTCCTGGAGCCGATCTGGAACCGCAACTATGTGGCCAATGTCCAGATAACTCTCTCCGAAAATTTTGGCGTCAAGGGGCGCGGGGCGTTTTACGAATCCGCCGGCTGTCTGCGCGACGTGATTGAGAACCACCTCTTCCAAATCGTCGCCCTGCTTGCCATGGAGCCGCCGGCCGGCCGTGACTACGGCGCCGTGCAGACGGAGAAGGCCAAGGTCTTTGAAGCCATGCGCCCTCTTAAGCCCGACGACGTGGTGCGCGGCCAATATGCCGGCTACCGTAAGGAGTCGGGAGTAGCGAAGAACTCCGACGTTGAGACTTTCTGCGCGCTGCGGCTCTTTATTGATTCGTGGCGCTGGGAGGGCGTGCCGTGGTACCTGCGCTCCGGAAAATGCCTGGCTGATACCGCCACCGAGGTCCTGGTGGAGCTAAAGGCCCCGCCGCAGCGGCTCTTCGCTGACTCCGCGCCCACGACCGGCCGGACCAACTACGTGCGTTTCCGGCTCTCTCCCAGCGCGGCCATTGCCCTCGCCGCTCGCGTTAAACTCGCCGGGAAGGAGTTCGTCGGGGACCAGCGCGAGCTTTACCTGTCGGAAGAAACGCCGGCAGAAGAATCGCCCTACGAGCGGCTTTTGGGCGACGCCATGAACGGCGATGGGGCGCTCTTCACCCGTGAAGATGCTGTTGAGGCCGCTTGGGCCGTGGTCGATCCCGTCCTTAAGAATCACCATCGGGTTCGCCCCTACAAGCGCGGGAGCTGGGGGCCGAAGGAGGCCGACGCGATCATTGCTTCCGACGGCTTTTGGCACAACCCCGGACCTAAGGAGGCTTCCCGAGGATGAGCCTGAGGCGCTCTTGATTTTGTTAGCCTCGCCTCGGCGGAAAGTCAGTTGCCGGCCCTTGCGCTCATGCGTGCGCACGGGCGTCTCGGGGCGGTCGCCAGCACCCTCGATACCCTCTACGACCTCAGCCTCGTATGCCTGATCCGTCTCGGCGAGTTCCTTGACGCTCTCCTCGTCAGCCTCACAGTCAACGGCCAAAGCCTGTAAAATGGCTCAGTATGCTGCCCGAGCTGACCAACGTTTTTGGCTGGCTTTTTGGTCCTGAGGACATGGGACGCCCCGGCCACCTTTTCCCGCGTTGGTTGTGGTTGCGCGCGCTCGGGCTGATTTTCTCTCCTCCTTCTATTCCTGGTTTTTCCAGATCCACGGTCTGATCGGCCCGGAGGGCATTCTTCGGGGCGATATCGTCGCATCTGCTTTTTGATCGTGACGCCCTTTCAAATTGGCATTATTCTGACGGCCAATCTTGCTTTCCTGAATTGCTTGGTTTTGGCATTGGGTATATTGCTTTTCGACGACGGCTTTCTTGCACCCCTGCTGCGCCCGGTGCAATGGGGGTGCACGCTCTGGCGTTCCCCTACTTCCCATCGCGGAATCACCGGAACCGGTAGTGGATGCCAACCGCGCGGCCTGCCGCCGTGGAGTTGATATTCTCGGTCGCCGTTTATCGCTCGTTGTGCCTGCTGTCTTTCTGAGTTGGATCTTCTACAACACGGCCGCAGAGATTCTGTTCATGTTTTTTGGCGGATTGCCGCTCCCTGCCGCACCGATCGAAGCGCTTGAGCCCTTTCGCATTTCGGATCAATACGGCTTGTTTGCGTCCATGACCACGGCGCGATACGAAATTGAATTCCAGGGCTCGAATGACGGCGTGAACTGGATTGCCTACCCTTTCCGCTACAAGCCCCAGGACCCTCGTGAAGCGCCCAGGCTGTACGCGCCTTACCAGCCACACTTCGATTGGAATCTACGGTTTGCTTCCCTGGGGGGATGGCGCGATTACCCGTTTGTGGTGAACACGGAGGCCCGCCTGCTGCAAAACAGTTCCGACGTTCTCGCGCTCTTCGCCGGAAATCCGTTCGGCAAAAACCCGCCGAGCCAGATCCGCGCCGTGGAGTGGCAATATTGGTTTACTGACCTGGCCACTAAACGGAAAGAGGGGCTTTGGTGGCGGCGCAAATTTGTGGGCCTCCATGCTCCCACGCTCGAACGCCAGCCGGATGGGAAGATTGTGATGGTTGAAGGCCCCGACGGCAGCGCGGGGCCATAAATCTCAAATCTCGAATCTGAAATCTCAAATCTCAGAAAATCGCAGATCGCAAATCTCAAATCTGAAATCTCGAATCTCAGATCGAGAATCGAACCCCGAAAATCAAAGCTCAAAGATCGAGAGTCCCAAATCACCAATCAACAATCACCAATTAACAATCACGAATCAACAATCACCATTCAGCAATCACCAATCACCAATCGCCAATCGCAAATAACAAATCACCCGATGAGCCGATGACTCGATCCCCTCAATTGCAATTTCCCCGACCGCCGACTAGAATCGAAAATGAGGTGATGAAAATGGAAAACGACGTCCTGCGTATTGCAGGAAAGGAATTTCACTCCCGCCTGATTGTGGGCACGGGAAAGTATCGCAGTTTTCAGGAGATGGCGCGAGCTCACGAGGCTTCCGGCGCGGAGATCGTCACGGTCGCCGTGCGCCGCGTGAATCTTACCGACCGCAGTAAAGAGTCCATGCTGGATTTCATCGACCGCAATAAACTCTTCATCCTTCCCAATACCGCGGGCTGCTATTCTGCCGACGACGCCATTCGCACCGCGCGCCTGGGGCGTGAGGTGGGGCTTTCTAACTGGGTCAAGCTGGAAGTGATTGGCGATGAAAAGACGCTCTTCCCGGACAACTTCGAGCTCGTCAAGGCTACCGAGGTGCTTGCCAAAGAAGGTTTCGTGGTGATGCCCTACACCAACGATGATCTGATTTCGGCGCGGCGTTTGATCGACGCCGGTGCGGCGGTGGTGATGCCGCTGGGAGCGCCCATCGGTTCCGGGCTGGGAATTCAGAATCCCACCAACATCCGCATCCTGCGCGAAATGATTACTCAGGTTCCCTTGATTATCGATGCGGGCGTGGGCACTGCCTCCGACGCGGCTTTCGCCATGGAGCTGGGTGCGGATGCCGTGTTGATGAATACCGGCATCGCCGGAGCACAGGACTCCGTACTGATGGCCCAGGCGATGAAGAACGCGGTGCTAGCCGGCCGCCAAGCCTTTCTCGCCGGTCGCATGACAAAGAAGCTCTACGCCACGGCGTCCAGTCCGCTACAAGGAGTTGTGAAGTAAGAGGAAACCGGGAATAGGCAATTTGCCCTCAGCAAGGGAAATCATTGGGCCCAGAATACAGGTCTGCGCCACTCTTGCATGCTGTGTCCTTAAGAAGCGGCGGCACGGCCGCTTTTGAGGGCGCGGCGCAATCATTCTTCATATTTCTCTTGACCAGACAAAATTCTTGAGCTAGAATGCTAGGCTGTGAGTGGAAGCAGGCTCGAATTGCCTTCCGGAGGCAAGGTTGGTAGTTAACGACGAGAGAGGGCGACAAACTGTACGAACGACAATACGACGTTGTGTCCATCGTATAAAAGGTCCCCAACCCTGAGAACTTATTGATTATAAAGGGCCTGAAAACTGATTTTTCTCCCCCCAATCCTGACAACGTACTGAAAACAAATCTAGTTACAATTAACCCGACAAATGGTCATCTTAGGGCGCAAATTGTCCGACGGAGAGGGCGCCGAACTGTCGCTCGCAGACACCATAAAAGGCCCGGCATGGTGCCAAATTCAGGCTAGGGTTGGGGAGAGTTTTCTTTTCCGGGGGCTGGGGGAGGATTTGCGGGGGCTTGATCCGAACGCGTGTAAACTTTCTCGCCGCGTTTGGCCAGGTGCATCTGCTCGCGAGCCAGACGCTCGATGGCGGCAGGGTCGGACTTCAGTGACTGGTTCTCTCTACCCAACTGTTCGTTTTCCTGCTTGAGTTGCTGGACCTTTTGCTGAAGCGTGTGGAGTTCCTTCTGCTGCCGACGCAAGGCCAAATATCCGTTCTCGCCGAAGATGTTGTGGACGATGAGGGCGATGGTCATGAGCAACAGCACAAGGACGCCGTTGCGGTAGAGCGTGGTGGTGTTGAGGTTCGAATCGTTCATGGCTCGCATACGACCGCTCAAAATGGGGTGGCGGCGAGTTTACCTCGCCCACTGGCGGGGTAAACCCGCCTCTACATCAAATAGGCCGCATCCCCCGTTAAGGGGGTTGCTTCACGTACTCCGCTCATTGTATCTTCAGTGGCCAGTTCAGTGCAACCGGGCGAATTCCCGGCCACAGCTTGGCCGCGAGGGGTGCCTGTGACCGACAAGGTCGTCATCCTGGTAACCGTAGCGAGTAAAGAGGAAGGCCACAAGATCGCTCGGGACTTGGTGGAGAGCAATCTCGCCGCCTGCGTGAACATCAGCGGGGCCATCGAGTCCATCTATCGTTGGGAAGGGAAGATCGCTCAGGATCAGGAGTACCAGCTTCTCATCAAGAGCACGCGCGAGTTGTTTCCGGAAATCCAGGCGGCCATTTCCAAGCTACATAGTTATCAAACGCCGGAGATCATCTGTCTGCCGATCATCGAAGGATCGCGGGAATATCTCCAGTGGGTGAATGATTCGGTAAAGCCGGCCCGTCCCGTGGAAAAGGACGTTGCCGGTTAGACGCAGAGCGCTCCGAATCGGCGGAGATGAGTTATGATAGGGAGTGAAAGGACCTTGTTTGGAAGGAGGGGCCATCCCGCATGATTTTGTCTCAGCACACCAGACTTTTCTTGGCGGTATGGGGTGCCACATGCTTTTTGCTTTTCGCCAGCCTCGGCCGTTCAGCCCAAACCCAGAGCGAGAAGCCGAGTACCGAAACCACGAGCATAACTGTGATCGTCAGAGATTATGATTCCGGACGACCCATCAGTCAGGCGCACATAACCTTGGAATTTTTCGAGCCACACGGCCAAACGATACCGAGAAAGCCGAAAAAAATCTCCTACAATACTAAGACCGATACGGAGGGCCGATGCAAATTGGCGGGCATCAACAAGGGCCCAATCGTTCTGACGGTCATTGAGCCTGGTCATCAGACCTATGGTAAGCAACTGCAACTGCAAAAAGATAACCAGGTTTTCGAAGTCAAACTGAAAAAACCCCAGCCGCTACTTTAAGTCTGAAACAATCACGCGTTGCAGTCATGTCTTTGGGATTTTCTTAGAGGCGCTCGGCAGTCCTTTAGGGACTCTCAACAAAAATCAGCATGGATTTATCGCTCTGTGCATTTCAATGTGTCCTTTCGGTAAGCCTGCTTAACTCAAGTATGCCATCGTGGTAGCGTCGGTCTTATGCCCACCCAGGGCAGGGAGGACCTACGATGGCCGGCGAGATTCCTGATATTCCCTCTGACATG
>JBEKLF010000111.1:0-26188 GCA_050010335.1 Terriglobia bacterium
CGGAAGGTGTCGGCCCGCGAAGCGCTTCTCCTTCGCCCCACGCCCAGGACCACGCGAGCATCACTTTTCCGATTGCACCGAACTCCGCTTGGCTCCCAATGCCGCTATCGACGGATTGGGGATGACCTCCGGAGTCTCCCGTTGCAGCGCAAGCGGATCTTTACCCGCGGCAAATGACCGGATCCGGTCGAGATAAGGAGCTGTGTCGGGCATCAGTATTCCTCCTCAAATCGATTCATGAGCATGGAAACACCTGTATACCATGAACGTGCTTGCCAAACCACGAATCCCCAAATCTTAAATGGAGCGGCCCAAATTTCTCAGCATCCCGCCTCTTTTCCGCCGTCTGCAAGCGACAATTTGGCGTCTCATGCGTCGGACATTTTGCACCCCATTTTCGACTTGCCCAAGGTTTCTTGTAAGTGGTTGTTTTTCAGTAGGATGTCAGCTTTGAGAGAGGAAAAACCGCATTTTCAGGCCACTATTTTGAATAAGTTGTCAGGTTTGCGCAAATTGTCTGTTAAGGGACATTCAGTCGCACCCCCGTTGATACAATTTGTCGGCCTGTTGCGTCGTTAACAAGCGGCCTTGCCTCCGACGCGCCATTGCAGTCCCGCAGAACATACCTCGGTTCTCACTCCGTTATTGTCTCATAAGTAATTCCGTTTGTCAAGAAAAATATGCAGCGTGCTGAACCGGGTCGCTCCGCCGCATTTGAAGCACCTGGGATTCTGTTGGGAAAGCCGGGCTAGTCACACTCCGAGCCCCTGACACCTGGCACCTAAGCCCTAGCCTCACTGCACCGTCAGCACCTTCACGCCATACGCGGGAATCTGCACATCCATCGGTTCCGTTTTGCCGGTCAAGGCATTCTGGCAAGCCTGATCGAGCGGCACGGTCTGATTCGCGCTGGTGTAATTCAACACGAAGATGATTTTCGTGCCCGCCTTTTGCCGAACCGCCACTTCCACGCCGGGAGGAATCTTGGCATTGAGCGCCACCAAACTTTTCTGGGCGGCGAGGGAAATCAGGCGGTCGTAAAAGAAAGGTGATTTCGACTCGGTACCGACGTAATACACCCAACCTTTTCCCGCCTGATTTTCCGTGACGGCCGGTTTGCCGGCGTAATAGCCCTTCCCATAAGTCGCCAGAACCTTCGCCGTGGAGGGGTCGAGGACATCGGACCAGGTGCGGGCGGGGAAACTCGATTCGCCGGGCCCCAACACTTCCTGCTCCTCATTGACCTGGGGATCAAATTCGTGGATGGCCAGTCCGGCAAGATCCGCGAACGGCCCGGGGAGGGTCTGGTCCGTCACCATGTTGTGTTCGTCTTTGACCCCCGAGCGGAACGTGAGGAACAGGGTCCCGCCGTTTTTCACGTAGGTGTGGAGCTTGTCAACAAGTGCTTGGTTGCTCACATATAATGCGGGTGCGACGACGATACGATAGGCGGACAGGTCACTCGGCGGGAAGACGACGTCCACACTCACCCCTGCGCGGCGAAAGGCATCGTAGTAGTCGTGAAGCTGACGGTCGTAATCGAAGTCCTCCACTCCCGGCTGGATTTGCTGCGCCCAGCGGGAATCCGGCGACACCAGCACGGCGACCGGCGACTCAACCTTCGACCCGTGGAGCAACGGCGTGAGCTGCCCCAATTCCTTGCCGATTTGCGCCACGGCGAAATAGCGGGAATTGCGATAGCTGTCCTGATCGAGAATGCCTTCCCAGTACTGCTCCGTGCCGTAGCGGGAAGTCCGCCAGCGGAAATAGCAGACGCCATCGGCGCCGTGGGCGACGGATTGGTAAGCCCAAACGCGATAGAGGGAGGCCGGGGCCTGCCTTCCAAAAAACACCGACCAGCCCCCCGCGCCACCTTGCTGCTCCATGATCATGTAGTTCGCGTTGTCCTTCGAGCCCCGCATCAAATCGTGCGACAAGCCTACACCAGCATACTGCGAGTAGTCTTTTTCGAACGTGGGATAATTGTCCCAGGCCACGAAGTCAAGCGAGCGGTTCAAGTCGTAATAATCAACATCCGGAAACATCCCCATTTCGTTGTGGGTGACGGCCTGGCGGGGGGCAATCCTGCGCAGAATGGCCGCCTGGAGATCGAGATACGAGTGCGTGGAGTCGCTCCAAAAGCGGTCGAAATCCAGGGCCAGGCTGGGATTCGACGTATCGAAGAGCGTATTCCAGGGCAAAGGGATTTCCCGCCAGGCTTGATACGTGTGTCCCCAAAAAACCGTGCCCCAGGCGGCGTTCAGCGCGTCAAGGGTGTGGTATTTGTGCTGGCACCAGGCTTGGAATGCGGCCAGGCTGTCGGGATCATAGCACTTGGGATTTCCCAACTCGTTGTCGATTTGCCAGCCGATGACTCCGGGATGGCCCTTGAAATGTTCTGCCATTGCGGTGACAATTCGCGTGGTGGCGGCAATGAAGTCGGCATTGTGAAGGCAATAATTGCGGCGTGAACCGTAGCGATATCGGACCCCTTTCGTATCCATCGCCGCGATGTTGGGATACTTCGCATATAGCCAGGCGGGGGGCGAGGCCGTGGGCGTGCCCAATACGGCCCGGATGCCGTGGGCGTTCAGCACCTTGAGGGCGCGATCGAGCCAGGCGAAGTCAAAGTGGCCCTCCTGGGGTTCCATCTTGACCCAGGCGAATTCCCCCAGCCGGACGAAGTTGATGCCGGCCTCTTGCATCATGGCGGCGTCCTTCTCCCACTGGCTCTCAGGCCAAGCCTCCGGATAGTAATCCGCGCCATAAATGAATTTCCCATTGTTCCATTGAATCAAATCGAAGGGCTTCGCCGTAGGCGCCTGATGGCCTCGGGCCGCCGACCCCATGAGCAAGTAAACGCTCATCAGCCCCCACACGGCCTTTATCGAAAATTGCTTCATGATTGAACCCCTTTCCAAAAGTCCATGATGCTACCCGGGATTTATCTCCAAGTCGATGGAAAATCGGGCTGGGCTATGGCGCCATCAAGCCAGGAGGTGTGAAAGAATTCAATCATCACCGCAGAGGCGCTGAGACGCAGAAAAGAGCCTCTATATTTGTTGCTAAAGGCCCGCCCTTCCACTTAATAGGCAGCAATCCGGGTTTGACCGCCCATGTCTGAGTTCTATACGCAGGATTGCAATGGGAAGAATCTGCGAGAATTATTGAATGCATTGACGGGGAAGCGAATCTCAAGGGGGGGAGCTACGGCAAAAGTGTCATTGGTTTAAGGGGGAAACGGAAACGCGCATGCCCTGTTCGAGGAGCAACTGCAATTCCGAGGCGAGTGCTTGGGCTCCCTCAGGCGTTTGACATGCCAGAAGGGTGTGGAAGGCCAGCAGCGTTTCCTTGGCGATCAAATCGAAATCGTGGAAACAGTAATCCAATCGAGTCCACAGTGCGTCAGATGAGTCGAGCGTGAGTTCGCCCTCGCGGCAAGCGCGTTTAAAATCCTTGCTCAAGGCAGTGCTGGCACGTAACAGTAAACGCAATTGGAGCGCAAAGCGGCTCTTGGAGCTGAACAGAATCTGGTCCAGAAGCTCGTAAAGGCCAACGTTGTCCATCACGGCGCGGGACTTGAAGTGGCCCACGGCGACGCGGCGGACGGGAACGATTCCATTGGTGGCGGGCAAGAACCTGGAAAGGATGCTTTGCAGGCCTGCTACGACCTTCCCCAGGCGCTCCCATTCCACGGTTGCCAGGGCGACAACGCGCCAAGCCATCTGGTGCCGGTTCGACCGTCGCTCACTAAATGCGTCATTGAGGGTTATGCCGAGGATGATGGAATGAGTTTCAATCTCCTGCGCGACAGGCTGATATATGGCTTGCAGGTCTCCGCGCAGGGATCCGAACCTGCCCACATGCGCATCCCTCCCATCATCCATACGCAGGACGCGGCGCAACACCACCGCTATGGCCACGAGAGTGAACCCGCCCATAAGCCATTGCATCGAGTTTCTAATATAAGGAAATGCGATTCTGACATCAAGCTTGAAATGAAGGGATTTATCTAATACCAATAAGTTATGTACCTTATGTAGGAGTACGCTGAAGTTATAAAAGCGGTGGAATCAGGAGGCGAATGACGACGAATTCGAGTTCCGGGGCTGACATGCATCAGTTCGAGCTCTAATCGTTCTCCCAAAATTAAGGCAGATTGGTCATGGAAAGGGGCATCGGGCAAAGTCGGCGTGGGCAGTTTTCTGTAGTGGGTCAATTGGGAGTAGCGACAGCCTTACGCCGCCATTTCGTAAGGTAAACTCGCCGCTACAACATCAAACCGAACCACCGCCATCGCACCATCGCACCCCTTTCCTTGACACTGTTTTCGACTGCCACCTATAATGCCGGTTTAATCTTAGGGTCAAGACTCTGCATAGATTGTAGGTAATCCCTGTGTCTGATAATGAACAGTCCGAGCTGATTCAGCAGCGCAAGAAGAAACTTCAGGCGATCGTCGACCTGGGCTATGAGGCTTACCCGCGCAAGTATGATGTCACGCACACGATTCCCCAGATCGCGGCGGAATACTCGGCGCTTACGGCGGAAGAGCTTGCCGCTCGCAAGATTCCCGTGCGGGTTGCGGGCCGTGTCATGACCATCCGCCCGCACGGCAAAGCGGGGTTTGCGCACCTGGCGGGAGGAGGGAAGCGCTTGCAAATCTATGCGCGGCTCGACGCCGTGGGGCAGCGCGACTTCGAGCTATACAAGCTCCTCGATCTCGGCGATCTGATCGGGGTTGAGGGCTACCTGTTCCGTACCCGGACGGGCGAGCTCAGCATTCATGCCGAGCACTTGCAGTTTCTTGCCAAGGCGGTGCTGCCTTTGCCGGAGAAATGGCACGGCCTCACGGACGTCGAAATCCGCTATCGCCAACGGTACCTCGACCTGATGGTGAATGAAGAAGTCCGCACGGTTTTCGAGCGCCGCGGCAAGCTGGTCCGCGCCATTCGCGACTTTCTGGAGGCCGAAGGCTATCTGGAAGTTGAGACGCCCATGATGCAGCCCCTGGCGGGCGGCGCCATGGCCCGGCCTTTCATCACCCACCACAACGCGCTCGACATCGACCTCTATTTGCGCATTGCCCCCGAGCTCTACTTGAAGCGCCTGATTGTGGGCGGGCTCGACCGCGTTTATGAGATCAACCGCAACTTCCGCAACGAAGGCATCTCGACGCAACACAACCCCGAGTTCACCATGCTGGAGTTCTACCAGGCCTATGCGGAGTATCATGACATGATCGCCCTTACGGAGCGCCTGTTGCGCCGCGTGGCGGAAGCGGTGCTGGGGGGTGTGGAGTTTGATTTCTGTGGCCAGCACATCTCGTTTGCGAAGTTTGAGCAGCTCACCATGAAAGATGCCGTGCTGCGCCATTGGCCCAGCGACGTGGAGGGCCTGACCCTGTCCCAGTTGGATGACCATCAGGCTATGGCCGCTCGTGTTCCGGGCCTTAACCAATGGCTGACGCAGCGCGGGGCGGCGCCAATCGCGGAGGGCGTCGTCGAAGGCAAACGATCGGGTGAACTCCTGGCTCTATTCTTTGAGCTCGTGGCGGAAGAACACCTCATTCAACCTACCTTCATCATCGATTACCCCCTGGAGGTTTCGCCACTCTCCAAGCAGAAACCCGACAACCCTAACTTTGTTGAGCGCTTCGAGCTTTACATCGGCGGAATGGAAATCGCCAACGCCTTCAGCGAGCTTAATGATCCGGAGGAGCAGCGCAATCGCTTCCAATACCAACAGAACCTGCGGGAAAAAGGCGATTTGACGGCGCACGCCATCGACGAGGATTACATCCGCGCGCTCAGCTACGGCATGCCTCCCACGGGCGGCGAGGGCATCGGCATCGACCGCCTCACCATGCTGCTAACCGACTCGCGCTCCATCCGCGACGTTATCCTTTTCCCTCTGCTTCGCCCGGAAAAGCAGAGCGATTAGGGCCGGAGGCCCGCAAACCTCATGAAAAGATCACGGCGGGATTTCCTGGAGACACTGGGGGGCGCTGTCGCTTTGCCCCTGGCTGGGGGTTCGGGGCTCGTCTACCCGGCTGGATTTAGTCCTGAAGCACAAACACCGGCAGAGCGCAAGATTGGTTACGGAATTGTGGGGCTGGGACGCATTTCGATGGGCCAGTTCATGCCCGGCGTCAGAATCTCGCAGCGTTCGAAGCTTGTGGCGCTGGTCAGCGGGCACCGCGACAAGGCCGAACGCGTGGCCGGCCAATACGGAATTTCCACCCAATCCATTTACAACTACCAAAACTTCGAGGACATTGCCCACAACCCTGAGGTTGACGCCCTCTATGTCGCTTTGCCCAACGGCATGCACGCGGAGTACACCATCCGAGGGGCGAAAGCCGGCAAGCACATCCTTTGCGAAAAACCCATGGCCAATAATGTGGCGGAGTGCGAGCAGATGATTGCCGCATGCCGCACGGCGGGACGCAAGTTGATGATTGCCTACCGGTGCCAGTTGGAGCCCACGAATCTCCGCGCCATCGAACTGATCAATCAGGAGTACGTGGGAACTGTTGAGGCCATTCACAGCGTGGATGGATTCAACATCGGGCCGGGCGAATGGCGGCTTAACAAGAAGATGGCGGGGGGCGGTCCGATGATGGATGTGGGCATCTATTCACTTGAGGCCTGCTGCTATTTAACGGGCGAAGAGCCGGTGGAGGTTAGTGGATTTTCCTCAATCGTCGACCACGATGGCCGCTTCCAGGAGGTCGAGGAAAACCTGGTCTGGACAATGCGATTTCCATCAGGAATCATCACGACCTGCCAAACCAGCTACGGCTCGAACCTCGGGAACACCTTCCATGTCAACGGTTCGAAAGGATGGATCGACGCTGACCCGGCATTCATTTATGAAGGGCTGCACCTGCGCGCCCAGGGCGCCGGAGCAGCTATCGACCAGCCGACCGACGAGCCTTCACCCCACCAGTTCGCCCGCCAGGCGGACCACTTCTCCAATTGCATTTTGGAGAACCATGAGCCGAAAACGCCGGGTGAAGTGGGCTTGCGCGACATGCGATTGATCGCGTTGATTTACCGGTCGTGCCAGGAGGGTCGCCCGATGAAAGTGGGTGAGCAGGCCGGGAGGGCGTCCCCTGGAATGATGGCGCAATGAATTTTGAATTCTTTATGGCGCTTCGCTACCTCAGGGCCAAGCGGCGGCAGGCGGCGATATCGATTATCACCGTGATCTCCGTAATCGGTGTAACGGCGGGCGTTTGCGCCCTGGTGATTTCCCTCGCTGTCAACAATGGCTTTCGCGAGGAGCTGGAGAGCCGCTTGCTCGGCGCCACGACCGACATCAATCTGGTGCGCAAGGAGAGCGATGGCATCAAGAACTTCGATCAGCTTTCGAGTCGCCTGGCGCACGTGCCGCACGTCGTGGCCGCCGCGCCCTCGCTCTATGAGGAAGCCCTGATTTCCAGCAATTCGCGCGCCCAAGGGGTGCTTTTGAAGGGCGTCGAACCCGGGCAGGAGGTGAAGGTGGGAACCCTCCTGCGGCATCTGCGCGAGGGGTCGCTCGGGGGTTTGTCAGAGACCTTTCCCAACGCCGACCCCATCATCGTCGGCAAGGAGATGGCGACCGCCTTGGGCGTCTACGTGGGTGACACGGTGCTGGTCACCAGCCCGCAAGGATACTTGACTCCTCAGGGGATCGTGCCCAAGTTCCGCCACTTTCGCGTGGTGGGGGTCTTTGATTCGGGTTTCTACGATTTTGACGCCACCTGGGCGTTCACGAATCTCGCCACCGCCCAGCGCCTGTTTGATCTTGCCGACGAGGTTTCCGTAATCGGGTTCAAGATTGATGACGTTTACCGCGCCCAGCAGGTTGCGGAAGAGATTCGCCGCGAAGCGGGGCAGGGGTATGACACCACAACCTGGATTGAGCAGAACCATTCGCTTTTCAGCGCTCTGCGCTTGGAGCGGCTCGTCACCGTCCTGACGATTGGCTTGATTGTGGTGGTGGCGGCGCTGAATATTTTTATCGCGTTGGTGATGATGGTGATGGAAAAGAATCGCGACATCGCCGTGCTGATGTCCATGGGCGCGCGGCAGCGACAGGTTTGGGCCGTGTTCACCCTCCACGGGGTGGCGATCGGCGGCGTGGGTACCCTCCTCGGGCTGATCTTGGGGTATGGGATATCTTGGCTGGGGAATACTTATAAGCTGATTCCACTCCAGGCGGACGTCTACGCGCTGTCGGCGGTGCCCTTCCACGCCCACCCGCTGGATGGCGTGTGGATTGCGGCCGCGGCCATCACCATCAGCTTTCTGGCAACGCTTTATCCGTCGCTTGCGGCAGCCCGGCTGAATCCGGTGGAGATTCTTCGTTACGAATGAAGTCAGCAGCCCGTTGTCAGTCTGATGAAATATGGGCTGTTGTAGGCGGATGGGATAATACCTTTGAACGAAGACAGGCAACGGACAACTGACCACGGACCACGGACGCTCTTGCAAGCTGAAAGCGTGACGAAATCCTTCCGGTCCGGCAGTGAAGAAGTCATGGTTCTCGACGATTTGAGCATAGAAGTGAAGCGCGGGGAGTTCGTGGCTCTCGTGGGAGAATCGGGTTCGGGCAAGACAACGCTATTGCATTTGTTGGCTGCGCTGGACACTCCGACGAAGGGTGAGGTATACTTTGAAGGAAGAAGATTGAATGAGTACAAAGAAGACGAACGTGCTTTGTATCGCAATGAGAAGATAGGCTTTGTCTGGCAGATGCATTATCTTCTGCCGGAATTCAGCGCGCTGGAAAACGTTGTTGTCCCGCAGTTAATTCGCGGGTGTGGCATGAGCGATGCCCGGGCGCGCGCCCGAGAATTACTGGGCGAAGTCGGACTTGAAAACGCATCACAACGTCGTGTGGGTGAACTATCGGGCGGGGAGCAACAAAGAGTGGCCTTGGCCCGGGCGCTGGCCAATCAGCCCGCCCTCTTATTGGCAGATGAGCCCACAGGAAGTTTGGACCATCGTACGGCGGAGCGCGTGATCGACCTGCTCGAAAACCTGCACCGGGCACATCATCTAACCTCGGTGCTGGCGACGCACAACCTGGACCTAGCCCGTCGCGCCAATCGGACATTGCGCTTGGCGAAGGGAAAGTTGACGGAATGGGTAGTTCCAATAGTTCCATGACCCCCGCACTTCCTGGGGCACGGTGTGTTGTAGGGAAGGCGGGGCTCCAAGCAGAACTGAGGAGCTATGTTCGAGAGGTACACTGAGAAGGCCCGGCGTGTAATTTTTTTCGCGCGCTACGAAGCCAGCCAATTCGGCAGTCCCTTCATTGAGACCGAGCATCTCTTGTTGGGGCTCCTGCGCGAGGACAAGGCACTCACCAACCGTTTCTTGCGCTCGCACGCCTCGATTGAGTCCATTCGCAAACAGATCGAAGGCCGGACTCCCATCCGCGAGAAAGTCTCGACCTCAGTGGACCTGCCTCTGAGCCAGGAATGTAAGCGCGTGCTGGCTTATGCCGCGGAGGAAGCGGAGCGTCTGGCGCACAAGCATATTGGCACGGAACATCTGCTTTTGGGCTTGCTGCGCGAGGACAAATCGTTTGCGGCGGAAATCCTGCACGAGCGGGGCCTGCGCTTGTCCACTCTGCGCGAAGAACTGAGCCGCGTGCAGAACGATAAGGCTGCCACAGCCCGCCCCAAAGAGACTTCACTGCTGGGCGAGTTCAGCCGCGACCTGACGCAGGCCGCGATGGAAAATCAGTTGGATCCGCTCGTGGGCCGCGAAGGGGAACTCGAGCGCGTCGTGCAGATCCTCTGCCGCCGCACCAAGAACAATCCCGTGCTGATCGGCGAACCGGGCGTGGGAAAAACCGCCATTGTGGAAGGCCTGGCGCAGCGGATCGCCGACGGCGACGTGCCATCCTTCCTGGCCGACAAACGGATTCTGGCCCTTGATCTTTCCCTGATCGTTGCGGGCACCAAGTATCGAGGCCAATTTGAAGAGCGCCTGAAGACCATCATGAAGGAACTGATGGAGGCGCAGAACGCCATTATCTTTATTGACGAATTGCACACGCTGGTGGGTGCGGGCTCGGCGGAGGGGTCGCTCGACGCTGCCAACATTTTGAAGCCGGCCCTCTCGCGCGGCGAAATCCAGTGCATCGGCGCCACCACTCCCGCTGAGTATCGCAAGTCCATCGAGAAAGACCGTTCACTCGAGCGGCGCTTCCAGGCGGTCAAGGTCCCGCCGCCTTCGGAAGGCGAAGGCATCAAGATTCTGTTCGGCATCAAGGACCGGTACGAGAAGTTTCACGCGGTGACCTACACGGATGAGGCGCTGAATACGGCCGTGTACCATTCCAACCGTTATATCCCCGACCGTTTCCTGCCCGATAAGGCCGTGGACCTGATTGACGAAGCGGGCGCGCGCGTAAAGCTGCGGCAAAGTTCGTTGCCCGAGGAAATGATCGACGTGCAGAAGCGCATCAAGTTTGTGGTGCACCGCATGGAGAACGCCATTGCCAACCACGAATTTGAGAAGGCGCGCTTCTACTCCGACGAAGAACGTAAGGAACGCGAGAACCTCCGCCTGCTGCGCGAGAAGTATAATATCGATGAGACGGCCATGGGGGTGGTGACGCACGAAGACATTGAAGAGGTGGTCGCCCGCTGGACCGGCGTTCCAGTTACTGCCATCAAGGAAGAGGAAAGCGCCAAGCTACTGCGCATCGAGGAAGAGCTGCACAAGCGCATCATTAGC
Organism: Terriglobia bacterium; assembly: GCA_050010335.1. Taxonomy (GTDB): domain Bacteria; phylum Acidobacteriota; class Terriglobia; order UBA7540; family UBA7540; genus Bog-366. The sequence goes on from JBEKLF010000111.1 coordinate 10,740, forward strand.
CAGGATCGGGCAATTTCCGCCTTGGCGCGCGCTATCCGCCGCTCGCGGGCGGGATTGAAGCTGCCCGGCCGTCCGGTGGGCTCGTTCTTGTTCCTGGGCCCAACCGGCGTGGGCAAAACGGAAATGGCCCGCTCTCTCGCCGCCTTTTTGTTCAGCTCGGAGCGTGCCCTGGTGCGCTTTGACATGTCGGAATTCATGGAGAAGCACTCGGTCTCAAAGTTAATCGGCTCACCGCCGGGATATGTGGGTTACGAAGAGGGCGGCCAGCTTACCGAGCGTGTGCGGCGTGCTCCCTATTCCGTGATCCTGCTGGACGAGATTGAGAAGGCCCACCCGGATGTGTTCAACATCCTTTTGCAGGTCTTCGAGGATGGCCAGTTGACGGATGGCCTGGGCAACACGGTGGACTTCAAGAACGCCCTCATCATCATGACGTCGAACATCGGCGCGCGCTATTTGGAACGCAAGTCGCACATGGGGTTTCAGTCGGGGGCGGAAGGCGCCACGGAGAAAAAAGCCGAAGAACTGGTGATGAGCGAGGTGAAGCGGCTTTTCAACCCTGAGTTCCTTAACCGTCTGGATGAAATCATTGTTTTCAATGCCCTGACGGATAATGACCTCGTCCAGATTCTGGACTTGCTGGTCGGGCAGATGAACCAGAATCTTGCCCAGAAGAATATTTCGTTGACGCTGTCGCCGGAGGCCGCTCGGTGGATTTTGGAAAAGACCTGTGTGGACCGTTCGTACGGCGCTCGGCCTCTGCGTCGGGCTTTACAGAAGTACGTTGAAGATCCGCTCTCGGAGGCATTAATCCAAGGTGAGATTCATCCTCCGGCGGTCTTGGAAGTTACCGTTGAGAACGAGGCGCTCTACTATCGTTCAGTAAACGACAAATTGGTCGGCGCCACACCGCTCTCCCACTAGGGCGAGTCGTCAAGGTCATCCCGGCCACTAAGCGGACAATCGACACGCTCAGCTCCTGGGAATGCGGAATCCCCGGGAGGGGGGCGAGAGGCTTCCTGGTGCAAAAATACTTCCGGCCAACTTCTGGCGGAATCCCGGCATCGGATTGTCTTGGTTTTCATGCGCGCGAGGGGGGGATCGCTTTCTCTTGTTAAAGATGAAATTGTGTGTGCCTGGACTTCGAGGGAAGCTGTACCGGCTGGGAGCTCCCGCCCTGGCACTCATTTTGTGGTTACCTCTCATGACCACTGCGCAGACCCCCCCGCCGGATCAAAAAACCCAGAATCCTCCGCCAACGCAGAATCCACCTGCTGCCCCGGATAAGCAAGCCCCGGCTCCGCAAAATCCTCCGGAAAAGAAGCCGCCAGAGCCAGCCCCCGGCCAGATTCAACTGGAAACTCCTCAAGCGCCCCAGCCTGCCACGCCCAAACCAGGGGAGCAGCCCCAACAGACCCCCAAACTGACGACTCCCACAACTCCGCCCGCGCCCGTGCAGGAAGAGCACAAGCCTACGATTGAAGATATTATTATCCGCGGTAATCGGCGCATTCCTGCCAGCACTTTGCGAGCGCGCATTTTTTCGCACAAGGAGGACGTCTACGACGAAAACGCCCTGGAACGTGACTTCATGGCATTGTGGAATACCGGGTTCCTGGACGATGTCCGACTGGAAGTCGCCGACGCGCCGGATGGCAACAAGATCGTCACCTTCTATGTGCGGGAAAAGAAGCTGGTCCGTAGCATCGATTACAAAGGGTTGAGCAGCGTGGAACAGTCCGATGTCCTGGATGCATACAAGAAGCAGAAGGTGGGGCTCAGCATCCAATCCCAATATGACCCGGTGATCATCAAGCGTGCGGAGGTGGTGCTGCAAGAACTGTTGGCTGCACACGGCAAGATGTTCGCGACGGTTCGTCACCGCACGCGCAACATCCCCCCCAATTCCGTGGCGCTCACATTCATTGTCGTGGAAGGTCCGAAGGTGAAACTTGGGGCGATCCGCTTTTCCGGCAACACGGTTTTCTCGGACAACCAACTGGTGCGCTCGATGAAGTATTCGCGCCCCGCTGGTGCGCCGCCCTGGTTCTACTGGTTCCACAAGACATACGATAAGGACCGCATCGAGGCGGACCTGGAAAACGTTCGCGACCTATACCGCGACCACGGCTACTTCTATGCCCAGCCGAAGGAACCTGAAACCAAGATGATTGACACGGGAAAGCGCTGGCCCTTCTTTTTTTGGAGCTGGGGGCATGGCAAGCGGGTGGACATCAAGATCGCGGTCGAAGAGGGCGTGCAATACCGATTGGGCACCTTCCATATCCGTGGCTGCAAGCTTTTCAAGGAAGATAAAGTGGCCGTCATCTTGGGGATGAAGCCCGGTGATGTCTTCGCTCTTTCCAAGGTTCGCAAGGCGATTGAGAATTACACCAAGCTGTACGGTCAGTTCGGATACATCAATTTCACAGCGTCTCCGGATATCGAGCCCGATAACCGGAAGAGAGTCATTAACCTGGCGCTGGATTTTGAGGAAGACAATCAGTTCACGGTCCACCGCATCGAGTTTTCGGGAAATACCAAGACGCGCGACAAGGTCATCCGCCGGGAACTGTTAACGGAAGAAGGCGCCGTTTTCAGCTCCCAGTTGTGGGATTATAGCGTTCTGAAAATGAACCAATTGGGCTTTTTTGATGAGATCAAGAAAGAGGATTACGATATCAAGCAGAACGCCAAGGACAAAAATGTTGATATCCTGGTGAAGGTTAAAGAGAAGGGAAAGAACTCCATCGGGTTTAATGGTGGCATCAGCGGACTGGCAGGGAACTTTATTGGCCTCAATTATGCCACGAACAACTTTCTGGGCCTGGGCGCCACTTTGAGTGTGGGGGTTCAATGGGGCACATTCCAGAAAATGTACTCGTTTGGTTTCACCAAGCCCTATTTTATGGATCGCCCCGTCACCGCCGGCTTTACGGTGTTCAAGAGCGACTATAACTACAACCAGATTCGGCAACTCGCGATTTACAGCGGCATCAATCCCAACCTCTTGGCCCAGTCGCAGTACGGCCAATATTACGGGCAGAACTTTACCCAGAATTCCGATGGCTTCACGATGTTTGCCAGTTACCCCTTGCGGCGTGCTTTTGCGCGCATCGGCCTGACCTATAGCTTCTCCCGCAGCAGCTTGCAGGCATTCAGTGCGGCTTCCGAGTCTTATTTCCAGGCCATCAATTTCAGCGGCTTGACGGGCCCCAACTCTCTGACTGGGATTATTTCCAGCCAGATCATGCCCACATACCTTTACAGCACCATCAACAGTACCTGGACTCCGACAAAGGGCAAATATCTTTACGCGGCCATCGGCTATTCGGGAAGCGCCATCGGCGGGAACGTGAACACGATCACGCCCGTGATCGAAGCCAAGTATTTCCATCCGGTAATGAACGTCCGCTCGGACCACCCCACCGCGATCGGGATGCGGTTGCTTGTCTCCAGCGTCGTTGGTTACGGCGGCCGAGTGGTTCCGCCGTTCTCCCGCTTTTACATTGGTGGTGAGATGGATGTGCGGGGTTTTGATATCCGCACCGTCAGCCCGGTTGCCTTCTATCCCACGGTGGTTTCCGTGTGCAACCGCAATGCCAATGGCCAGCCGATTACCGGGACCACCCAGACTGGACAATCTACCGGACAGTGCGGTTCTTCCACAAGCTTCCCCATCGAATCCCCGATTTTCCCCGGCGGCGATACGGAGGCGATCTATAACTTTGAATACCGCATTCCGATCATCGGGTCAACCGCCAGCATGGCTTTCTTTTCTGACACGGGCGGGGATTTCATTTTGTACCCAAACCAGCTCAAGCTGGCCACCGGATCGTTGAGCTCGATTGAGAGCCAATACCCTTATTTCCCTATTCCCAGGGAGTTGAGGCCCATCGCCACGACCAATTTCCAGCCACGTAGCTCCGTGGGACTCGATTTGCAGGTTCTTCTCCCGGTCGTTAACGCTCCCATTCATATTTTCTATGGGTACAACGTTCTGCGAGTGAACGAGGTGATTACGCCTCCGCAGAATCTGCCGCCCGAATCGCTGTTTCCGAATGTGGCAACCTATATCGACGCCCTTAGGAATTTTCAGCCTTTCCGCTTGAAGGAGCGCTCAGGCCGGGTCGGGTTTACGGTGCAGCGTACGTTTTAGAGATCAGAAAAATGAGTTAGAATTAGGGTTTGATTTGGAACTTTTGCTTCTTGAAGGAGCTTGAATGAAGAACCGATTGACCACCCTTTCCGTATTATTCGCCATCTTGGCAGTCCCACCTGTTGTGCATGCCCAGGGCAAGGTCGGCCTCATCAACATGAGCGCGGCGATTGGGAGTACCGGAGAAGGGAAAAAGGCCATTGCGGACTTGCAAAAGAAGTATCAGCCTCGTCAGCAGGAACTGGAGCGGCTGCAGCAGGAAATCAATTCCATCCAAGATCAGTTGAGCAAGCAGTCAGCCACATTGAGCGATGACGAACAGCGCCGATTATCCCGGGACCTGGAAGATAAGCAGAAGCTCCTTAAGCGTTCCTCCGACGACGCGCAGACTGATATTACCGCTGACCGGGATGAAGCCATTCGCCGAATCAGCCAGAAGATGGGTCGCATTATCAACGATTATGCTCAACAAAATGGCCTGGCCCTGGTCATCGACGGCGCCCAGATCCCCGTTTACTATTTCGCAAAAGATAGTGATATCACAGCGGAGATTGTGAAACGCTACGACGCTGCGAACCCGGTCGCGGAGGCGGCAGCACCTGCCAAACCCGTCGCGCAACCGGCCTCTCCATCGTCGCCGACGAAACCCAAATAGGTCACCTTGTTGCACCCGGCATGGATATTTTCGTTTCTCCTCATTATTATGTTGGGAAGGAAGAGGCGTTGATTGCAATTTTTCCGTGAGGGTATTAGTTTACAAAACGACCTCAACATAGAATTTTAGAATTTTGAAGGAGTTTGAATGAAGAACCGATTGATTGTACTTTTCACACTACTGGCGGTATGCGGGGGGACCCTCTCCCTAAACGCCCAGAGTGCCGCACCTGCCCAAAGCAAAATTGGGGTTATCAATATGCAGGCAGCGATCGCCAGCACCGCGGAGGGCAAGAAGATTTTTACCGATTTGCAGAAAAAGTACCAACCCCGCCAGCAGGAACTGCAACGGCTGCAACAGGAAATTCAGGCCATTCAGGACCAATTAACGAAACAGCAGGCCACGCTGAGTGACGATGAGTCGAGTCGTCTAAGCCGTCAGGCGGAGGACAAGCAAAAGCTCCTGAAGCGTTCTGCCGAGGATGCCCAGAACGATTTCAACCATGACCGCGATGAAGCCCTTAACAAGTTGGGCCAAAAAATGGTGCATGTTATCACGGATTATGCCCAGCAGAATGGCTTCACGTTGGTCCTGGATGACGCGCAGATGCCTGTTTACTTTGCTGCCAAGGATATCGAGCTTACAGCAGAGATCATCAAGCGCTATGATGGTGCGAATCCGGTGGCGGATGCTGGAGCGCCTGCCAAGCCCGCGACCCCTCCGGCCACCCCGGCGACTAAGCCCAAGTAGCTGTTTCCGCTGCGCCATAACTCCTTCCGAAGGTCTCTTGCCCCGACCCTGTGGTGACACGGTGTGGGGTGTCTTTGTGTGTGCAATCCCGAGCGCACGGCCGCATGGAATCCAAGTAACCTAACCCAGGCACGCTGAACAGTGGGGGGCCACGAAGCGCCCCTACTCCATTTCCGACACAAAACAAATCCGAATTCCCGGCCCTCATGCCTTGCCCAGGGGCTCGGCATGGATCGTGATTTTGGAGATTTGCGGGAAGGCCTGGCGGAATTTGAATTCCAGGGTCTCCGTAATGTCGTGTACTTTCGCAATGGGGAGATCAGGCTCGAGCGTGCAATGGAGCCGGACCACGACGCTGCCGCCGACCTGATGGGCTTCAACGGAGTGGCAATCCAGCACTCCCGCGGTGTTGCGCGCAAGTTCCTCCACCTCGCGCTCCACCGCCAGGTTGTCCATGCGAGCTTCGTTTCCGGTTTCCACCGCGGCGATCAGGGGCTCGAGGTGCACGTTGACTTCATTCACTTCCGGCAGGTTTGCCTTAATTGCGCTTTCGAGCTGTGTTGACCGGTCATGAGCTTCCGCCAGGCGCAACTGGGGGTCAACTTCCAGATCAAGATGGACATTGATACGGCCGTTCACCTCGTAGGCCGACACCTCGTGCACTAGGAAGTTTTGCCGGTGCGCCACCGCGCGGATTTTGGCGACGACGTCGCCGGAGGAAGGTTCCTGGGGCGTCGTATGGATGACCACGTCCGCGGTGGGAAACAAGCGGTGAACCTCTCCTTCCACTACGTCCGCGACGGACTTCGCGTGTTCGAGAGAGATGTTGCTTGCAAGCGTGAGCCGCAAATCCACAAACAAACGGCTGCCGCTCTCGCGGGTCCGAATCCGGTCGAGACTGAGCACGCCGGATACCCGCGACACGGCTTCCGCGATCAAAGCGCTGGTTCCCGTCGGCGCGGCATCGACCAATGCGTCGACGGTCCTCTTTCCCAGGCGCAGCGTGATGTATACAACGATCGCCGCCACCACCAGCGCCGCGGCCGGGTCGGCGTCCCGCAGCCAGTGGAGGTTGCCCTGCCGAGAAATGTAGACCAGGATCAATCCCAGAATGACCACGGTTGAACTATAAACGTCTGTCGAGAAGTGCAAGGCGTCGGCTTCCAGCGCCTGGCTGTTGTATTTGCGCGCGACGCGGAAAAGCGCGCGCGAGCGGAATGAATCGATGGTGATGGAAATGAACATCACGCCGAAGGCCCAAAGGGAAGGTTCAACGTGCACTTCGCGAAAAAATAGCCGCTGTACCGCTTCCCAGACGATCCAGGCACAGGTGGCGATGAGCAGGCCCGTCTCGATAAAAGCGGAGAGGTGCTCCACTTTGCCGTGCCCGAAGGGGTGCTGAGTGTCCGCGGGTTTATCCGAAACGCGCACCGAGATGTAGGTGATCGTAGCCGCCACCAAATCGAGGCTGGAGTGCATGGCCTCGGAGAGAATTCCCAGGCTGCCGGTCCAGATTCCCACCGTCAACTTCATCCCGGTCAGCAATACCGCCGCCCCGATCGATGTCAAGGCGACGGCCTGCTTCTCCCGGCTGTAGTCACTCATCGTGCTGGTAGGTGAAATTGTGGACATTCGCTTGGCTGAAGTTACGCCCGAAAGGGGGCGCAGAACGGGCCGGTAGGGCCCTATCACTGATCGTCGAGGTCATCCAAGGCAGCCTGAAGCTCTGCCTGCGCGTGCTGTTTCCCCTGGCGACTCGTAACTTCTATCCCCGCAGCCAGAACTTTGCGTGCCTCATCCAGCCGCCCTTGCTTCATGAGGGAAGCCCCCGCCTGAAAATAGGTGGCCGAGTACTCGGGATGGTGTAGGAGCAGGTGCTCGAAGTGCGTCCAGGCGCTAGCGGGTTCACTTTTCGCCAACTCCAGCGCCAAGCCGTAGCGTGCGAAAGTATTATGGGGATCTTGCCGCAGCTTCTCTTCCAGGAACTCGCGCCGCGTCTTCTCGGCTTCAGGAGACATGTTCTCAACCTCTTTTGGGGTCTTATTCCTGCCGATTCCAGATATACCTGTTGGGTCCGTCCGGACTCTTTCCCGGCTTGCGGAAAGCATTCTATCGATTCCGGTTGCAACGCCCCCACCGGCTCGCATAGTATAGGCGTACGAGCCGGGCAAGGCAAAACCTTTCGGACGGAAGGTGTAGTGTCGTTTGGGACGAGTCGAGCTGTGTTCCGTTCTTGCCTTGGTTCGGAGACTTTGAAAGAGAGCGAGCTTGTCCGGGGACGGATTAGAATCCGAACAAGTGGGCTCTTCCTCCGAGTGCTCCATCACGCGGCCTCGTGTCTCGCCGCGACTTCACGTTTTGAAGATTGAACAAGATGGCGAAACCTAAAGGGAAAACCGTTGCTGAATCTGCCGCCGAAATGGTGGAGATGGTCCTCCCCAACGATGCCAATCCCCTGGGAAATCTGCTAGGTGGCAAGGTGATGCACCTGATCGATATTGCCGGGGCAATATCGGCGCATCGCCACGCGCGTTCCCAGGTGGTAACGGTGGCGGTGGACAATCTCGATTTCCTTTATCCGGTCCGCGTGGGTGAACTCGTGGTTCTTCGCGCCCACATTACCCGCACATTTCGGACGTCCATGGAAGCGGAAGTTAGAGTGTATCGTGAGGATTACTTGACGGGCGAGAGGCAACAGACCAGTTCAGCCTTCGTCACCTATGTGGCCCTCGATCCCACGGGAAAGCCGCAACAAGTTCCTCCCGTGATTCCTTGCACCCCGGAAGAGAAACGCCGTTATCGCGAGGCGCTCGAGCGGCGCCGGCGACGCCTGGCCCTGGCCGCGCGAGCCCATCGGCGCTACTTTGAAAAAGCTTAGCAAACGCATGCATCCCGCAGCGATCAGGTGATCGCTGCGAAGTTGAACTCGGAGGCTACAGATGAAAATCAAGCGGAATAAGACATTTTCCGGCACCCCCTGGGAGCCCAAGGTGGGATATGCACGGGCCGTGCAGGTGGGCGATGTTGTGCACGTCTCCGGCACCACGGGCACCGATCCCTCCGGCAAAGTGCTGGCCCCTGGTGATATGTACGCGCAGACCGTGCAGACCATCCGTAATATTGAAAACGCCCTGAAGCGGCTGGGTTTGGGTTTGGAACATGTGGTCCGAACCCGCATCTATGTGACCCAAATTGATCGGTGGGAGGAAGTCGCCAAGGCCCACGTGGAATTCTTCGGGGAGGTTCACCCCGCCACTACGCTGGTGGGCGTGGCTCGCCTGATCGATCCCGAAATGCTGGTGGAGATTGATGCCGAAGCCGTGGCGTGAGCCGCGGCTAATTCCCGCGTGTCTGTAGTGAGGTGAATGCCGGGTATGCTGACCTTTACATTTGCCGAAGGCGCGGAACTCAGGCTGCTCGCGCACCATCACGCGGAAGAGTTCTTCGCTTTGATCGATCAAAACCGGGCCTACCTGCGCCAGTGGTTGCCGGAGTGGGACGTCTACAAATCTCTCGACGACTGCAAAAAGGTCATCAAGTCATCGCTCGAACAATTGGCCGCGAACAGCGGATTTACATTGGGGATCTGGTGGGAAGGCCGGCTGGCGGGGATCATTGGCGCCGGCAAAATCGACTGGGAAAATCACTCGGCCATGGTGGGCTATCTGTTGGGTGAGAGTTACCAGGGTAAGGGCCTGGTGACCGGCGCCTGCCGCGCCCTGATTGATTACCTGTTCTCCGAGCTCAAACTCCACCGAATCGAGATCCGCTGCGCAACCGATAATGCCCGGAGTTGTGCCGTCCCCAAACGGCTCGGCTTCTCGAAAGAGGGCGTGCTGCGCCAAGCCCAAGCCTTCGATGATCGGTTCCTGGATCTCGAGGTCTATGGCTTGCTTGCGGAAGACTGGAATCGCCCGACGGAGTGAATCCGTGAGCGCGGTCGCCACACGCCAGTGCGTTTTGGGGTCCGAAGCTTTGGATTGCGTTCCGTCAGCTCGCGGACTGCCGCTTTGCTGTCATGAAAAGCGCTTCGCGCATTTTCCGTGGTGCGCCGCGGGCACATGAGCATCTCTCTGCGGAAAGGCTTCGAAGCCGTGAACCTATCCATGAATCCGGTGCGCAAAGGGCTGGTGAACCGGCCCGAGGACTGGCGATAGTCGAGTTATAACAACTTCGCTTTCGACAAGAGGGTTGTCGCGGTTTGCCCCATCCAAATCGACTACGTTCACCTCCTGTCGGGTTATCGCGCCTGAGAAAAGACCACGGTCAGAACTGCACTGACCGTGGCTACCCACTGCCGAAAAACCCGGTCCGCAGCCAAGCCTAACACGCTAATAAATATTGAGTTTCGACCTCCATAATTAAATCAACATTCTTTTCGACCGAAAAGATTGGCTTTCGACCTAAAATCATGTATATTTGTTTTCGACCAAGAAATACAATTATCTGTTGTTTTCGACCGAAAAGAGGAGTTTTCGACCGTGGCCACTGAAAATCAACCCAATAATAATCATCTCGCTGGAACCTTTCAGGAGAAGACGGTGCCGGCGGATACAAGGCTGGCGGGCTGGGCGGCCCTTGTCCAGACATTCGGAGTTCAGGCCCCCGTCCGCCGAACGAGCGTCGTATCCGGACACCATGTCAAGGCGAGTCGCCGCGAGGAGGGAGGCTGGAACGTCTTCGACAAGCGATACTGGCCCGGCGAGTCCTTCGGCGACCAGATGGGATTCGCGCTGCGCCATGAAGACCTCGACCTGCTCGTCCTGAAACGGCTCTTCCAAGCCGCCCCGCAGGATACCATCGCCGCATTCGTGCGCAGCGCCCCGACCGGTGCACCCAACCGGCGCGTCTGGTTCCTGTATGAATTCCTCACCGGCCGGACGCTCGACATTCCCGATGCGGCGGGGGCGAGTTTCACCGACCTGCTGGACGACAGCCTTTATTTCACGGCAGCGCCGCGGTTGTCCCGTCGTCACAAGGTGCGCGATAACCTGCTCGGCACGCCGGCCTTCTGCCCGGTCATTCGCAGGACGCAGGCGCTCACCGACTTCGGCGCGCGCGCGCTCGGAACCAAGGCGAACGAGGTCATTGGACGCACCGGCGCGAGCGTGGTGGCGCGCGCGGCCAGTTTCCTTTTGCTCGCGGACAGCCGCGCCAGCTTCGAGATCGAAGGTGAAAAGCCGCCTCGCGGCCGGCTGGAGAGGTGGGGCCGCGCGGTGCTGCAGGCCGGAAAAAACCCGCTGACGCTTGACGAGATCCTGCGCCTGCATGGCGTGCTGATCGAGGACACGCGCTTCACGCGCGCCGGCCTGCGGCCGGACGGCGTTTTCCTGGGAGAGCGCGACCATGAGGGTGATCCGCTGCCGGAATTCATCGGCGCGCGCCCGCAGGATTTGCCGCCTCTGATGCAGGGGATGATTGCCGCGAACGAGCGCATGCGCGAAGGAGATCTCGACTCCGTGCTACAGGCGGCGGCGACCGCGTTCGGTTTCGTCTACATCCATCCTTTCCAGGACGGCAACGGGCGTCTGCACCGCTGCCTGATCCATCACGTTCTGGCGGAGCGAAAATTCACGCCGCCCGGCATGGTGTTTCCGGTCTCCCCGGTCATGCTCGACCGCATCGACACCTACCGCGACACGCTGCGCGCGCATTCGAGTTCTTTGATGAACTTCATCGAATGGCGGCCGACGCCCGAAAGAAACGTCGAGGTTCTGAACGATACGGCCGACCTGTATCGTTATTTCGACTGCACGGAGGCGGCGGAGTTTCTCTACGCCTGCGTTGCCCGCGCCATCGATAAAGACCTGCCGCAGGAAATCGACTTCCTGCGCCGCAATGACGAGGCGATGCGCCGCATCATGAACATCGTCGAGATGCCGGATAGGACGGCGGAAAACCTCGTCAGGTTCATCCGGCTGAACGAAGGAAAGCTGGGCCGCGAGCAGCGAGAAGGCGAATTTGAAAAATTGACGGACGATGAAGTGACTTCCATCGAGGCCATCGTGCGCGAAGCCTTCGAAGGCTTCGAAGACTAGGAGAACGCGCCGCCTGCCCCGACTCATCGGCAATTGCGGCGCGCAGGGAAATCGGACGGTGTTCTCCCGCTGCGAAAATGCGAACCCTTTTCCCCGAGTATGTACATTTCCCCCTCGTCCATTTTGCGCATGGACCAGATGGGCTGAGTTCAATTTCTGAAAAGTCCCTGCGGGAGATCGCAGACTCCCAAGGGCAGGAGTCTGATGCGCCAGCCTGCGTACACAATCCGGTGACGGTCCAGTTGGTACTGCCGGTCCAGACCGAGGCGGGCTCTCCAGCCTTATCGCAAAAGACAAGAAACTTGTTGTGGGCGAAGTGGGGAGATTTCACCAGACGATTAAAGTTATTTTAACGAGTTTTTGCGTCTGCGTCGCTCGTGGGCATTTTCCTTTCCAGTGCAGGGGCGCTTCGGCGTCACTGAACTAGCAACTGCATCTGGCGGGCCGCCAGAAGAAACGCCCCCACGCCAAAATCTTCCGTGGTGGTGGCTGTAGTTGGACCGGGAGCGCCGTCCGGAGGCTGCACATACCCCAGCAGGCCCGGTGGCGATGTTTGAATCGCCGTGTTCGCGAGGAAGTTCCAGGCATTCTGGACTACCGGCAAATAGGTGTTCTGATCCAGGATGCCGTTGTTCAACCCCCAGGCAAATCCATAGAGAAAGAAGGACGTGCCGCTGCTCTCAGGCCCGGCGTAGTCGGTTCCACCAAGGTCGGAGTTCCAGTAGCCACCAGGTTGCTGGTGCGCAGCCAGCGCCCGCGCCATGGTAGTGAAGGTGCTGAAGTATTCTTGATAGTGCGGATCGGATTTCGGGAGAACGGAAAGTATCTTCGCAAGAGCTGCAAAGACCCAACCGTTGCCGCGCGACCAGTAGGTGCTCGTATTGACGTACGTGCTATTCTCCCACCAGAGTCCGGTGGTTGAATCATAGAGCCCCGACGTGTACTTTGTGGAATAGTAGAGCGCGTACATCGTTTTGTCGATGGATCCCAACTCGGCAGAGTTGGGTGCGGACATGTTGATCGCGTCGATCCACGCCCACTCTTTGTCAACGGTGCTGTTGACCATTCCCCTTTCCGGAATGCCTGATAAATCCGATGATTGATTACTGAGTTGGTACCAACGGATGTAGACCTGCCCGGCCGCTTGGCAATTGGGGTAGTTGGTCGTATTTTCCCCGGGGCCTTCCCCGCAAGCCGACCCGCTAAGGCTGTAGCTGTTATTCGTCGCCCAGGTCTGCGCAAAAGTTAGATAATTCGATTGCCCGGTGGCATCATAAGCCGCCAGATCGCCCGTGAAGTAAGTTGCTTCAGTCCAGTCGGCGTTGCCAGGCGCATTGTTAGCGATCCAATAGTTATTTACATTTTCGATCGCCGTCACGACCTGCGTTGCAGTTGGCAGAGCGCTGGGCAACACAGTGAAGTTCACGCCGTTGGTCCGCACCCCGCCCGCCTTTACAACGATGTTGCCCGAAGTAGCTCCCGTCGGTACCGCCACCAAAATGCTGGACGCGCTCCATCGCGTCACCAGCGCCGCAGTCCCATTGAAACTGACCGCTCCCTGGGCCGCTCCGAAGTTCGTCCCTGTGATCGTGACCGCCGTGCCTATAGGCCCGCTATTCGGCGATAGGCTGCTCACCGTCGGCGCCACGGGATCGTCCCCGGCTCCTATTATGGGGACGATCACGCCAAACCAGGGAATGCTTCCCCCAGTCCAGGTTGTCGTTGCTGTTTGGATTCCGGTTGCTGTCGCTGCTTCTGCTTCGGAAACCATTCCCGGCGTAACGCTAGGGGCCACGGTTATTCCGGTATATCCCGTGCCGGGACCAGCGGTGAAACTACAGCAGGGCACCTCGGTAACAGCGAATATGAGATCATTAGTGTTAACTGTTGAACCGCTGGTGGTGATCGTGGCTGTAGTTCCACCAGTTGAATTTCCTGCCTGCCCAAAATTGTCCACATTCTCAAAGCAAGCGCTAATTGGCGAGCAGGAAGCCGCCAAGGATCCGGACCGCCATTCCGTGATATTTAGCTGCACGTAGCTAAGAGTCGAGTTGCTCGGAGTCACCGTGAATGAAGTTACTCCGGCTGGGACACTGGGACAATACCAGACATAATGCTGCTGAAAATCGCCGCTGCCTTGTGAGCCCCCGTTGGCATCCGTAATGAAAGGACTATGAGGACTTGCGACAAAACACGATTCCTTCGCATTGATGTTGTCACCAATGGTTGCAGTTACGCCGGCGATGGAGGTGTTGCACGACGAGGTAAAACACCACGTCGCCCACGCAATGATGCCGTTACCCGGAGATGGGCGGTAATTGATGGTGACATTCGTCCCCGTAGAGACGTCGTTGTAGGACTCCCCGCAGAGTGTAAAATTGCCAATTGCCAGATTTTGCACACAAGGACTGATGGTATAGGTGGCGCTTCCCACGGCGCTGTTGGTGAAACCGTTTTCGGTGCCGATCGCTTCCAGCGTTTCCGAGGTGCTGACCATGACGCTCCCCCCGTTCGCCAGCGCGGTGCCCGTCGAGCATGTGCCCGGTGTGTTGGCCGCCGGGGTACTTCCATTGGTGGTGTAGCAGATCGTCGCCCCGCTGGTCGTAGAGGTGATGCTCACAGATTGCGCGGAACTGTAAGTGTCAGCGCCGGGGTTGAAGGTCGGGGTCGCTACCGTCACTATCGCAGTGTAGGTGAACCCGTTGGCAAGACTCCCGCTCTGACTGCTGACCGTTACTGTCACGGTCACCGCCCCGGCACTTTTCGTGGGAGTCGTGGCCGTGATCGTTGTACTGTTCATCACCACGACATGGGTTGCGGCCGTCCCGCCAAACGTCACCGTCGCACCCGAGGCAAAGTTCGTCCCTGTGATCGTGACCGCTGTCCCGCCGGTCGTCGACCCGCTGTTCGGTGATACCTTGCTCACCGTGGGGGTAGCTACATAGGTGAATCCCCTGGCCAGATATCCGCTCTGCCCCCTGACCGTTACCGTCACGGTCACTGCCCCGGCGCTTTTCGCTGGAGTCGTGGCCGTGATCGTTGTACTGTTCACCACCACGACATGGGTTGCGGTCGTCCCGCCAAACGTCACCGTCGCACCCGAGGCAAAGTTCGTCCCTGTGATCGTGACCGCTGTCCCGCCGGTCGTCGACCCGCTGTTCGGTGATACCTTGCTCACCGTGATTCTTGCCGCCAGCAATGTCGTGGTATGCAGCAAGCAAACAAGCACAACACTGGAAAGCAGGATGCGACTGCGATGGGCTGTGTGCATGGGCCCTCCTTGTCGGCGAAACCACGGTTTTAACTTCGTGCAAAACGGGCGCCTGACTGCGACGTTCGGACTCCTACATTCCGAGGGCACGCAGGTAAATCGCTGGCGAATGAAATTGGGCCGAAGTGCTCGTTCTGATGGCTGGGGAGGTTCCCTTTTTCTATTTAAATCGGAATTTCCATTATGGGCTTTTTGCCCTGCCGATAGAATACACCTGACCACCGCCCGAGGCAATTGTCAGCGGTGTTTGGTAGTGGTGCGATTTGGAAGTGGCATGGCCATCCTGGCCATGACCTCACACGGGCAAGATGCCCGTGCCACAGCAAATGACGCCACTACTTGGCGCTTGCAGCGCCAAGTGCTGCTCCCGGCCACCGAACAGCCAGTTTTGAAAGGAAATGGTCGTGTCCCCTGACGGTCCACGATTCCTATCGAGGCTTCCGGAACTGTGTTCGTAGCGCGTCTATAACGGCATCGGCGTTGTCAAGCAAAACTTCTCCGTGGGGGTGGCGGTTGGGTTTTTCTCGCGCCTTTCCCCCTGTGCGATTCGTTTTGGGCTCATCCCGACCAAGGCTC
>JBEKLF010000112.1:0-26143 GCA_050010335.1 Terriglobia bacterium
TCCATCGTTCACCCTCCGGGTGTGGGTCTAGATTTCTTCGCAAAATCTCTATAACACACATCCCGTGAGGGTGAACGCCTTTTCTGCGGTCTCCCGCTCGTTTCAATCGCGATTCTTGGGTGCAAAGTTGCAGTTGCGAATTTGGGTTATACTGGCGTCGGTGTTGTCTGGCAGCATCGGATCGTTCGCCTTTCTGGCGTCCGAAGGGAGAGGGTTTCCACGCCTCCCGGAAGCGCAGTGCAGAAAAGGACTCCTGCTTGGAATTGGAAATCATTGATATTCGCAGGTTTGAGGCCAAGGAATTCTCAAGCCTTCTGGAAGCCGAATCGCGCGCGTGGAATGACACGCTGCGGTGGGACTTCGCCTCCTCGTCCCGGATCATCAACACTTGTTTGCGCGACCAGCGGCTTTCCGGTTACGCCCTGTTGGACATGGGGAAGATTCGCGGCTACTGTTTCTTCTTCTACGATGGGGAAAAAGGGATTATCGGCGACCTGTTTGTGCACCCGGATCTGGGCGGGCAGGGCCACGAGCGCGACTTGCTGGAGCACGCGCTGGAGACGCTCCTGGGCACGCCCGGTTTGCGCCGCATTGAAGCGCAGCTTCCCCACTATGAGTTGGAGGAACTGGCCACCTGCTTCCAATCCCGGCAGTTTCAGAGCTTTCTGCGCCGCTTCATGAGTCTTCCCTTGAAAGGGCACCCGCTGGCGTCATGGCCAGAGGGCGGCCAGCCCGGGCCCGCCGTGGAGAAACTCTGGGCGCGGGACGGGATCGAACTGATCCCTTGGGACAAACGCCTTCATGACAATGCAGCGGATTTGCTTTACCAATCCTACCTAAAGCACGTGGACGCAATGATCAACGATCAATACGCATCAACAATGGGAGCAACGCGGCTGATTGAGAACATCTTCCACAATCAGGGGTGCGGCGATTTCCTGACGCGCGTGTCGCGTATGGCGGTGCATCGCCCCACACAGCAGGTGGCAGGAATCCTCACCGTGACCGAGGTACGGCCCCGCACCGCGCATATTCCACAGGTGGGGGTGGGTCCGTCATTTCAGGGATTGGGGGTGGGAACCGCGCTGATGGAGGCGGCGTTTCGGGACCTCGCGGAGGAAGGTTTTGAGCAGGTCACTCTGACCGTAACGGATGCCAACGCCGGCGCCGTGCGGCTCTACCAGCGGCTGGGATTCGAAACCTTCAAGACCTTTGGCGCGTTCATCTTCAACAGGGACTAGGTATTGGGGGTTAGGGATTCGGGACGAAAGAGAATTCTGAATTATGAATGCAACAAACCGAATTCCATCTTTACCTGAATAAACCCACCGGCTCTGGCATTCATCATTCAGAATTCATAATTCAGAATTTCTCTTGCCTACAGCTTACTTCCCCTTGGCCTTGAGCAAGTCCTTCAACTCCTCCATGAACTCGCGGACGTCCTTAAAATCCATGTAGACCGAGGCAAAGCGCACATAGGCAACTTTGTCGAGCTTCTTGAGGCGGCTCATCACCATTTCGCCGAGTTCGGTCGCCGGGCGTTCGCGGTCGGGCGATTCGGCCACATGTGCTTCAATCTCGTTGACCAACCCCTCCAGCTTGCCCATGGGTACGGGACGCTTCTCGCAAGCCTTCAACAATCCCGCCAACACTTTCTGCCGATCGAATTTTTCGCGCCGGCCGTCTTTTTTGACGACCATATAGGGGATTTCATCGATGCGTTCGTAGGTGGTGAATCGCCGGCGGCATTTCGCGCATTGCCGCCGGCGGCGGATGGTATCGCCAATCTTCGCTTCGCGCGAATCCACAACTTTGTCTTCGACAAACCCGCAGAATGGACATCTCACGTTGGTTGTTCACCTCAGGAATCTTGCACCTTCACCGCCTGCTCTTCCTCTTCGGTAATGGCTTCCAGCTTGCGGATTGACAAGCCCTCGCGGATGAGCAGGATCAACCCCAAGGCCAGGGTAGGGATCAACTGGATGACCCACACCAGGATGCTAGCTCCCGTGGCAGGCTCCACCTTGACATTAAAGATCTCGGTCAAGGACAAAATGATGCCGACCTGGTAGCCCCCCCCGACACCCGGGAGCTGCACCATCAGGCCCAAGGCCGCGCAGAAAAGCGTCAAGGCGGCGGCCAGCCAAGGCAAGCGGCCCATATGGTGCCGGACACTCTTGAAGACCAGCCAGAACATGGTGGCATTAATCGCCCACAGGATGGCGGTCGTCACCAAGCTACCGGCCAACCCTTTCCAATCGCGAATCACGCTCAAGCCCTCACCGAAGGAGCGCAGGAAACCGGCAAAGGAGCCCCGCGCGCGGTCCGGCAGGAAAGCAAACAGCTTAAGCGCCAGTGCGGTCATCCTCGCCGCCTTCAGGCGGAAGACCACCAGACCCAAAATCAGCAAGCCCGTAAATCCAAAGAGCACATGCCCCCACGCATGCATCGCGTGCAGCACCGAAACTCCTCTGGCCGTGTCCGGATTCACCGGTTCAAAGTAAATGGCGGCGGCGAAGAGCACGACCATGGCGATGACGTCAAACACCCGCTCGAGCAGCCAGATCGCGATCATGGCACTCATGGGGACATTCTCTTTTTTGGCGATGTAGGCGGGACGAACGAGTTCCCCCGGACGGCCCACCAGGAAGATGGAACTGAAACCCAGGATCTGCCCCACAAATAAAACCCATAAGGATGCAGCCTTGATAGGCCGCATGAAGAACTCCCAGCGAACCGCCCGCATGAAAAACGAGAGGTAAACGAGGACGATCGCCAGCAGCAGATAGCCGGGGCTCGCACCCACGATCGAGCGCCAAAGGTAGTCCCAGCGGAAATTGCTCCACTCGGGATTCCGCCGCAGGTTGTAAAAGATCAAGACGATGACGACGGCCCCTAAGGCCAGCCACACCCATCGCCCCGATATTTTTTTCATAGAACGGACCCGCGAGGTTCTTCCGAGCAAACCTATCCGAACGATATCAGGAAGTCAAGCCTAGGACTCGCTCCTATGAGCTTTCCATTAATACCCGTTGGTAACAGTCGCGCGTGTGGCGGTCAAAACAAACAAAGAGAATCTTCTCGATGGCGGGATTCGTTTCCAGAAAGGCGCGCACTTCCCGGACGGCAATACGCGTGGCGCGCTCCAAGGGGAAGCCATAGATTCCGGTGCTGATCGCGGGAAAGGCCACGCTGCGCACACGCTTCTCGATGGCGACCTCAAGCGACCGCCGGTAACAGTTTGCCAGCAGCTCATCCTCGAAATCATGGCCTCCGCGCCAAACAGGGCCGACGGTGTGGATTACCCACCGTGCCGGGAGGCGATAGCCGCCCGTCAATTTGGCGTCGCCGGTGGGGCAGCCATGCAGCGTGCGGCATTCCGCCAGCAGTTCTGGTCCCGCCGCTCGATGAATCGCGCCATCCACCCCCCCGCCACCCAGCAACGAGGTGTTTGCGGCGTTCACGATGGCTTCTACTTTTTGTTCCGTGATGTCTCCCTCAACAACTACGATCGCTTCGTGTTGCATCGCGTCACCTCGGGTCTGACCCTCTCGTGGTTCCGTGAGGAAGCTGACTCATGCCCTACGCCTACATGCGCCCATCCCCCTCTGCACGTGACCTCGAGCCTGCCACTAATTGCACAGCGATTTTACAATAAACTCAGCATGCGGGCGAATCGTAGGGGCACCTTTGCCGTAGGGGCACCCCTTGCGGGTACCCAAACGGGGGCCGACTCGGCCCCAGCGAGGGCAGGCACGAGGCCTGCCCCTGCGAGTCGTGCAAATTGCTTGACAAGAGGAATTACGGTCTTGCATTCCAGGTTGGTATAGCGGCTGTGACAGGGAGCCTCGAACCCGTAGAGGCAGTTAAGTGGGACCCCGAGGAGGCCCATCGTCATTTGCCCAAATCCATCACCTTGCCGGGCCTTTTCTGACGTTCGCAAGCGACAATTTGCCGTCCCCTTCATCGGACATATTGCACCCCAATTTCAGCTTTTGTCGGACTAATTGTAAGTGGATTTCTTTTCAGTATGTTGTCAGGATTGGGAGGAGAAAAATCGATTTTCAGGCCCTTTATTATCAATAAGTTCTCAGGTTTGCGGACCTTCTACACCGATGGACATGAAGTCGTATTGCCATTAGTACAGTTTGTCGGCCTGCCTCGTCGTTGACCAGCGGACCTGCAGCCGACGCGAATTTGAAGCTCGGGCAGAACAGGTCTGTATACATACCCAGCTATTGTCTCATAAGTAATTTGACTTGTCAAGAAAAAAGTGCAGCGTGCTGGAAAGGGTTGTCCCCTGTGCGGAAGTTTGTAGATGCAGGGGCAAACAAAAGATTACTTCTCGCGTTTATGTGCGGCTTCCAGTCGAGCCATGGCGCGGGTTAGGGATTCGCGCGCGCGCTCCCGGTCCACTGCCGGATCGTCCAATCGCTTTAAGCGGTCTTCCGCGCGGGCTTTAGCTTTTTCCGCGCGCACCACATCGATCTCCTCGGCGCGTTCAGCGGATTGCGCCAGCACAATGACGCGATCGCCCAGGACTTCGGCGAACCCCCAGTTCACGGCCAAGGTGTGTTGGGCGCCGCCGGATGTATACTCCAGCTCACCGGGGGCAAGCTCCGTCAGCAGTGGGGCGTGTCCGGGAAGGATTCCCAAATAGCCATTCTTCCCGGGAATGGTTACGGCAGTTACCTCATCATGGGCCACCAGGCGGTCAGGGGTCACGATGTCGAGACGAATTTCTGTGGGTAAAGTGATTTCGGCCATAAGAAGAGTTCAAAATAGTCGATAGTTCATAGTCAATAGTTGATAGTCAAGAGTCGAGAGTGAAACTTGACCGGGTTTCGAACTTTCAACTATCGACTATCAACTATTGACTTTCCTTTCATACTGCCGCCTTCAGCTTCCCGGCTTTCTCCATCGCTTCCTCGATGGTGCCCACCATGTAGAACGACTGCTCGGTCATGTCGTCGTGCTTGCCGTCCACGAGTTCCTTGAAACCCTTGATGGTGTCTTCCAGCTTCACGTAGCGGCCTTCCAGGCCCGTGAACTGCTTGGTCACAAAAAACGGTTGCGAAAGGAAGCGCTGAATCTTGCGCGCTCGCGCCACCGTGATCTTGTCTTCTTCCGAAAGCTCGTCCATTCCCAGGATGGCAATGATGTCTTGAAGATCCTTGTACTTTTGCAGAATGGCCTTCACCCTGCGTGCGACATCGTAATGCTCATGTCCCACAATGCGTGGATCGAGCACCCGCGACGTGGAGGCCAGGGGATCGACGGCGGGGTAGATTCCGATTTCAACCAGCGCGCGGCTCAGTACCGTGGTAGCGTCCAGGTGCGAGAAAGCCGTGGCGGGTGCGGGGTCTGTCAGGTCGTCGGCAGGCACGTAAATCGCCTGCACGGACGTAATCGAACCGGTCTTGGTGGAAGTAATGCGTTCCTGAAGTTCGCCCATCTCCGTCGAAAGGTTGGGCTGATAGCCGACGGCGGAGGGCATGCGGCCGAGCAGCGCCGAAACCTCCGCTCCTGCCTGGGTAAAGCGGAAAATGTTGTCGATGAACAGCAAAACGTCCTGGCCGCCCACGTCGCGGAAATATTCGGCCACGGTAAGGCCCGTCAGGCCCACGCGCAGTCGCGCGCCAGGGGGCTCCGTCATCTGGCCGTAAACCAGGGCGACTTTGGATTTGTCGGGATCGCCCGCCACCATCACTCCGCCTTCCTGCATTTCCAGCCACAGGTCGTTGCCTTCGCGGGTGCGTTCACCCACGCCGGAGAACACCGAAACGCCGCCGTGCTTCATGGCCACGTTGTGAATCATTTCCATCACGATGACGGTCTTGCCCACGCCTGCGCCGCCGAACAGTCCCGTCTTGCCGCCTTTCAAATAAGGCTCTAGCAGGTCGATCACCTTGACGCCGGTCTCAAAAGCTTCCAGGTTGGTGTTCTGTTCCTCCAGAGAAGGCGCATGCCGGTGAATGGGCCAGCGGTCCTGGCAAGCCACGGGACCTAGTTTATCCACGGGCTGGCCAATGACATTCATCACGCGTCCCAGCGTGCCCTTGCCGACAGGAACGGTAATCGGACCGCCCTGGTCCTCGACGATCATGCCGCGCACCATTCCATCCGTGGGCTGCATCGAAACGCACTTGGCGCGCCCTTCACCCAAGTGCTGTTCGACCTCCGCAATGACGTCGATGGGCGCCGGCGTTTCGAAGCCCTGGGAAGTGATCCGTACGGCGTTGTAGATCGCGGGAAGATGGCCGCCTTCAAACGCCACCACCACCACCGGTCCGATGACTTCCACCACTTTGCCAACGTGCTGCTCTGACATCGCGAATCCTTTCGGAAAACAGAAACTGGAAACTAGAAACTAGAAACTGGTAACTAGAAACTAAAAACTGGAAACTGGAAACTCGCGGGAAGCACTAGGCCGCTTCACGTTTCATCGCCAGCGTGGAGCGAAGATATCCATTAAGCAGTCTTCCCACTGAGTGCGCGAGCTGCTCGAGACGCGCGCTCTCTTCTGCTGTAACGTGTCCCTCATCCACGCAGGTTGTAAGATGGTCCCTCAGTTCATACAAAGAACCACGGGCCTGCCTGCAAAACTGGGCATTCTCCTGATATCCGAACCGACCGAAGCCCTCAGCGATGTTGGCCGTCACCGAGACGGCGGCGCGGCGAATTTGGCTCGCGAGTCCGAATTTCTCTATATCCGGAAGCTTCCCGGCCAGCTCACACATTTCGTGCCGTAGTCCGCGGGCAGCCTTCCAAACCTCCAGATCCTTAAAGTCCTTGATGGGCGAGCCGGAGGTCATGATCCCCTCTTCGTATTGGAAACTAGAAACTGGAAATTGGAAACTGGCCAAGCGAAGTTTTGCCGCGATCCGATCGGCACGCTCGATTTCTATTTTCAAGCTTTCGGGATCAAAGTTTCCCAGCCACCCGTTTCAAGTTTCCAATTTCTAATTTCCAACTTCGAATTTCCAATTTCCAGTTTCTAGTTACCAGTTTCTAGTTTCCAGTTTCCAGTTTCTATCTTTTCTTACGTCGCCGCCGCGCCGCTTACCACTTCGATGATCTCCCGCGTGATCGCCGCCTGGCGGACGCGGTTCATGTACAGCGTCAGGGAATCGATAATATCCTTGGCGTTGTTCGTGGCGGCGTCCATGGCCGTCATTTTCGCAGCAAGTTCCGCCGCCTGCGATTCCAGGAGCGCCCGGTAAACTTCAATCTCCACGTAGCGCGGCAGCAGGCTGTTGAAGATTTCCTGCGCGGGCTGCTCGTAGATGTAATCAATCAACGCTTCGCCGTGGGCCGGCACAATGGGCTTGATGGGAAGATAGCGCTCCACCATCACCCGCTGGGTCATGATGGATTTGAACTCGTTGTAAATGAAATCAACGGAGTCCACTTTCTCTTCCGTGTAAAGCTGGATGATGCGCTGGGAAATCGGCTGAGCCTGGCTGAATTCCAGGCGGCCAAAGATATTGACGTGCTCGCCTACGATCTTCACTGGCCGCCGAATAAAATAGTCCCGGCCTTTGCGGCCCACCATGAGGATGGAGATGTCCCGGTCGCGGTGTTCATCCAGATAAATCTGCGCGGCGCGGATCAGGTTAGTGTTGAAACCCCCGCACAAACCGCGGTCGGCGGTGACCAGTACCAGAAGCTGACGCTCGATGGGCCGCTCGGCGAGCAGCGGGTGCGAGCGATCTGTTGTGCGCGCCGCGACGCTCGACAGCAGCGCCATCATCTGGTTGGCGTAAGGCCGCGCGTTGAAAATGCGGTCCTGGGCGCGCCGCAGGCGTGCGGCTGCCACCATCTTCATGGCCCGGGTAATTTGCTGCGTGCTCTTTACCGAGCGGATGCGGCGCCGAATATCGAGAAGAGAGGCCATAATTGTGTAGGTTTCAGGTGCCAGGTTTCAGGTGCCAGGGGCCTTGTGCCAGATTCTGGTTCTTCCCTGACACCCGACACCTGAAACCTAACCTAGGTTTTCGCCTTACTTTCCGCCTTGGTCGTATTTTCTGCCTTGGCCACACTTTCCGCTTTAGCTGTGCTTTCGGCCTTGGCCTTGTTTTCCGCCACGAACTTCGCTTTGAATTCGTCGAGCATTTTGCGCATATCCGCGCGCAGAGGGTCCGTGATTTCTTTCTTCTCGGCAATCTGTTTTCCCACTGCCGGATACGACGTATCCATGAATTCGTAAAGCGCCTGTTCGAAGGGCAAGCATTGTTCAATCGGCAAGTCATCAAGGTAGCCGCCCGTGCCGGCAAAGATGATGGCGATCTGTTTTTCCACCGGCAAGGGTTTGTACTGATCCTGCTTCAGGATTTCCGCCAGCCGCCGCCCGCGGTTCAGTTGCGCCATGGTGGCTTTGTCCAGGTCGCTGCCGAACTGGGCGAAAGCCGCGAGCTCGCGGAACTGGGCCATTTCCAGGCGCAGCATTCCGGCGATCCCCTTCATGGCTTTGATTTGGGCGTTGCCACCCACGCGTGACACTGATATGCCGGCGTTCACCGCCGGCCGGACGCCGCTGTTGAAGAGGTCCGTCTCCAAATAGATCTGGCCGTCGGTAATGGAGATGACGTTGGTGGGAATGTACGCGGACACGTCGCTGGCCTGGGTCTCGATAATAGGCAGCGCCGTGAGCGACCCACCGCCCAGGTCCTTACTGACCTTGGCCGCGCGCTCCAGGAGCCGTGAGTGAAGATAGAAGACATCGCCCGGATAGGCTTCCCGGCCAGGCGGACGCCGCAGCAGCAGGGAAATCTCGCGGTACGCCACGGCGTGCTTGGAGAGATCGTCGTAAATGCACAAGGCGTGGCGGCCGTGGTCGCGGAAGTACTCACCCATCGAGCAGCCGGAATAAGGAGAAAGGTACTGCATGGGGGCGGGGTCGGAAGAACTCGCCTCGATCACGATGCTGAACTTCATGGCGTCGAATTCTTCCAGGGTCTTGATGACCTGGGCGATGGTCGACCGCTTTTGCCCGATGGCCACATAGATACAAATCACATCACCGCCGCGCTGGTTCAAAATCGTATCCAGCGCCACTGCTGTCTTCCCCGTCTGGCGGTCGCCGATAATCAGCTCGCGCTGGCCGCGCCCGATCGGAATCATGGAGTCAATTGCCTTAATTCCCGTCTGGAGCGGCTCGCGCACGGGTTGGCGGTCGACCACGCCCGGGGCGATGCGTTCGATGGGGCTGAATTGATCGGTGATGATGGGTCCCTTGCCGTCGGTGGGGCGTCCGAGCGCATCCACCACGCGGCCCACCAGGGCTTCGCCCACCGGCACCGACATAATGCGATTGGTACGTTTGACAATGTCGCCTTCCTTGATCTTGGTGTAGTCGCCGAGCAGCACCGCGCTTACCTGGTCTTCTTCCAGGTTCAACGCCAACCCCGCCACGTCGTGAGGCAACGAGAGCAGTTCGCCGGCCATGACGCGGTCAAGGCCGTGAATGCGGGCCACGCCGTCTCCCACGGAAATGACCGAGCCCACTTCCGCTACCGTCACGCTGCGGTCGAAGTTCTCGATCTGTTCGCGAATGATCTTGGTTATTTCGTCGGCTTTAATTTGTGGCATCTAGTACCTTTCCCAACTGCGATGCGTTGGTGATTACCGATTGGTGATTGGCGATTGGTGATTTGTGATTGGAGTTCGCCCACCGCAACTTTGCCGTTGTGCGGCTCGCCTGAAAGATCCGCACTAGCTCGTTCGCTTCCTGTAGCAAACGTTCAAGTTTGTCCTTTCTCACAATGCCCGCGTCGATAAGCAACTCCAACCAGAACGCCGTCTCGTCAGCCTCTTCGACCGTTATGCCGATCTTCGAAATAAAGTCCGCTCGCGACCTGGCCCGGCACGCGCTGCGATAATTGGCTGCTACCGCTGTTCCGGAGCGAAGAACTTGCTTGCCCAACACGCGAGCATCCTCGGTTTTCGGCGGACCGCGAAACAACTTGATAACGCGCAAAGCAAACTCTTTCGTCCTCTGCCGCAAGTCTTCTGGGCAGGAAACGGCATGTGGGCCGGTTTCTCCAATCACAAATCACCAATGCCTCATTGCTCCAACATTTTCTCCCGCATGCGGTCTAAGTGGCCGCGAATCGAGCCGTCGTAAACGGTGCTACCGATTTGCGCCACGAGGCCGCCAATCAAGTCGCCTTCCAGGTGGAATTCCAATTCCGACTGCTTCGCGGTCAACTCATTGAATCGCGTCCGCAGAAGTTCCTGCTCCTGAGGGGACAGATCGGTGGCGGAAGAGATCTTGACTTGCACGATCCCCAGGCGCGCATAAGCAACATTGCGGAAGGCCAGCACGATTTCCCCCAGCAGCGGGAATCGATAATGGCTCATCAGCACGCGCAGGAAATTCAACGTAAGGTGCGAACTGCCCATTTTGGCGGCGAGGGCTTCCAGCACGCTTAACTTCTGCGTCATGCTGACGGCAGGGGTTTCACAAACCTCGCGCAGTTCCAGGCTCTGGTGATATGCCGCGCTGAAATCTTCCAATTCGCTCAGCACCTGGCGGTAGTTTCCCGTCGATGCAACCACATCTGCAAGGGCGCGCGCGTATCGATTGGCAACGACGGTTGGCATGATCTATAAGCTCTCAGCTCTCAGCTACCAGTTTCGGCCATACGCTATGGCTTTAGCTGATAGCTGACCGCTAAGATTTCGTCCCCAGGGTGGCTGTAAACTGTGCGACCAGCCGCTTGCGGCCGGAGTCATCCAGGCGGGTGCGAATCAATTGCTCCGCCAGAGCCACCGATTTGAGTGCGGCATAGTTCTTCAATTCCAGCTTGGCTCCGCGCACGGCGGTGTCCGTCTGGGCGCGCGCGGATTCCAGAATTCGGGCCGCTTCCTCGGCGCTGCTCTTTTGCAAGCGCTCGCGCTCCGCTTCCATTTCACGCGTAGCTGCCGCCTTGAATTCGGCAATCTCCGCTTCCAACCCGCGCAACTTCTCTTCCACTGCCTTTAGTTGGGATTGCGAGGCTTCCAGCGCCTTTCGGCCTTCGTCCAAACTCTTCTGGATGGAGGCCGAGCGCGAGATGAAGAACCCCGCCAAGGGCTTGCGCAGAATGTAACCAAGTGCGCCGGCGAGAATTATAAAGTTGATGGTTTTGTAGAGCACTTCGTGGGGCGCCTCGGAATTCGCTTGCTTCGCAGACACCTGCGCCCATAACATCCGGGGAGACGCAAATCCTGCCAGGCAAATCCCCAGGAGGCTGAACAACGCGGCTTGGCGAAGCGTGCGGTTCAAAGTCGCAACCTTCCTTGCCCGGTGGGTGTCGAATCGGGTCCCACCAGGCTTTCTGAAATCTCTTCCGCCAAGGGCTGGCACGCGCCATCCAATTCCGCCTTGGCCCGAGCCACCTCTGCGGCCAGCGCGGCCTGGGCGTCGCGGACCAATACTTCGGCTTGCTCGCGCGCCTTTCGCAAGGCCGCGTCGCGCTGCTCCAGGTTTGTGCGCCGGGTCACCTCGCGCTGGCGGTAGACCTCTTGCCGGGCCGCTTGAAAGGCCTCTTCGTACTCGCGCATCTTTGTTTCCGCTGACGCAGCCTGTTCGCGCGCCCGCGCCAAGGCGCCCACGGTCGAGTCCTCACGCTGCTTCATGACCGCCGTCAGAGGACGAAAGAAAATCCGGTCAAGGATCACAAAAAGGAGAAACACCAAAATGACCGTGGGTACAGTCTGAAGGAACAAGTGCCCGAGTTGGTCAAAAATCACGCCCATTTGGATTGGCTAGATCTCACAAGGTATGCGTTGGCTACCTCACAAAGACCCGCAAATGTAGCACGTGGGTTTTGCGGGTGTCAAGGAGAACACTGCCGAAATTAAGCCCCCTTTTGTCCGATAGGAGCTTGATTCTATTCGAGTTATTTCACTCGTATTTTACGAACCCGGGATTGAGAATGCCTTGCGGATCAAACTTTCTCTTTGCCGCCAAGACCCGAGGCCATTGTTCACCGTAGTGAGCCGTCCATGCGGCATGGTCGAAGTTGATCCAACCGGAAAGATAGCGCTTGCCCGCCATCAAACCGGAAGCCTGGCTCGCTGTGTTCAAGCGAGGCAATACCTCATTAACAAACGCCGGCGGGACGGCTGGCAGAATTCCGAAGCCCATCAGGAATTCACTTTGGGGGCGCATGAAAAGCGGGGCACGCGACGCCGTCCCCCGCGCGGGCCAGAGCAGGATGTGCCCTCCAACCAGGGCTTGCGGCGGCAGGTTGGCAAGCACTTGGGAGATGTACATCGCCGTGGTCTGCCAGGGCAGAACACATTCCATCCAGGGGTGCGCGTAGTCCCAAAAGCCTGCACGCCTCCAGAGCGCAAAAAGGTTGTCAAGCCGGGTAAAGAATTCCGCGATTTCTCCTTCCTCGGTGTGAACATGCTTGTAAAACTTCAGCCCGGCGAGTTTTTCCTCTTCGGGTGGTTCGCCCCCCTCCGTTTCCACCGTCGCATGTAGCGGGAAGAACCATTGCGCGAACGGCTGGCGCTGGCCTGCAACTTTTTTGAAACCTTGAGGGCACGGCACGCACCACGATTCCAGATAGTCGAAGCGGGCATCGTTCATCACGGTTTTGAGGTCGTCGAGCAGTGCCGCGAGGTCGTCGTAAAGCAGGTAGAAGCTGCGGAAGCGCGGTGCGTGCCGCCGCACTTTGAGGACGGCTTCGGTAATGACTCCAAATTGGCCGGCGCCACAGCGGGCGACATCAAACAGATCGTGATTTCTCGCGGCGGAGCAATGCACGATTTCGCCCGCGCCGGTCACCACTTCGAGTTCCAGGCAATTGTCGGCTTGCGTGCCGTGCCGCCACGAGGCCACGCCCAGCCCGGCCATGGAAAGCGTTCCGCCCACGGTGACATCCAGATTATTGGTTAAAACCGGAGGCGAGAGGCGCTGGGGCGAGAGGCGCTCCGCCAGCGCCCGCCATTTGATTCCCGCCTGCGCGGTGACGGCATCTTCCCGGATGCTCGTAACCTGGTTGAGCGAGGTCATGTCCAGTACGATCTGGTCGGAAAGCGACTGCCCGGTTTGCGAGTGCCCGCCGCCGCGCGTCGCCACCGTGAGGGAGTTCCGGCCCGCGAACCTCACCACTCGCGCCACATCTTCCGCCGATGCGGGGCACAGCACCACCTGTGGCCTGCGCACGATGATGCGGCCAAAGTCCGTCGCTGCCGCATCGCGCGCGGCGTCATCCGTCAAAACCCTGCCGGAAACCTCTTGGGCAAGCTCATTTGTCCAACTCATATCATCTCCTGGTTATGCCGGGGGTTCCCCTGCACCTAATATAGCGCATAACTCCTTTTACCGGAGGTCTCCCTGGGTTAACATGACAATCCATGCTCACGAAGAGCACAATTAAACGGCGCGCCTTTGAGGTGGGTTTCGACCTCGTGGGGGTTGCGCCTCCCTCGGCTCTTAGAGATTTGGAATTCTTGCCGGGCTGGGTTAAGCAGGGATTCGGCGGTGAGATGCGCTACCTTGCTGATCCCAAGCGCGAGGACCCCCGAAAAGTCCTACCGTCGGTGAAATCCATTATCTGTGCAGGGCTCGTTTACAATACGCCGCTTCCCTATTCGACTGACGTTTGCGACCCCGGCGCGTTCGTGGCGATTTCAAGTACCCAAAATGCGGTGCCAGAAGATGCGCGTCCGCGGGCGTGGATTTCGCGTTACGCTTGGGGAAAGGACTATCACGATGTCATGCGCAGCAAGGTGGAACAATTGCGCAGGGTTGTCGAAACACTGGCGCCGGAGGTGGAGACACGAGTCTTTGTGGATACAGGCCCCATCGTGGAGCGCGCTTTCGCGCGACTTACGGGGATGGGGTGGATGGGCAAGAATACCTGCCTCATCAATGAACAAAAGGGGTCCTGGTTTTTCCTGGGTGTGATTCTTACCAGTCTGGAATTGGAACTGGACCTTCCCGCGCCGGACCGCTGCGGTTCCTGCACACGCTGCCTGGAAGCCTGCCCGACCGGAGCACTGGTTGAGCCTTATGTGATGGACGCGTCACGGTGCATTTCCTATTTCAACATCGAACTTCGAGGGGCCATCCCTGAGGAGTTTCGGACGGCGATCGGCAGGAACGTTTTCGGTTGCGACATCTGCCAGGATGTTTGTCCTTGGAATAGACGTCCGTTGTCCGTCGTCAGTGGTCCGTTGCATGTCGATACCTCGCGCGATGAACATTCAAGCGCGGGTTCTGCGTTGGTCCGTGCGGCGACAACTACCCTTTCCGAGTTCCAACCCATGCAGGTTGAGGTCAAAGCTCGCGAGGCGCATCCGGAACATTCCTCTGAATACGAGATCGGCCCTCAGCTCTCAACCATCGAGCCGTTTTCGCTCTTCAACCCCACGTTGGAAAATCTGGCTTCGATTACCGAAGAAGATTTTCGTCGAATCTTCGCACGCTCGCCCATCAAACGCGCGAAATACCGCGGCTGGCTGCGCAATTTGTGCGTGGTGATGGGAAATTCCGGCGATCGCCAGTTCATCCCCTGGCTCGAGGCCGCGGCGGACAATCCCGATCCTGTCGTGCGCGAACACGCCGCCTGCGCCTTGCGTAGGCTGCAAGGCGGCGTTGAGGAGTCGTGACTGGCACCGGCAGGGGCCAACCGTGAGTAGCCGTAGGTTTGCCGCAGGGGTCCCAGGGTGGATTACTCCACCGGGATACGGCTCTTGTTCTGCGCGAGCCACTGGTCAAAAGTTTGGAGGGCCGGGTTCAGGCCTCGGGAGAAGTCGAGGTTGCGTGCGCCACAGAAGTACTCTTCGAAATCACGTTTGAACTGGAACATATTGCCGAGGTCTTCGGCGCCCGGGAAACCAAAGCTGCGATAAACCTCCGGGGGGACGGCGTTGTAGCCAACTTCCTTGCCCAGTGCCTTGCTGAATGCCGCAGCCATTTGGGTACCGGTCAAATGCTCGCCGGCAATGCCGACGGTCTTGCCGATCAATTCGGTGCCCTTCTTGAAAATGCCGTAAGCGCACCGCCCGATGTCCTCCGCGGCGATGCCCGGAAGTTTCTTGTTACCCATGGGAAGCGTGATCGCCAGCTTTCCGTCCGGTCCTTTCTTAGGGCCCATGCCGAAGTAAATGAAGTTGTCCCAATAGAACGAAGTCAGAAGGATTGTGGTGGGGATGGCGAGGTCGGTGAAGAGGTGGTCGGCTTCGCCCTTCCCGTCGAAGTGCGGCACCTTGTATTTGCCCATGAGGGTGGGCATGCGATTGTCGCTGAGCGGCACCCACCGGCGCGTATCTTCCAGGGTGGACCAGATGACGTGCTTAAGACCGGCGTGCTTTGCCGCCTCGGCCATGGCGGCAGCATTAGCTAATTCCTTATCGGGAGAAAAGTGCGCCCAGAAGAAAGTTACGCAATATGCTCCGTAGGCCCCTTGAAAGGCGCGCTTCAGGCTCTCAATATCGTCCACGTCGGCCGCGACCACTTCCGCGCCAAGGCGGGCGAACTCCTTCGCTTTATCGGAGTTGGGATCACGGGTGAGCACGCGCGCGGCAAAATTGCCATTCGGATCGCTCAGGATGGCACGGGCCAAACCACCACCTTGCGCCCCAGTGGCTCCCACAACAGCAATGATTTTCTTTTCTGCCATATGTTTTCCTCCGTGTGCGAGCGGGCAGGGTGCTGCGCCGTCTTGGATTTTATGAGGCGCTTCCGTGGCTGTTCAGGGAACCTGCACGAGGTTCCCTTTGCAACGGCAAGGGCAATCTGCACCACTACCCTTTGCTCGCCAGGCCCAGTCATCTCTAATTCCCAGAAACCTCGAAGTCAACTTTCGGCGATCTACTTTGCCGCATGAAATCGCTTTTCGATCTCAGCCCAGTTCACCACATTCCACCACGCGGCGAGGTATTCATTCCGCCGATTCTGATACTTGAGGTAGTATGCGTGCTCCCAAACATCGATGCCCATGACGGGGAATTTACCTTCCATAACCGGGCTGTCCTGGTTGGCGGTCGAGTAGATGTCGAGCTTGCCGCCGTGGGCGACGAGCCATGCCCACCCGGAGCCAAAGCGCCCCATCCCCGCAGCCGACAGTTTCTCTTTAAAGTTGTGGAAGTCACCAAAAGCGCTCTTGATGCCTGCCTCCAGCGCTCCGCTGGGTTGCCCGCCGGCGTGGGGGCCCATGATTTGCCAGAACATGGAATGGTTAATGTGCCCGCCGGCGTTATTGCGGACGGCGGTCCGGATGGATTCCGGGACAATCGCGCAGTTATGGGCGAGCAATTCTTCGAGACTCTTGGAAGCCAACTCGGGTGCGGATTCCAGGGCTTTATTCAGGTTGGTGACATACGCGTTGTGGTGTTTCCCGTGGTGGATTTCCATCGTCATTTTATCGACGGAAGGCTCCAGTGCATCCGGAGCGTACGGAAGCGCGGGTAGTGTGAACGGCATAACTCCTCCTCGTAATCCTGAAAGTATCGAAGGTACGCCGTCGCATCTTCCCACAGGAAGAGAAACCACTGCCGGTCAGCGGCGCCGCCTTCGGCAAAGTTTAGAATGTCTTTCAATACAGCCCGGACAGTGGAGTCGTGAAATACCAGATTAAACCATGCTTCCGGGCCTGTCAAATTCTGGCGGGGCTACTGAAAGTGCTTTCCACCATCGACGACTAGGTTCTGACCGCTCATCGCGCCCGCGGCGGAACTCAGCAGAAAGAGCATGACGGGGGAGACGTGCTTGGCCTCAATCAAGTGTTTGATGCATTGGTCGCGAAGCAAATCTTGTTTATCCCGCTCCGTCACGTATTTACGGAGTTGTTTTTCCGTCATAATCCATCCCGGGCTGATCATGTTCACGCGGATCCCTTCCCTCCCCAGTTCGCGCGCAAGGGATCGTGTGAAGCCAAGGATCCCACTCTTTGTGGCGTTATAGATCGTGAAGGGTTCAAGGCCGGAAAAGTAATTGGTGGTGCTGATGTTGACGATACTCTTGCCTTCGCCTTGTCGAATTAATTCCAGGCAGGCTTTGGACATGAGCAAGAAGGATCGCAGATTCAAGGCCCACATACGGTCACAATCCTCGACCGTAAGGTCATCAAATCTAATCCTGTCGTCATTCGCGGCATTGTTGACGAGGTAATCAATGTGCCCTGCAAGTTCGCGCACATAGGCCGCGAAATCCTTGATCTGATCCGGCACGCTCAGGTCGGTTTGATAGTAGTGGGCGGGCCTTCCCAGCGCCTTGGCGGCCATTTCACCCTTCTCGGCATTTCGGGAACAGAAATAGACTTCGCAGCCGACCTCACACAGGGCGCGGCAAAAATCATATCCGATCCCTTCGCTCCCCCCCGTAACCACTGCCACCCGGTTGGCGAATTCATCCGAATCTATCATGATGATTCCTCCCAAAGATTTCGTGCATCAGTCTGACCACGGTATTCTTACCGTTGGCCTGGCGAATCCGCATGGTAGGGTACCACATCCAGATATTTTGCTGGACACCCGGTGGTCCATGCCTTTAGTGCGTAGGGGCGAAATGTGGATATGCCCAGTCCCTATGCCGATTTCTCTTGACAAACCACAGTGCAATAGACTAGGATAGTTGTATGAGAACTGTACGCTTCACTCATGCGGCTTTGCAAGGCTTTCCCCCCCGTCATCAACCGGCTTTTTCTCGTCGGCGACGCGGGCAATCGGCAGTGTTATTTTGACCGTATGTGGCCCGGTTCGAACGACGCTTCAACAGGAAAAACGAAGGTAGCTCCCCAGATGTTGATGAAAACAAAGGGGCGCTGTACGACAATTTGTCCTCTACGCTGAGAAGTCCTTGAAATCAAATGGATTACCAAAAACCCTGAGATGTTATTGAAAACAAGCGAGATAATCGTAACTATCCCCCCCCCCCAACCCGCCGGAGGCCCGCTACCCTGAGATGTTATAGCAAACAAAGCCAGTTGTGCGCTTAGTGGCGACATAGTGCGCTTCGCGGGGTGACCTCGAACGACGTGCCCTTAGAATCCTTTGGGATGGAAGCCCAACATCGTGCATAATCGCGGAAGTCGTGGCTAACTCAATTTTCCAAGTATTGTCTGACTTCTTTGCACGCTACGGGCTCTGGGTAGTCTTCTTTGGGGCGATGGCGGAGAACGTCGGCATCCCGATTCCCGGCGAGACCGTACTTTTGTTTGCCGGATTTCTCGCCTTCCAAGGCAAGCTTCATCTCCTGTCGGCCATTGTTACCGCCATCGCCGGGGCCACCCTTGGCGCCAGTGGCGGCTATATGCTAGGCCGGTACGGCGGGACTTCCGTTGTCAATCGTTTCCTCAGGCGCTTTCCTCGGCTTGCGAAAAAGTACGATGCCTCCCAAAGAATGTTTCAAAAGCACGGTCAATGGGCAGTCTTTGTGGCACGCTTCATCACCGGCTTGCGCGTATTTGCGGGAGTTTTGGCCGGCGCTTTGGGTATGCCTTTTTCGATTTTCTTCCTTTTTACTTTCCTGGGCGCGGTTTGCTGGGCAGTGGTCATTGGTTACGTGGGATTTCTTTTTGGAAGTAGCTGGGGCACCTTGGTCAAGATTGTGGGCCGAGTGGATCGCCTCGCGCTAGCCATCATTGCGGGCTGCGTCATCGTGTTGTATCTGGTTCATAAGCTTCGGCGAAAGAAGTCAGTGTAGGCAGTTCACGGTTGGGTGAGCGGGTCAAACGACGGGGCGGGGATCACACTTCACGGACCTTTCAGTTCTCCAATCGCTTCAGATCGTCCTTCGCAGCTCGGAAGTTGGGCCGGAGCTGGAGGGCGGTTTGAATTTCCGCGCGCGCTTCTGCCTTCCGGCCTTCCTTCTCGAGCAAGAGTCCCAATAACCGGTGCGCCTCTGCCTTGTCCGGGTCCCCGCCCTCCGGTTCCTGCGAAAGGTATTTCTTCGTGAAGCCCTCTGCTCTCGGGAACTCGTTGCCGGCTTCCAATAATGCCTGTGCAGCTTCATAAAACGGGCGCAGGTCATCGGGAACGGCTTTTTCCGCTGTGGCAAGGATTGGTTCAAGATCGTTCCACCGTTCCTGGAGAGCGAAAACTCGCGCCAGGATCCAGTACCCCCCAATTTGCGTGGCATCAAGCTGCAAGGCGTCTTGGGCGTGTTTCGCGGCCTCATCATATTTTGCGTGGGGTTGTCGGCTGTAATATTTTGCGAGTTCAATCAACGGACCGTAATTCTTGGGGTTCGCCTGCACAGCTTTTACCAGATATGCTTCCACCTGGGCCGGATTCTTTTCCAGTTCAGCGAGCTCCGCGTGGGCCAAGTTTCCTTCACAGGCGTCTAAAAGTGTGATCTTCTCCGCCAGGGCGCGTGCTTCATCCTTACTTCCCCCCAGCACACCCGGCGCTTGAAACTTAAACTGCATCATGGAGTCGAGCGCCTCAAGATTCGCGGGTTTGAGTTCTATGGCGGTTTCCACTTCCTTTCGGAATTTCAGCACCAGCGGCCCCACCGAAAAGATGCTGGCGCGAGCAGCCAATTCTCCATACACCTGACCCAGTTTCAAGTGGAACTCGGAATTCTTGCCATCGAGATCGACGGCGTGCTGGGCAAGCGGGAGTGCTCCGTCGAAATCTTTGAACGCCGCCTTCACTTCCGCGAGCAGGTAGCTTGCTTTGGGGTCCTGGGGATGGTCTTTGACTTGAGGCTCAAGAATCGCGCGAGCTCTCTTCCAGTGACCTGCTTGGACTAGCGCTTCCACGTCCGCGCGCTGACCGTCGGCGGCAGAATCGCGGGCAACCCGCGGCCTAGCCGGAAGCAGCCCCAGGATCAGGGTTCCCAAAACGAAAGCGGAGACTTTCCGTGAGAATGTGGTGTGGCAATTCAGCCGCTTGATGAAAGGCACCCTCGTGGCTCTGAAATCCCTCGGGTGAACAGTAATGAGTTTATTGCGCAGCAAGCCAAGCCTCCCTTATGGCTATGTGTTCAGGCGTCGCGGACGGC
Source organism: Terriglobia bacterium (assembly GCA_050010335.1). GTDB lineage: Bacteria > Acidobacteriota > Terriglobia > UBA7540 > UBA7540 > Bog-366. The sequence goes on from JBEKLF010000112.1 coordinate 19,949, forward strand.
AAGGGGACGATGGAATACTGTTTGTGCCTCGGGGGGTTGAGCGTTATGGTAATTCTTTCCCGGCGCCCGTGCCGTTCCGCCGTGATCGGGACATTGGCGCCCACCGGATAGGGTTTGAGCCGCGTCGCAAGGTCCTCGGTCGCTAGCGATTGATCGTCTACATCGATTAGCAGGTCATCGCGGCTGAGCCCTCCCTGGTCGGCCGCACTTCCGGGAATGATCGTGACAATCCGCGTCCCCCGGGTTTCGGCTTGAACCACGACACCCAACTCTGGGGCAGCGCCAGGGGGCGTCTGCGCGCGGAGCTCGAGTCCGCCCATCGCCAGGGTCTGCTGATACGGGAGGGCATCCGTCCCCCTGACGTAATGCTCAAAGAAGGGCGCGAAATCTGATCCGGTGATGGAATTGAGAGCCTCCACCACGTCTTTTTCCTCATACCCCCGCCCTGGCCCGTAGTAGCTCGTGGCGGGGGCCTGGTAGAACTCGTGGTACATGAACCGCATCATGTCCAGCAGAGACTTGTGTCCTTCCGTGCGCGACCGTATTTCCAAATCCAGCAACATGCCCAAGAGTGCGCCTTTGTTGTAATACGAAATTGTAGTATTGGCGAAATTCGTTTCCTGCATCTGGGGCGACCGGTCGAAAAACCAGGCACTGAAACTGGACGATTCCACGGACATCAAATTCCTTCCCGGTTCCCTCTCCAGCGTGGCAATCTCATTCGCCAGATGATCGAGGAACTGCTCGCGCGTCCAGAGTCCGGATCGGCGGAGGAAGAGGTAGCCGTAATAAGTGGTGATGCCCTCGGCGACCCAGAGAGAACGCGAGTAATTCTCGCGGGTGTAATCGAAGGGTCCCAGTGCCGCGGGGCGAAGCCGCTTAACGTTCCAAAGGTGGAAGAATTCATGGGCTGCCGTCTCCAGCGCTTCCTGCGTGCTGTCCCGCACATTACCTTTAATGATGATTTGGGTCGAATTCAAATGCTCCATGCCGTCTCCCATGGAGATGTCCGGCACAAAATGGAAAATGAAAAGGTAGTGCTCGAAATCCGGCGGGGGCATCGACGCCATTTCAACGTGGACAATTTTCTTCAGCCCGGCAAGAAGGCGGGATCGGTCGTTATCCTCATCGTTGTACGTGTGTACCGCAACCTCTATGGTCTTGTCCCCTTCTTGAAACTGATCGAGGGAGCATTCACCGCAGATCTCGAGCGGTGTATCCACCAGGAGGTCGTAATTGCGCGCGCGGAAAGTTCTCTCCGTTGCCGAAGTCGAGAATCCGCTGATGACTTTCCATCCAGTGGGAGCCTCAACGTTTAGCGTGATGGGATCGGGCTTATGCCCATCAACGTACATGAACACTGAGGGACCATTCAAGTTGGCGTGCGCATTGTCAACCTGCGAGAACGACCCGGTGAGATCATTGGCAAAAACTTGATAATGGACGTGGACGATTCCCCCGGCCTGGCCGGCATCCACGCGCCACGTCTGCTTGTCGAGTTTGATCCATGGCGCGGGGTGATCGTCCGCGCCCTGAGCGGAAAATTCCTGAACATTCTTGGCAAAATCATAAATCGCATAGCGCCCCGGTCCCCAGGCCGGGAGAACGAATTCGAGATGGTCTGTTTCCACCTGGCGGGCAACAATATCGATGGCTACCCTGTGTGTTGTTGGACGATCCACTTGCACGGTGTATGCAAGCTCAAGCGGTCGTGGGGCCGGTTCCTGAGCAGCCCCAAAACACTCCGCGTGACCCAGCGTGACGCAGACGAGCAGGAGAAACAGGTTGATGCACGAAAGATGTTCGGTCGCAAATGACCGGCGAGATTCTGATTGGCGAATCGAGACGCACTGCGGCAACAATAATGTCATCAATATATGATCCCTTTGGCTTGCTTGAATCCCGATCTGGCTCGGCGCGATTTGGCCCGCGCCGAAGCCCAAATGAGGATTAATATAGGACTTCCTTTGCTCCGTTCAGTTTATCCTCTCACTTTCCGCCTCGTCAAAGTGTGTGGGAGGAGTCGCCGCAATGTTGATTCAAGAAGCGGAATGTTTCTGGACCCCAAATAGAGGTTCCGAAATAGCCGAAGCTATGAGCCTCCTTCACCGAATCGCCGTAAGAAGGATAAATCTTTATCTCGAACGTCTTGCCTGCCTCCTTCATCACTGCGGAGAGAATTCGGCTCGGCGCTAAGTCATAGTCATTTTCCGGCTGCATGAAGAAAATCGGTGCATGCGCATTCAAGACGGCCTTCCTCATCAGTGATTGCAGCTCAGGCGCCAGAGACCAGCTTTCGGCTCCCCCTGAGACGTCAATTGCGGCACAGTAAGGAGCCCGCTCAGCGCCGAGCACAGCTTCGACGCCTCCGAACGAGGTGCCCATGACAGCAATACGAGATGGCGGGACAAAGGGCTGTTTACGTAGCCACTCCAAACCCGCCAACTGATCATTAAGGTGGTCGGTTTGTAAAAGACGAACCATGGTGACCGCACCCTCATGAATGCCGCCTTTCTTCTTGGCTGCCTCGATCTCATCGCCGATATAGGGACCGGCCGCGCCACTCAGTCCCTGCCCTCTTCGACATGGTCCAAAAAACACCCAGCCGTGTTTGGCAAATATCGGGCCGAGCGCCGAGAACACCTCACTGCTCAACATTCCCGGAGCGCTACCATGGTTGTAAACAATCGCTGGGAACGGACCCTTACCTTGGGGCCGGTATACCGCCCCACGGAGGGTCAGGTCACCGCTTGGAAAGGAGACAATTTCTGCCCCAGTGTCACTACTCTTATCCCTCGGCGTGCTCGGCTCAGCATCTTGTCCCACCATAATGCAACGAAACGATAAAAGCCCGGAAGCTACAGTTACAATGCAAATTGAACTCCTGATCCAATTCATGGCTGAAACCGTATAAGAAAAATGGAAATGTGTGTTAATGACTTCATCGACCTGGTTCCAACACGAGCTTGTGCACAGCACTCTTTTCGACGGCCGCGTCGCTGAACGGCATCGCGAAGCTTCTTCCGTTGTACCAAGCCGAAAACTGGTCACGGTAGTAGGGGCTAAAGACCTGGCCCGATTCTCCCAACGTTATGTTTTGCATTGACTGGTCCAAGTCGGAGAAATCCACCACCATGCGCATGGAAGGTCCCACGTGAGGAGTTGTTTGCTTCACGGTCGTACCTGTTCCCGCCTGCGCGAAAGGGCCAACATCCAACCATCGGCCCAGGAACGGGACTCCGCTGCTCAAAGGATGGTGAAAGGTCAGGGGGATCGTATCACCCCATTTCCAGGCCGCGTGATTCTGGCTGTGAACCAGAGAAGGTATCTGGTGGAGCCCTTCATCCAGGCTTTTCATCAGGGTCATCTGGAAATCTGTATCGCCTGGGGGGAGCCAACGCGTGAGTTTTTGGTTCACGACATTCTGAAGGAATATCGTGCTCAAGGGCCAACGATATCCGGAAAGCCCGTCACCCAGTTTCGGTTTCAGGATGCGGGCAAGCAGGGCGTGCCGGGTAACATCCAAGACCAGCGTGGCAGCGGAATCGGCTCGGGCTTCGCCATCCCAGCCTTTCAAGAGATCGAGCGCAAACTGGGCGTCGGGGGAAGAAGGCGGTTGATTCCCGGCCGCCGCGAGAAGTTGTTTGGCAAGCCACTCATCCTCGAGGCTCAGGACATCGGTCTGAATCCGCAGCATGTCCGATGCAGTGAAGGCCGCCCCCTGGCGGAGGAGTTGAAATATTCTCGCGGTACGGAACGGAGCTTCCCACTTGGCGGTAATGAAATACGGATAATTGTTAGGAACAATGCGCCCGTTGGCGGTTGCGATCATCCCGCTCGGGGGATTAAAAGAGTGGGGAAGTTCATCAAACGGGATAAAACCGGTCCAATCGTAATCGTCGGTACTACCGGGTACGGGAACGGCGCCGACACCATGTTTGCGGATGGGAACAAGTCCCGCGGCGTAATAGCCGATGTTGCCTTCGGCATCGGCGTAAACGCAATTTTGCATCGGCACTTTGAACTCGCGAAGGGCCCCCGTGAAGTCCTGCCAGTTGCTCGCCTGATTGATGCGCAGGAAGGGCAATCCTACTGCATGCGGGCTGAGCAACGTCCATTGCAAGGCAAGGTCTCGGCCGCCGTCGTGGGAAATGATTGGCCCATGACGCGTGACCATGACGCGGAGATGGTAATCGCTCCGGTTACGGACTTTGATGATCTCATCCCTTACTTCTGCATCCACCCACTGGCCGTTGTGCAAGTATTTCCTGGGGTCGCGGGAGTTGAAGGTCTCGATGTAGAGATCTTGAACGTCGGGCCCGGTGTTGGTCATGCCCCAGGCGATGTGCTCATTGTGACCAATAAGTATGAGGGGTAGCCCGGGAAGGCTTACGCCGGTTACGTTGAGTCCGGGCGCTTTGAGGTGAACCATATACCAGACACTGGGAACGCTGTGAGCAAGATGGGGATCGTTCGCAAGTAACGGCTTGCCGGATTTTGTGTGAGATCCACTCACAACCCAGTTATTGCTCCCGACACCCCTCGCGTAATCCACTCTGGCCGGGAACAAGGCTTCGGCGAGAAGGCTGTCCGGAAAGGCTTCATTGCCCAGATTGACGGCCAGCGGTTTCGGGCTCTCAAGGGTTGATTTTGGAACATCCGCAACCGGCACGTCGAATGCAGAGTGGTCAGGGAACACGTCTGGTAAGAGAACTTGCCCCAACTTGGCGGCGATATGCTCGCGCATCAAATCGCTTTCCCAGCTTTGGCTGAGGGCCGTCGCAAGGTTCAACGCCACCGCCACCGAATCGATATCGCGCCAGGGTTGGGCCTGGTATCGCACGATGAGGAATTCCAAAGGCAGACGGTCGCGGTGGCTGTCGATAAAAGCGTTGACGCCACGAGTGTACGCACCAAGGAGACTCCGCTCCTCGGGGGAGAGATCGGCGAGGGCGCTTGCCACCACCTGGGGGAAGCCCAGCGTGTGGCTTTCAATGTCTATGCGCAGGGTGCGATCGCCAAAGATTCCTGAAAGTTCACCCTCCGCATTCCTTCGGTTCAAATCCATTTGCCATAGGCGGTCTTGAGCCGTGGCATAACCCTGAGCAAAAAGAGCGTCCGCAATGGATTGGGCCCGGATGTGGGGAACGCCGCGTGCGTCTCGCAGAATTTCCACCCGCGCCGAAAGCCCCGGTACCGGAATGGCGCCATCGAGGGCAGGAAGGCTCGCCCGCGCGCGCCATCGGAGCCATACCCCGCCACCTACAACGGTGACCAGCAAGACGACCAAGAGGAAGAAGGACAGACGCCTGAGGAAACGAATCATGGGTTTTCGGTCCGCCGGGCCATCCCGCGGAAGATCCCTTTCACAGGCAGTTTAACAGCCACGAGGTCAGCGGACGGGGAGATTCTCGTCCGCTGCCAGGGTATAATTTGCACTCGAGTATCCAAAGGGTTGGATACTACTAAAGATCACGTCGAGTGACAACATACCTCTATTGGCCCAAGAATCGCGATTGAGCGATGTTGTGCTTGTGCGAGGTGATGGGAAAGTCAGTTGGCGCGAGCAGCGGGGCAACTCGCGACCAATCCCGGTCTAAGTTCAGGGTCCCATAGGTCCTCGCATACGGTTTTTCTGTCGGCGACAGACACCGCCGCGTGGCGGTTCGATGGTCGTCCTTTTTTGCCTCCTCCTTCAGACCGGTAGCGTCGCGCAGCAGACCCGCGCGGATTCCAACAGGCGCCATTTCTCCAAGTCAGCCTTAATCTGCAGCATCCAGCCGCGCGCGTGGCGCACCAGCTTGCCCGCCAGCCGATACACCTTCCAGCGTAGCGTCGCCACCGTCGCCGTGCGATACGAGGCCGGCAGGACCTGCCGTTTCAGGAGTTGGGCCAAGTTATAGGCCAGCACGCCGATGGCGAAATACATCGCATTGGCCTCGAACTGCCCGCACGGCATCTGTTCCATCCCCAAGCCGCTCTTCAGTTCTTTATGCCAATTCTCGCTGTTGCCTCTGCCGTTGTGTTTCCAGATCACCGCGCTGGCCGCTTCCTCCCGATTCGCGGCTACCGCGTGATATACATCCGCGCATAAATAAAGGGACATGATGGCTAGCAAAAAGGTAGCAGCCGGGGTCGGATCAGCTCCGGGTAGGATTGCATATCCTCGAAGACCCGGGTCAAAGTGGCGACCAA
>JBEKLF010000113.1:0-26029 GCA_050010335.1 Terriglobia bacterium
CAGGCCCGCCTGTCAACCGACGCCCGAAATCCTCCTCGTGCATGTCGGGCAGCCTCCCAACTCCCAAAATCAATCGCCATTCTGTTCCGCTCCCCCTTAGTTAGAACAAATTTACCGTGGTCCATGCCATTTGTGACACGGAGTTGCGCGTGGACCTTAGCAAGGTGCCAGTCACGCTCGCCTTTTCTCTCGCCTTCGGATTTTGCCTTTATGTGAAGGCTGGATCGGCTGAAACTATTACTGCCGCTGAGGCTAAAAACCACATCGGCGAGACTGCCACCGTCTGCGGCAAGGTGGAGAGCGCCAACTACGCAGCAAGGAGCAGGGGCCAGCCAACCTTCCTCAACTTGGACGAGCCCTACCCCCACCAGATATTCACGGTCTTAATCTGGGGAAGCGACAGAGACAACTTCAAACGTCCAGAAAAAACCTACGACGGAGAGTCCGTTTGCGTCACAGGGAAAATAGTAGAGTATCGAGGAGTTCCAGAAATAGTCGCACGCGCCCCGGACCAGATCACCGTCCGAACTGGATTTTTCGGCCCCCTGGTCGTTGTCCTGGTGCTGGGAGCGGCCGGCGCTTCCGCGTTCTGGTACTTCAGGCGCCGAAAGAGGCCAGTTATATTCGACGAAATAGAACCACTTGTGAATAGGATTAATGACTCGCCAAAAAAACAACACAAAAGGCTTTGGTCAGCGGAGAAAGACCACCTCTCAGAGAAGCTACAAATTCTCTTGGGATGCTTCATATCCGCAGCTATCCCTATATTCATTCTGGCTGTATTGATTCTCGGTGTCAGATGGATAGCCAACCACATTTACCCGTGGTTAACACGGATCGCCGCCGCCACGTTTCTAATCGACCTATTCATCTTTTTCCCGCTGATGGCTTTTAAAAGGAATAGAATCTGGACTTCTTTTTGCTTATTTGTATCCTCGTATGTCTTTGGGCTACAGTGCTGGATCTCGGCGTTCATCCTCACCTACCTTACGCTCGGCCCCGTTTGGTTATGTGTGGGGTTGCTGCTCGCTGGAATCGGAATAGTTCCCTTCGCTTTGGTCGGCTCAGTAATTCAATCTGACTGGTCAAATTTCTTGGTTGTGATGTTGCTTTTAGCCATCACCCTCGCCACAAGACTCCTTCCCCTAAAAATATGGTCACTCGCAGACAATCAGGATAGCTAACGAGAAGATCCACGATTTTCTCTTCTCTTTTTTATGTAGTTACGAACCGTTCGAACGTCGCCAGATAATTGTTCGATAGGACCTTTCACCTTAAAATCCCGAGACCACTTCCCGGTCGGTTGGAAGCGATCTGGCGAGTACCACGCAGGTTTCCGTTCATTTTTTGGGGGAGCTGATTTTTCTTCTGGCATTTTCGCACACCTCCATGTATAAATGGTGTGCGCGGCATGCGCCCTAAACGCTTCGATGGGAGTCGGAGCGTCTCACCAAGCAAAGTAAACTCGGCCAATTCCTGGCCGAGATAATACCACACTTCTTTCTGAACCATCTCGGCGATTTTAATTGCTCAGAACCGAGGACTGCGTACAATATCGGCATGTCTCAGCCAGCAGCCTCCAGCATCTTGGATATCGTCAAGGAAGTTTTATGGAGGCCTGGCGTGGCGGTGGCTACCAGCGCTTCAACTCTCTGTACCGTTGCTTGGTTCATTTGCACCAAGCTTAAACCAACATGGTGCTCATCTTGGATCATCACTAATTGGGTACCTTCATGGCAACCAAAAACCTGGATCATCTTACTTTTGTTAACGTGGATAATTGTCATCTTCAAGGGAACCGTGAGCACCGTCCGTAGAATAGAGAAAGACGCCGCAAAGAAAGTAATAGAACTTAAGACAACCCATGACTCAGATTGCCAGAAGAAATCCCAAGAGATCAAAATCCTCGAAACAAAGGTTAGAGAATTAGAAACCACAATAAAGGCAGAGGTTAAGCACCAGGAACCAAATCTTTCAGCCGCAATAAAAACCGAGACCACATCAAAGCGTCTCCTCCTGCAAGTCTCCTCTCAGTTTTCTACAGACCATTTGATGCACGCCACCGTATCGCAAATGACCCTGATGATTTACAACCAAGGCGAAAAAACTGTTCGACTTCGTGGATATGAGCTTTCGAATTGTGAAAATATTGCAGAGGCACACGAATTTCAACTCCACGACCTACTAACACCAGACACTTCAGCAGCCATAGATTTCACAGAGCCCCTACTGGCCGCTATCTCTGGCCAAGGGAAGCCTAATTTTGAGTCCCTTAGTAGAAAATATACCATTCAAATTGTTGTGCTGTATCTCCAAGACTCCATCCCAAAATCGACACAGCCTTTTGATTTCACAATTACCTGTCAACGCCAAGGAGGGCTATCAGTAAAACTTTTCGCTGAAGCAGTCATCCATTAACGCAATTCCAATGCCACCGAATTTTCAAATGACACCACTACCTTATTATGGGTGGTGGGCAGAATTGAGGTGCACGCGGCTTTACGTCGCCATTTGGTGAGTTAGACTCGCCGCTACAGCGTCTTGGCGAGGGAAACTCACCGCTTTAGGATCAAACCCAATGGCGGCGTAAAGCCACCGCTACAACGTTGGGAATCACGCAACCCTATGAAGGTCATATCCATCAACGTCGCCATGCCGCGTGTTGTGAGCGTGCACGGGAAGCAGGTTGAAACCGGAATATTCAAAGCCCCCGTCTCCGGGCCGGTCGTGGTTCGCGAGCTGAACCTTGAAGGTGACGGGCAGGCCGACCTCTCCGTTCATGGCGGCCCAGACAAGGCCGTTTATCTCTATTCCTGGGATAACATCCTGCACTGGAAGAAAGCGTTACACCGCGAGGATCTGGGGCCAGGATCGTTCGGTGAAAATCTGACGGTGGAGGGGCTCGGCGAAGACGAAGTCGCCATTGGCGATGAATTCGCGATTGGGACCGCGCGCTTTATGGTAACCCAACCGCGACTCCCCTGCTTCAAGCTGGCCCTGGCACTTGAGACGCCCAGTATAACCAAAACATTTTTGGAAAGTGGGCGCACCGGCTGCTATCTTCGCGTGCTTCAGGAGGGCGTCATGCAGGCGGGAGATCCGATTTATCCTCTTCCCTCCCGCGAATCCGCGCGAGTGACGATTGCCGAATATGTGGAGCTGTACGGATCGAAGAGCGCCACGCGGGATCAGATACGAAGAGTCCTAAGCCTCGCGGCACTCCCTAAAGGCGGGAAAAACGAGTTCATAAGAAAGTTAGCAGGTTGGGGTTAGAAGCCAAATGTCGCGAGTCATATCATTGATTCTGACTCCTGACTTCAAGCTTGCAACTTCTACGTCACGATATCTTCCCCGCCATCTACGCGGATGACATTGCCCGTCAGCCAATGAGTTTTGTCGCTCATCAATGCGGCGATGGCCTGGGCGACGTCCTCAGGAGTGGTCAGCCGCCCGCCGGGATTTCGCAGCCGTGCGAACTCAGCGAGCTTTTCGATTCCGGGAATCTTGCTGGAAGCAGCCGTCATGGTGATTCCGGCCTGAATGGCGTTGGCGGTGATGCCGTAAGGCATCAGTTCGTAGGCGAGTTGTCGAATGTGCGATTCCATCACCGCCTTGGCGGCCGAAACCGCGCCATAATTTGGGATCACGCTGTGCCCGCCGGCGCTGGTCATGCAATAGATGCGGCTTCCCTGGCGGAACATCTTTCTGCGGAAGAGATCCTGCACCCAATAAACAAGGTTATTCCCCATAACGTCCACGGTCATGTCCATCTGTTGTTGGGTTAGTTCGTCGTCGGGGGACTCGCCCAGATAAGGTTTCAGCGAACCGAACGCCACCGAATGCATCAGGAGCTTGACGAAGTGCTCGCCCCCGGCCTTTTTCCAGTGCTCCTGAATCTGGTTCAAGGCCTCTGTTCGTTTGCCAGGGTCGGCAGCATTGATATTGAAAAATAGGACGTCGCGGCCGGTTTCGCGAATGCGCGCGATGACTTGCTCGACCTGAGGCATATTCGAGCGGCGATCAAAATGCACGCCGAGGATATTGAGTCCGGAACGCGCTAATTCCAAGCTGGCGGCAGCCCCGAATCCGCTCGACGAACCCACTATCAAGCCCCACGGGGTGGGGCCTACACTTTCCGTCATAATGAGAGATTCTCCCCTTTGAAATTCAATGACGAGCGACAAGCAATTGCCGATCGCCGATTGACGATTATCGATTGAAAGGAAAGGATGATTTCTCCATTTTCAGTCGGCAATCTTCAATTGGCAATGGTCACTTGCCACTGCCTTTAAAATCCTGCTCGATCTGCGCGATGAGTCCAGGAACCAGTTCACGCAGAGCTTGAGCGCAAGAAGCATTCAACGCGGTGGCGACGCCCTCAACGCCTCGCCCCGGAAGAGGGGTTTCCACACGCTGTTCGCCCGACCACACGAGTTTGTGATCGCTGGTTCGCACCAGGGAAAGGGCCAAGGCCAGGCGCACCTTGGCGCCTCCATCGGAATCGACTTCCTCAAAATCGCGGACGCTCCCCCCCAAAGTGTAGTCCACATGTTCGCGCACGGGAAGCATCCTCACTTGCGTAAAAGCCCCGCTGGCATTCAACCATTCGGCGGTGAATTCGGAGACCAGTGTGGCCGGGTCGGAGCCCCAGCGATGATACTGGTAGAAATTCATCTGCGTGGGGGTCACATAATACGCGATGCGATCATCACGCAGGAATTCCGGCGCCCGAAAGTGGTCGACCCCCAGAACGTAGTCGGTCCGTGGATCGCTCGGCGCAGGTGCGGCGGGGACTTGCAAAGTGTAGTAGAAGGTCTTGGGAACGCCACCGCATCCGGCAACAAAGGCGGCGGCCAGGAGTCCGAGAACCGCACAGGCTCGGGCTTGAAAGCTACGCTTCCACACGTTCGATGAGGATTCGACGATTGTCACTTCCTAGATGCTCCATTCGGATTTTGACGCAAGGTATAGGAGCATTATCTCCAAGCTTCTCGCCCCATTCAACAAGAACCGTAGCCGCCTGACTTGAGAAGTCTTCGAGCCCCAGGGTGGCAAGGTCGCGGGCGCCTTCGATTCGGTAGAGATCCGCGTGATAAACCCTGCCCGCCGAGCCGTATTCATGCACTAGAGTAAAGGACGGGCTCGAGACCTCATCTTCACTGGCCGCGCCCAGGCCGGCGACAATTCCCTTAACCAGCGTGGTTTTGCCCGTGCCCAAATCACCTTCCAGCAGCACGAGGCAAGGCGGCCCGAGATGCACCGCTATTTCCCGCCCAAAGAGTACGGTTTCCTCCGGCGAATGCGTCACGCGCTCAGCGAGCGTGGTTACGACCTTAATCATTGGTGATTGCCGATTGGTGATTGGTGATTGAAAGCAAAGGACGATTTCCTTGTTCTCGATCATGAATCCACAATCGCAAATCATCAATCGACAATCGTCAATTCTTTATAGGCCTGCGGGATCTTCTCGAGAAGATCTCCGGCCAACATGGAATGCTGTCCTAATTCGCCAGCGGCAAGGTCGCCTGCCATTCCATGCAAGTATACCGCAGCCGTGGCAACTTCGCCCACCGGATGCAAAGGAAATTGTGCCAGCAGTCCGGCCATCAAACCTGTCAGCACATCGCCGGTCCCGCCCTTGGCCATTCCGGGATTGCCTGTGGGATTGACCTCCACCTGTCCGTTGGGTGCGGCGACCAGGGTTCGAAATCCTTTCAGCACCAGGGTGACACCGTATTTCTGCGAAAATTCGCGCGCCACGGCCACGCGCTGGGCTTGAATCTCCGCGATCGTCTTCCCTGTCAGGCGCGCCATTTCGCCTGGGTGAGGGGTGAAGACCGTCGTACCCCCGGACCGTATGTCTTGGCGAAAAGATGCCATCTGACCAGCAAAGGCGTTTAAGCCGTCCGCGTCCAGAACCAGGGGCAGAGAATATTTATTGACGATGGTCCGCACCAACTCCGCGGTCTCGGGGTGTGCGCCGATGCCCGGCCCCACGGCCAGCACCGTTTTGCCCGCCACCAGCTTATCCAAGCGCGGGCCTTCGAGGGCGCGAAGGGAAATGGTTCCGTCCTCGGTTTCGGGCAGCGCTTCCGTCATGAACTCCATCCCCAATGCGGCGATGATGGGCTGCGCGCTCTTAGCAGTGGCCACCGTTACCAGTCCCGCACCCGCCCGCAATGCGGCGCGCGCGGCCATGGCGGCGGCGCCCGTCTTACCCATGGAACCGGCCAGGATCAGCACATGCCCAAAACTGCCCTTATGCGCGGACGCAGCCCGCGGCTTCGTGATCCAAGCTACATCCTGCCGGCCCGCATAATTCAGGGAGAGACTGGGGTCGCTCTCCATGGCTTCTGCCGGAGTTCCAATTTGCTTCACCACCCACTCGCCCACGCGCTCGCAAGCAGGCGGAAACGCGTGGGCAATCTTTGGGGCCGTGAAGGTGACGCTGAAATCGGCGCGCATGTGCTCGCCGATGAGCTCACCGGAGTCCGCCGAAATTCCTGTGGGCAAATCCACCGCCAGTACTTGGGCCGCGGCGTGACCCGCATTAATGTGGCGCACAACCTCCAGCAGAAACCCTTCCAGCGGTTTCGCCAGTCCGGTCCCCAGCAAGGCATCTACAAACAGGGTGGTGCCGGAAAGAGAAGGCGCGATGGCTTGCCAAGCTTCCCGGTCCGCGATGATCTCCGGCAGGCCGCAGGAGCGAAGCCGCGCCCAATTCACCGCGGCGTCTCCGCGCAATCCGTTGGGGTCTGCAAACAATAGCACGCGCAGCTTGAATCCCTGTTCTCGGAGCAAGCGGGCCACCACCAAGCCATCGCCGCCGTTATTACCTTTTCCGCAGAGGACTACGATGTGGTGTGACGCGAGCGGCCCGAGGCGCGACACGGTGAATTCCATGACGCTGCGGCCGGCGTTCTCCATGAGCGTCAGGCTGGGAATGCCGTATCGCTCCGTAGTCAAGCGATCAATCCGCTGCATTTCGGAGGAAGTGAGAATTTTCATAATTCGGGACACGGGATACGGAATTCGTGATTCGGAATTTAAGTTCCGCCGGCGGACCGGCAAAATCGGGTTAGCCTTATTCAGGAATCAGCGTTCGGCACACATCCCTAACTCCGTATCCCGTGTCCCGTGTCTTAAAGCATCCACCCCCCGCTGACGTTGAGCACCTGACCGGTGATGAACGCGGACTCTTCCGAGGCAAAAAATCTCACGGCTTCACTAATATCTCGGCCGGTGGCGGGGCGGCCCACGGGAAAGCGCACGTCGGTCAAGCGCTGGGCTTCTTCGAGCGATAGTTCCTTCTCGTCGATCACCGGCGGGTTCACCACATTGGCGGTAATCCCATGGCGCGCCTCTTCCAGCGCCACCGAGCGAGTGAAGGCCACAATGCCGGCTTTGGAAGCGGAATAGGCGGAAATCTTCGCCTGCCCAAAGGCGCGTTCTGCGCCCACGGCGCCCAGGTTGATGATGCGCCCCCAGCGCTGCCGGCGCATGACCGGCAATGCGAACTTGGTGGTGTAGAAAACGCTGTAGAGGTTTGACACAATGATGGCGCTCCAGGCTTCCACGGTCGATTCCACCACCGGCTTCCACTCAAACTCACCAACGTTGTTGACCAGAACGTCGAGCCGGCCGAATTGTTTAGCCACGGCTTCAATCAATTCTTTGACCCGCGTGGGATCAGTCACATCCGTGGCGAAGGCCAGGCCTTCTGCTCCCACCGCCCGCAAATCCGATAGAACCTGTTGCGCGCCCAGCTTATTGGTGCGAAAAGCCACCGCCACGCGCAGGCCCGCGCGCCCCATCGCCAGGGCGATTTCCTTGCCGATTCCGCGCGAAGCGCCAGTAACCAAGGCAACACGATTGCGGAGAGCCACGCTTCAACTCCTTGGTGCAGGGATTAACGCCAAATTCTATCGGAGTTCCTCTCCAACGGCAACGACTGTTGGAGAGGCTTAAGGGCGGCGCCGGCGCGTCCTACTCCGCGCGCGCCAGAAGCAAGGTCATGTCATCCTGAAGTTCCGGGCTGCCCGTCCATTCGTCCACGCTCCGGTAGATTTCCGTGACCAGCACTTCCGGCGAAGAATTCATCATGCCTCGCGCCACGTCGAGAAGACGCGATTCCCCGAACTCCTCTCCGTAGGTATTCTCCGGCTCGGTAATACCATCCGTATAAGCCAGCAAAACATCGTGGGGTTCCAGACGGATTTCTCCCACCTCGTAGGTGGGGGAGGGAAACAATCCCACCACCGTCCCCCCGATGCGGAGGCGCTCGATCTTGCCGTCTCGGAAGAGGATGGGCGCCAGATGCCCGGCATTCGTGTAAGAGAGATTGCGGGTTCTCGCGTCATAGACCGCGAAGAAGAATGTCACGTATTTTTCCAGCGGCGTGTTCGCGTAGATCTGGCGATTCAATCGATCGACGACGCGGGCCGTTGAAAGCTGGGCGGGGGTGGAACTTTGGCTGCCTCCCGAGCCATTGTAAAACTGCGCGCGCAGGGCCGATTGAATTGCCGCCATCAAAAGCGCCGCCGAGATTCCCTTGCCGCTCACGTCCCCCAAAACCAGTCCCACCCGATGTTCATCCAATTTCAAGAAATCATAGTAGTCGCCGCTCACCGAACGCGCGGCCTTGCAAACGCCGTAAAGATCCAGGCCCGGCACCTTCGGCACGGTCTGAGGGAAGAGTTGACGCTGCACTTCGCGGGCGATATCCAGCTCGCTCTGCAACCGCAACCGTTCCTGCGATTCCTGCATCAACCGCTCCACCGAGGCGGTCATGCTGTCGAAAGCATCGCCCAGGGCGGTCAACTGATCGTGGGAAGGAAAGTTCGTGCGATAGGAGAAATCCCCGGCCTTAACCCGCTCGGTAGCATCGTAAAGGGTATCCACGGTGCGGGTCATGGTGCGCGTCATGCGGATGCCGATCAGGAATGCGGCGATTTCGATGACCAGAAAAACGATGGCCACCGCCTTAAAGAGGAAAACATAGATCGCCGAATAGTCGCCGAGGGTGGCCAGCAGCCGACTGATCAGCGCGAAAATTCGGGAGTACACCAGAACAAATGCGGGGCCGCCGGCTTTCTCCTCTTTGTCCCCTCCCCAAAAAATCGGATCGAGTGAGGAGGCGCCAAAGACAATAAAATCCATGAAATTTACAGGGTCCGGGAGCTTTACGACCTTGGAGCTAATCGAGTTGCCTGGGACATAGCCCCCCTCGGGTCCTGAGTCAAAGACGATCTTTGCGCCCGCCGCAGCCCGGGACTCCACTTGCTTGGTCAGGACCACGTCCACAGGGCCAATTCCCTCTCCCACCAAATCTAACAGTTGGGGAGTGAAGGGCTGCGAAAGCACGAGGGTCAAATCACCGGCGGGAGTCTTGGTCCGCTCGACGGATCGCAAGGCGAGTTGGCCATGGTCAACAATGATGTTCGCGTATTCCGCGCCATTCATCCAACTTGGTACAACCGCGGGATTCTCCGCAGGCTTACCGTCCAGAAGGAACGAGCGCGTCACGTCCCCCAGGTGGAGGGTAATGACCAGTCCCGGGTAGCTCTTCGTATAGTCGACCAACTCGGTGACATAGAACTTTCGAATCCCCTCCAGCATGACGGGGGGGGACTTTTGACCGCCGTAACGCGCCTGGTGGAGCACGACGCGGTTGACTTGCTCAATTTCGTCGAAGTGATCGTGCAACCTCATAACCACCAAAGAGGCCGCGAACTGCCCGTTGATGATGAAGGCGCCCAAAAGGACAAGTGCCAGGATGAGGGAAATGGGAACGACACCGATCAGCATGTACGCCACAACCAAGCGACGTTGGAGCCGCCAAAGCAAGCGGGAACGAATGAACCGCAAGAGGCGAGCCAGATAGTAAACGCCGGAAACCACCGCGCAAACCCAGAAGATGACCCAGAGGAGATCCGGGACACCGCCTTCGGCGCGAGTGAGGCGGTTCGCGGCCTCCAGCGCGGCGCCGTAAGCCAAGACCCACGCAGTAAACCGCGCGAAACGGCGCGTGCGGTATTCGTGGAGAAGGAGTTCGAGGCCTTTCATGAGCATACCTGTGGTTCTAGGGACGGGACCGGGGATTAGGGGTTAGGGATTAGGGGTTAGGAATTCGTTAGCTTCCTTCCGGAACCCCCGAATCCGGGGACCCGCAACCCGTGCGCTATGCAAAGGGTATTCTAAACAAAGGTGAAAAAGCAAACGTCGCGCGGGCGTCCCGCCTCAACGCGCTGCGCCCGGTTGCGCGGCGGAATTCGCTTCCGCGGCGAGTTGTACCCGGCTGTGCTTTTTCCCGAAAGTGAAATACAGCACCATGCCCACGATCAGCCAGATGATCAGGCGCAACCACGTGCTTCCCGGCAAGCTTGCCATCAATCCCAGAGCGACCACAATCCCGAGTATGGGAACCAGCGGTACCAGGGGCGTTTTGAAGTGCCGCGGCAGGTCGGGGCGCTTAACCCGCAGAACCCAGACTCCGGCGCAGACGATGACAAACGCCAGCAGCGTCCCAATGCTCACCAGTTCGCCCAAAATACCAATGGGAATCAACGCGGCAAAAACAGCGACGAAGAAACCTACCAAACTCGTGGATATCCAGGGTGTGCGGAAACGGGGATGGATGATGCCGGCCCAGCGCGGCAGCAGTCCGTCCTTGGACATGGAATAGAAAACCCGCGATTGACCGAGCAACATCACCAGCATCACCGTGCCCAGCCCGAAGATGGCGCCTATTTTGACGAGGAAGCTTCCCCATCGCACACCCGGGACGGCGTCAATACCGATGGCGACGGGGTCGGATACGTTCAGCATGGTGTAAGAAACAACTCCCGTGAGCAGCCCGGAAACCAGAATATACAAAACCGTGCAAATGATCAGGGAGCCCAGGATGCCGATGGGCATATCCCGCTTGGGGTTCTTGGCCTCCTGCGCGGCGGTCGAAACCGCGTCAAACCCAATGTAGGCGAAGAAAATTACCCCTGCCCCGCGGGCTATTCCCGACCATCCGAAAGCCCCAAATGTTCCCTGGTTGGGGGGAATAAAGGGATGCCAGTTCGCCCAGAAGAGCGAAGGGTGGCCGAGCGCGTAAAAACCCACCACACCGATGAACACGAGCACAATGGAAATCTTGATCATCACGATGGCGCTGTTCAAGTTCGCAGATTCCTTGATCCCAATGACCAGAACCACGGTGACCGCCATGATGGCCAGGAAGGCCACCAAATCAAAATAGGCACCCGTGTGGGCCAGGGAACCAGGATCAATATGCTGGGAGGTAAGCGTGGCCTGGATGCGTGAAAGGTGTTCCCAGTGGCCGTTGTAATTCACCAGGACTTCGCCGCGCGCGCTGGTGATTTGCGGGGGGATGCGAATTCCAAAATCCTGCAAGAAGCTAAGCACGTAACCGCTCCAGCCGGAGGCCACGGTGGCCGCGCCGAATGCGTACTCCAGGATCAGGTCCCAGCCGATAATCCAGGCGAAAAGCTCACCCAAGGTTGCATAGGCGTAAGTGTATGCCGAACCGGCGATGGGAATGAGGGAGGCAAACTCCGCATAGCACAGTCCGGCGAAGGTGCAGGCCGAGCCCGCCAGCACGAACGACAGGACAATGGCCGGACCCGCATATCGAGCCGCCGCCGCTCCCGTCAGAACGAAGATGCCGGCCCCGATGATGGCGCCAATGCCCAAGGTCATCAGGTTGATCGGACCGAGAACCCGCCTAAGGCTGTGCTCACCGTGCTCGGCGCCTTCCTCTTGAATCATTTCCAGTGTCTTCTTCGCCAGCAGATTCGCCATGAGGTGTGATTTTCTCCTTGAAATCGTAGAGGCAGCTTTACGCCGCCCGCCCCGAAGGAGCGGAATATCATTAGCCGTGGGTGAAACCTACGGAAACAAAGCCAAGATCATCAGTCTCCGACCCCGAAGGGGTCGTATATTCGACCCTTTCAGGGTCGGCGGAAATCTTTTCATTACCGTCATGATCCGTAGGTGAAACCTACGGAAACAAAGCCAAGATCATCAGTTTCCGACCCCGAAGGGGTCGAATATTCGACCCTTTCAGGGTCGGAGGAGATCTTTTCACTGCCGTCCTGATCCGTAGGTCTCACCTACGGCTAATGATATTGTCCCCCTTCGGGGAACACAACGCGTCTGCTCCTCACCTGTTTTCACGAAGCGGATGGGCGCGGCGCCCGCCGTCGCCAAAGAAGATAAACCGGAACGCCAATCGCGACAATACTCAAACCAGCAAAGCTTTGTAAAGCTTTGTCTTTGTTGGTCAACAATGCCAATTCCACAAACGAGGCGAAGGCGATATACAACAGCGGGAGGACAGGGTAACCCCAGGCTCGATAGGGCCGCGGCGCCTCGGGGCGTGTCCGCCGTAACCGGAAGATACCCGCAATGGTCAAAATGTAAAACAGAACGACGGCGAAAATCACATAGTCAAGCAATTGGCTGTAACTGCCCGTGAGGGTCAGGATCGCCGCCCAAACCGCGGAAACCATGAGCGAGATGGCGGGAGTGTGATACTTGGGATTAATCTTCCCTACGGAGGAGAAGAACAGGCCGTCCTTGGCCATGGCGTAATACACGCGCGCCCCTGCCAGAACCAATCCATTAACACAGCCAAAGGTGGAAATCATGATGGCGGCAGCCATCAGTCCCGCACCCCGTCCCCCCAACATGACCTGGACGGCAGCGGTGGCGACGCGGTCCTCCGCCGCGTGTTGAATTCCCTGCTCGAGCAGCCCACCGCGCGCGACTCCGTAAAATGGCAGGGCGCGGTAGTACGCCCAATTACAGGCAAAGTAGATGACGCAAACCGCGGTGGTACCCATAAAAAGGGCCAGGGGCAGGTTGCGCTTGGGATTGATCACCTCACTGCCCGTGAAAGTGACATTGTTCCACGCATCAGAAGAAAATAGCGGTCCCACAAGCGCCACGGAAACTAACGTTAACGTGGCCAAATTCCAGTGCGCGCCCTGCCAGAATGCCTGCACGGAAGAGGGGGCGACGGGGTGGCCAAAAGCCCACCCAATGCCCAGCACCACCACTCCGAGAAGGGCTGCGACCTTCAGAACGGTAAAGACGTTTTGCACCCCGGCGCCCACACGCAACCCGAAGATGTTCAGTACGCTCAGGAAAAACACCACCAGGATGGCAATCAGTTGTTGGGAAGAAAAGGTCAAGGCAATGGGACGGCCGAACATCGCGATGGTCCCGAGGTTGAGCAGAAGGGTCTTGGCGGAAACCCACGGAGCAAATACCCCCAGGAATTTCCCGAAAGCCACCGCCACCGCGGCCACAGTCCCAGTTTGAATCACCAGGAAGAGCGTCCAGCCGTAGAGGAAACCGAAGAGCGGACCAAAGGCTTCACGCAGGTAAATATACTGTCCGCCGGCCTGCGGCATCATGCCCGCCAACTCACCATAGCTGACGGCCGCGACCACGGTCATCAATCCACCGATGATCCAGGTGAGAAAGAACAAACCTGGCGACTGAACCTGGCGCCCAATGTCCGCCGCGACAATGAATACCCCCGAGCCAATCATCGAGCCCATGACGAGGGTCGTCGAATCAAACAGGCCAAGGCCCTTCACGAGCCCGGAGGGTGGCGAGTTGGCGTTCGCTTTGCCCGTTCCCATAGAGTTTGTTTAGAGAAGGATAAAGTGTAAAGTATAAATGATAAAGGATAAATAGCTAATTGGTTTATCTTTTATACTTTATAATTTATACTTTATACTCATCGTTCAGCCCAACAAGAACGCGATGGACGCGTTCTTAAAATGTGTGATTGCGGATAAAGATTGAAGAAAGGATGAAGGATGAAGGCTGAAGGATGAAAGATGTGTTCCCCCATGGATCAATCGTCAGCGTTTTTCCTTCAGCCGTCATATTTCATCCTTCACACCTAATGCTTCGAGGTTCATCCTTCAGCCTTCATCCTTCAGCCTTCACACTTCATCCTTCAGTGTTTCCGCCACCTGACACCTGGCACCTGATACCTGACACCTTCTCAAGAAACTCCTCAGCGCGGCGCCTGATGTCCGGCGCTCCGACCAACCCGCGAATGACGGCGATGGAGTCCGCCCCGGCTTCAATCACCTCGCGGGCGTTTTCGAGCGTTATTCCCCCGATGGCCACCAGGGGCTTACGTGTGGCCCTTCGCGCTTCCCCTAGACCCGCAAGGCCCACCACCGCGTCCGGATTCTCCTTGCTGGCGGTGGGAAAGAGGGGGCCAAACGCAACGTAATTGGCCGTTGAACGGTCCGCCTCCCGCACCTGTTCCAGGTTGTGGGTGGAATAGCCAATAAGTTTACCACTACCCACAATGGAGCGTGCGGAATCCACCGGAAGATCGTCCTGGCCCCCATGCACTCCATCAGCATCCACGGCTCGGGCCACGTCGGCACGGTCATTGACGATAAAGATTCCTCCCGCCTTATGCACGCATTCGGCTACCCGCAGCGCACTCACATAGAGTTCGCCGGAAGACGCGTGCTTATCTCGAAGTTGAACAATCCGGACGCCCGCCGCCAAAAGGGCCATCGCCATTTCGACGGGGGAACGACCGCCCCCCTGAGCTGGGTCAATTATGGCATAGAGGCGTGGGATTACAAGGTGCATGAGCCCATTTTAGATTTTGGATTTTCGATTTTGGATTGGGCAAGGGAAACGGCCGCGCGTGTTCTTCAATCCAAAATCCAAAATCTAAAATCCAAGATCAGGAAGTGCTGTCCCCGTTGCGGGCAAATCGGCTCAAGAAATGCGTGTCGAAATTCCCCGCCTGGAAATCCGGGTCCGCCATGATTTTTTGGTGGACAGGGACGGAGGTGGAGATTCCCTCGATAATGAACATTTCAAGGGCCCGGGTCATGCGGCGGATGGCCTCATTGCGGTCCTTGCCTTGCACGATGAGCTTGGCAATGAGGGAATCGTAATAGGGCGGGATTACCGACTCCGCATAAGCAGCCGTATCAACCCGCACGCCGGTGCCGCCGGGTTCGTGAAAGACGGTAACCTTCCCCGCGGAGGGGGCAAAGGTCTGCGGATTCTCTGCGACGATGCGGCACTCGATGGCGTGTCCGCGCAGCCGGAGGGTTTCGCCCTCGAAGGGCACATGTCCACCCGCGGCAATCATGATCTGGTGTTTCACCAGGTCCAACCCCGTTACCATTTCTGTTACCGGATGCTCCACCTGAATGCGCGTATTCATCTCTAAGAAATAAAGATCGCGCTTCTCATCCATCAGTAGCTCAACCGTGCCTGCACTCGTATAACCTATTTCTTGCAGTGCCCGGATGACCTGACGGCCGACGCGCAGGCGGGTCTCCTCATTAATTTGGGTGGATGGGGATTCTTCTACAAGCTTCTGATGACGACGCTGAATGGTGCACTCACGCTCGCCCAAGTGGACTACCCTGCCGTGCTTGTCGCCGAGGACTTGAAACTCGATATGCCGCGGAGAGTTGATGTACTTTTCCACATAGACGTCGGGAGTCGCAAAAGACGCCGCCGCCTCATTCTGCGCTGTCTGAAAAAGGTGGGGGAGGTCCTCCGGCGAGGAGACAATCCGCATTCCCCGGCCGCCGCCGCCCGCTGCGGCTTTGACGATGACGGGGTAGCCGATGCGCTCGGCTTCTCTCAAAGCCTCGTCCTGCGACGCAATCACTTCCGAGCCCGGCAGCACCGGCAGACCCAATTCTTTCATTCTGGCCCGCGCCCGATTCTTGTCGCCCATCAGGCTGATGACTTCCGGGCGGGGGCCGATGTAGGTGAGATTGGAAGCTTCGCAAACGTCGGCAAAATAGGCACTCTCGGCCAGGAAACCATAGCCGGGATGAATGGCTTCCGCGCCGGTAATTTCCGCCGCGGAGATAATGCTGGCCACGTTCAAATAGCTGTCGGCACTGCGCGGTGGCCCAATGCAAACAGCCTCATCAGCAAAACGCACGTGCAGAGAGTAACGGTCGGCCTCCGAATACACTGCGACCGTGGGAATTCCCAACTCCTTGCAGGCGCAAATCACCCGCAATGCTATTTCCCCGCGGTTAGCGATCAGGATCTTTTTGAACATGGGAAGGACAGTTGATAGTTAATAGTTGATAGTCGATAGTCAATAGTCGATAGTTGAAAGTTGATAGCTAAAAGCCGCTGGCAATCTGCTTGCTCGTTCCGGGATTATCCATCGATCGTGTTGGTACAGAGGAGCATTACTTGCTCGGCAGGGTCAATTTCGACGACCGGCCGTTCTGTGCCCTGAAAGAAACACCTTACTCAACCCTTGCTCGCAGAGCGTTTAGCATCTTTGCAATCTCGATAGTCTCTGCCATGGGCTTGGCAGTGGCCTCGGCCGACAAATACGCCAAGTCTCGACTGCGCATGATCAAATATTCCGTTTCTGCGAGCGATCCCTCCGCAATGTTGATGAATCGTACAAAGTCCTGGTTGCCGAGGCGTTTCGTCCCCTCCGCAGTGTTCGTTGGAACCGAGACTGCTGCCCGGCGGAGTTGCGAAGTGATGCCGAAGCGTTCAGAATCCGGGAAGCCGCTCGTTAGGTGGTAGTTTTCAAGCACAAGCGAGTGGCTCCTCTGCCAGACCTTCAGGTCTTGAAAGCGTTGCAAGTTTCCACCTCTAAGAGCCGATAGTTCATAGTCGATAGTTACGAACAGTCGATAGTCAATAGTTCATAGTCGATAGTTAAGGACAATCCATCGTCGATAGTCACGAATAGTTCATAGTCGATTGTCCATAGTCGGAAGTCACCAATTCATCGTCGATTATTAATGGTTCAGAGCAAGCAGCCATTCCGGCTTTCTGGCACCCAACGAGGTCGAAGCGCTAGGCGCCTTGGCTCTCGCTTCTTAACTATGAACTACCGACCATGGACTATCGACTGTTCGTAACTATCAACTACGGACTATCGACTATCAACTGTTCGTGACTATCAACTTTGGACTATCAACTATCGACTAGCTACCGACTATCGACTATGAACTATAAACTGCTCTTACTTTTTCCGCGTGGGCTCAATCGCAAACAGCGATTGCCCATATTCCACCGGCTTACCATTTTCAACGTAGGTACGGACAATCTTGCCGGCGACCTCGGCTTCCAGTTCGTTCATCAACTTCATGGCTTCGATGATGCAAATGACTTGACCAACCTGCACCGTATCCCCTGCATTGACAAAAGGTGGCGCGTTGGGAGAGGGGGAGGAGTAGAAGGTCCCCACGATCGGTGATTTCATAATGTAAAGCCCCTCGGTGGAATCCGCCGCCGATTCGGATCCCTCCGCTGCGGGCGAGGGCGTGGTGGGTGCGGTCGCCGTCGGGATCACAGGGACAGGAGGCTGAGCACCTACAACCGGCGCAGGCCCGGGAGCAATGACATATCCATTTTCCGCGTGGGAATTGCCGCGCCGGACGCGAATCTTGACGCCCTGTTGCTCCATTTCAAATTCGGTGATTTCCTTCCGTGCCAGGAGGTCCAGCAAATCCTGGATGTCATTCAGGTTCCAAATCCGCCCAGGATCTGGAACGTTGCGTGCGGAATTCTTACCGGGCATTCGTTTGCTCCGTTGCGTGCAGGATCTAGGAACTAGGATCTAGGATTTAGGATTCAGGATTCAGGATTTAGGATTTAGGTGCCAGGAACCGGGACTTAGGAGCGAGGATTCAATATTCAGCCGAACTTTCGTCTGTACGAATCAGTCCTAAACTCTAAGTCCGAGCA
Organism: Terriglobia bacterium; assembly: GCA_050010335.1. Lineage (GTDB taxonomy): Bacteria > Acidobacteriota > Terriglobia > UBA7540 > UBA7540 > Bog-366. The sequence continues at coordinate 17,752 of JBEKLF010000113.1, forward strand.
GTCCTAAATCCTAGATCCTAAATCCTAGGTTCTCGCAGTCCTAAATCCTGGATCCTGAATCCTAAATCCTGCCCCTAAACTATCCAATTCTCTTTGGACGCTGGGGTGAGGATCTCGGGACCCTCGGGCCCCACCAGCACCGTATCCTCGATGCGGATGCCACCGATCCCTTTGAGATAAACTCCGGGCTCCACGGTGACCACGGAGCCAGACCTCAGGCACGTGCTTTCCCCTTTGCCGAGGCGTGGCCTTTCGTGGATCTCCAAGCCCACCCCGTGGCCGGTGCTGTGCGTAAAGTACCGGGCCAGCCCCTGGTTTGCCAGGATGCGGCGTGCCACGGCATCAACTTCTCCCGCTGGGGTCGGGTCCCGAACCGACCGGACGGCTCCCGCTTGAGCTTTCAGCACCGCGGAGTAGAGGATCCGAACCCGGCGAGTCGGCTCACCTAAACAGATTGTCCGCGTCATATCCGCGGCATAGCCGCCAAGTATAGCACCGAGGTCAAAAATTACCAACTCACTTTCTTGCAGTGCTTTAGAGGAGGGGCGCGCATGGGGATAGGCGGAGCGGGGCCCCGAGGCCACAATCGTCTCAAAAGCCGCACCTTCTGCTCCCTTTTTGCGCATCCGGTATTCGACTTCCGCAGCCAGGTCCTTTTCTACAACCCCGGGCCGGACTTGCGGAAGGAGCTCCGCAAAAACCTCCGCAGTCACTTTTCCGGCACTGCGGATGGCTTCAATCTCGCCGGGGTCCTTGACCACGCGCAGTTCCTCAATAAGATCTCCCGCCGGTTTTAGTTGAAGAATCTCGTTTGTATCTTTCCGAAGCTGCTCGAATTGCGCGCACGTAAAATTAGCGGCCTCGAAGTTGGCCTCGCGCACCCCATTCTTCCGTAACCAGTTCGCTGCTCCTTTGAGAATTCCCTGCTTTTCCACGACCACCTCCACGCCTTCCGCCTGTTCCCTGGCCTGAAGCGTGTAACGTGGGTCTACCCACAGATTTCCCGTACGCGGGCCCACCAAGACGATTCCGGCGCTGCCGGTGAAGCCCGTCAGGTAACGAATATTTGCCAGGTGGGTGACGAGTATGAAGGGAACGCCGCGGGTTTCCATCAGAGCTCGCAGCCGCTCCTGGCGAGCTCGAAATGGAGATGGGGATTGTTCTGGACGCATGGATAAGTGATCAGGAGGAGACCCTCGTCTCCTCCCTAAAATCGGCAATCGAGCGCGAACGCTTGCACGGTGGAACGCCTAGGTCGTAAGGACCTTTGGCGATACGAAGAAGAGCAACTCCTGGTCTTGGTCCTGAACGTTGCTGTTTTTGAACAAATGTCCTATGACGGGGATGTTTCCAAGCAAAGGTATGTAGGTTGCAGACTTGGCCCTGCTGGTCACCGTAATGCCGCCGAAGACCACGGTGCCCCCGTCGGGAACCAACACTGAGGTGGTTGCTTGCTGAGTGTTAATCTCCGGTCCCACTCCTGAAATCGACGCCCCTACGGAGTTATTGAGCACATTGATGATCAAAAAGATGTTGTTGTCATCGGTGACCTGCGGCGTAACCGTAAGCTGCAAGGTGGCGTTGTAATACTGTACGGAGATGGTGTTGTTAATGGTGGTCTGGATGGGAACCTGCACGCCTTGTTGGACCATTCCCTGCACGTTGTTTTGAGTCACGATAGTAGGACGGGAAATGGTCTTGGCCTGATCACGCTCCTCCTGTGCTGTAATGACGGCATTGATCAGGTAACGAGATGAGGCGTTCGTAATCGCAATGGCGCCAAACCCGGTGCTGGTGCTCGGAGGAATGGTCAGACCGTTCAGCGGGGGCGTTGCACCTGGGACCGTATTCGTCGGCGTAATGCTGGAGTTGGAGCCGGTCGATCCTCCGCCCAGCGTGGAACCCGAGTTATTGCCTACCGTGCCTGATAGCGCCGAACTCAAGGTGCGTGTAAAGTCAGCGTTCGCCAGCACCACTCGGGCTTCGATGGAAACCTGCTTCGCCTTCTTATCAATCTTGGAGAGGATATTCATGATGATGGGCATCTGAGTCTGCACATCGGAGATAATCAGCGTGTTGCTGCGGACATCCACCAGCACGTTGCCCCGGCGGGTGAGGGCGCCGCCTCCCGTCCAGGTTTTAAGGAGGGTCATAATTTCCGTAGCCTTGGCGTAATTGATGGGGCGGAAGACGGTTACCAGCGGAGCAGCGTCCATGCGGGCTGCGGCTAGTTTGGTTACCCCTTCCTGTTCCGCCGTCAGAGTTTGCATTCTCGCAATTCTGAGGACATTGCCCTCCAGAACCTTTCCTAAGTCGTTGTTCTTCAAAACGATGTCCAGGGCCTGGTCCCAGGGAACAGAATCGAGCACCAAGGTGACGCTGCCGGTCACATTAGGGTCGATGATGATGTTCAGTCCGCTGATCTCATGAATCAAACGGAAGAAGTCCTTGAGGTCAACATCCTTTAAGTTCAGTGAGATTGGCTCACCGGTATAAACGGGCTTGGATTCCTGGCCCGGGTTGATGGCGGTGGGCGGAGGAGTTTCCTGGCCGGGGTTGATACCGGTGGCCGGGGGACCTGCCTGCGCTGCCATCGGCAAACCATCCTTGCCAGGAATCAGCGTTTGGGCCGCATGCTCAGCGCGCAAAGCTTCCGGTGTAGCACTGGCCGGAGGCGGAAGCGGAGCCGCTGCCACTTGCTGGGGGCGGATGCTCGCGGGCAATGTGCTCTGGACGTCTGGCCTGGAAGCGTCGCGGGACACCAGCTGCGCCGGGGTCGCGGCCACGGCGGGTCTTCGGTCAACTACTTCTGGGAAATGCACAGGCGCGGTTTCCTTGGCGATGGTTACGGGGGAAGGCGCGGATGCAACGGCCTCAGGAGGCTTGGTTTTCACGGGCTTCACTTGTGGGGCAGGGGCCGGAGTGGCGATGGGCGCAGACTTTGCCCGTCCTCGCGGATGCAGCTCGATGCGGACTCCGGCGGGGGTAGCCTGAACGTCAAAAGCGGGATCACCATTCAGGTCAGCCACTACGCGCACAATAGATGGGTCTCCTGCACGGAACTGCCCGATGCGGACAGCCTTCAGAACCGCCGTGTCGGCTTGATAGCTCTTCTGGGGGGAAGTGTTCTCAGCACCATCAATATCGACCACCAAGCGTGCCGGGTTGGGCAACGTCGTCACCCGATAGCTGGCACCCCGGGAAGTGGCGACGTCCACGAAGGTCTCTCCGGACTCATGCTTGTCGAAGGTCACTTTCGATACCAGCAGGAGACCACCTGGGTGGGGAAGTGGGACGACGTCCGCCAAGGCGCCCTTTGGCGGGGCAACTGGAACGAGGTGGGCAGAGGGTCCCTGCGGCTTCGTAGCCGGAACGGGTCCAGCGGCCGCACTGACAAATTGACCCTTTCCCACGACCAGCCGTAGCTTTGAACCGTCCTTCTGAACGACGAAGGGGCTCGCTTGCTTCATTTCCATCTGGAGGCGGACGACCGGCTGGCCGGAGTCATCCAAAAACGCCAGGAGCTTATAGCCAGAGAACACCGGGTTCGCCCACTGTTGGCTGCGAGCAACGCCCTCGGCCTTGACGCCCGCGAGGTCGATGAAAAGGCTGTCGGGCCTGGCCTGGACGGTCTTATAGTCGTAATTACCGTCCACGCGCAGGTCGAGTTCCGTGCCTGCGGGGTTGTCGGACAATGTGACCGATTTCAGGGTCGCCCCCACCTCAGCTCCCCATGTGCGGCTATTAGGGGGCATTAGCCCTATATCCACAATCAGCCATGTCACCGCCAGCAGAACAATCGCTTGTCGTTTCATCTTCCTTCTCCCGGAGCCGGATTCAGTCGTTTCACCACTTCACGAGTCGTCACCCGGCCTTCGCTGTCGAGGACGTTCTCCGTAAAGTAAACTGAGTCCGGCGTGATCTTGCTGACTACGCCGTTGTACACAGACTCGTTCTCGGTCAGGAAATAGGCCCTTTTGGTGTCGTTGATGACCACGGCGATCATTTTGTTGGCGGTCTGCTCCCGAACGACACCCTCGAGCTTTAGCTGCCCTATCAGCAAGCCCCGCGTGCCTGGCGGCAAAACCCCGCCTGGGCCGGAATCCAGAACGTTCCCGGGATTGCCCTTATTGGCGACAGGCTCGGGAGGAAGCTTAAACGGGTCGCGTTTCCCCTCCGCCATTTGGGAGGTTTGAGCGTTTGCCGTCGTTCCCTTACGTTGTGCTGGGGTCTTGGCAGGCCTTCCCGGCTTGGCCGTGCCCTTCTTTTGCACGGCGGCCGGCGCAGGTTTAGGCGTGGGCGGGGAGGTCTTCGAGGATTGCTGCCCCCCCCGGCTCGTCGAGAGTCCCAAACCCAATACCAGTGCGGCCAAAAGCAGGTGCCGCGTGGCCTGGTGGTTGCGAGTTCGTTCGAAACTATGCTTAGCCATGATCCTCATCCTGCACACTATTTCTTCTTAGGAGGTGGCGCCGCTGCGTTCAGTGGCTTGTTGTAATAAGTGGTGATGACGCAATTTGCCCCCACCGTCTCGGTGGACGACACCTTGTAGTTCCCCATGCCGCCGCCCTCCGGAGTACCCAATGAGAGGCCGGAAACACTCATAATTCGTTGTTCATGCGCGAGCCGGTCAAAAAAGTTCATCAGGTTGTAATAGGTCCCGTCCAGGCGTACGGTGAAAGGCGCTTCCACGTAATCACCCTTCGTGGCGGTGGGTTTAGGAATAAAGGTACGGATCTCGGTCCCCGTACTCTCGCCGTCGGCGAAGACGGTCTTCATCAAGTCGTCGGTACCTTTTTCGTCGGGAACAATCGAGCGGAGCGTGTCCAACTGGCTTTCCAGTTGTTTGATGCGGTTCAGATACTCCGTCTGTTGTTGCTTAAAGGCTTCGTCCTTATCGTTTTCCGCCTTGAGTAGGGCAACTTCTTTATCCAAACTCTCCCGCTGGTCATTCAAGGGCAAAACGAAGTACCAGAACGTGACGGCCGCCAGGACAACGGCCACCCCCACCATAATTGCTCCCTGAACCGATGCCGGAAAATCATTAAAGGACTTGGCCATCTTCTTTACCCTCTTCTACAATATCTTTTGGGCCTGACCTTGCGCTGGCGCACTCTTCGCGGGTGCGCCTCCCGGCACTGGGGATTTACCGGCAGTTCCTTCCGGTCCCGCCGCCGGCGCAGGGCCCGGGGGAGCCTCAGGTGCGGCCCCCGAGGTGGGGGACACCACCCCCGTGGGCGATTTGAACTGGCAACTCAGCGCGAACTTGTATGTCAGCCGATCCATCTTGTCATCCTGATAGAACTGGTCCAACTGGACGTCCTCAAAAGCGCCGGAATTCTTCAGGGAGGCCAGGAGATTCGCCATGGAACTCACCGTGCTTGACTGCCCCTTGAGCAAAAATCCCTCACCCGTTGGCTCTGGTGTCAGCGTGTAGAGATAAACATCGCTGGTTTTGTTCACGACGTTCCCCAAGGCGCTCATCAATTGGACGGGGCCGACGCGGCTGTTCTGCAACGCCTGAATGGTATCAATGCGGGTCTCGAGGTCCCTCAGATGTTGCTGGTATCTCTCGTTTTGGGCCTTCACTAAGGCCAGTTCCTGGGTACGGAGCCTTTCCTGGTCGCGTTTTTTCGTCAAGCTCGCGATTTGGTTGGTCCACACTTCATAGATGACGCCGACGATCCCGAAGGCGATAATCAACGCGCCCACAAATATCAACACTTGCGTTGCCTTCGGCGCCGGGGGTCCGGTCGTGACCCCGGGCGGAGGCGGTGCGCTTCCTAGAAGGTTGATCTTAATCATGGCTAGTCAAAGCTCCTCAAAGCCAACCCCACCGCAACGCTCATACGGGGAGCAATTTCATCCACGTAACCCACATCAAACTTCTTGCCATCGACCACCACCCTTTGAAACGGGTTGATGGCCTCCACAGGAATGTTGAACTCCGCTTTAAGCTGATCCAGCAGACCTTCGATATGGGCCGTTCCGCCGGAAACATAGAGGTGCTGGATATTCTCGGTCGAGGTGGTCTGCCGGAAAAAGTCGAAAGTCTTCTGGATTTCCAGCAGGAGGATTTCGCTCACCGAGTGCAGGTGGGGAAGCTTCTGATCCTGCGTCACGTTGGGAATTTCAAATCCTTGCTTCAGCTTTTCCGCATCCTCGAAGCTCAAGTCGAGTTCCTTCTGGAGCGTGTCCGTATACTGGTTCCCCCCCACCGAGACGTCGCGGGTGAACAGAGGAATTCCACCCCGCCCGATCACGATGTTCATGATGCTGGCGCCGATGTTCAGCAGCGCGGCCAACTCCTCGGGGGGCACTCGGTAGTTCACTTCGAAGGCGTTGTAGACCGCAAACCCATCATAATCGACGACCGTGGGAATCTTGCCGGCCTGGCTCAGCACGTTGGTGTGATTGAGAATCTTCTCCCGCTTAACCGCCACCAACATGACGTCCGTTCCATCCCCCGCCGGGGCCGGGCCCAGGGACTGGTAGCTCAGGTTCACATCCGCCATGTCAAAGGGAATGTGTTGCTGCGCCTCGTAGGGGATGGCATTGTAAAGCTCCGTTTCGCTTGTGGCCCCCACCGTGACGCGCTTGACGATCACCGAGTGGCCGGAAACGGAAGTCGCCACGTTCTTGGTCTTGATGTGATTGTCGTTAAAGATTTTCTCGATGGCGGAAGATACCGAAAGAGCATCCATGATGGCGCCATCCACGACCGTATCCTGACCCAGGGGCTCGATCCCCAGGTTCAGAAGCTCATAGGAGTCGCCCTTCTTTTGCAATTCGACCGCCTTGACGGCGCTCGACCCGATATCCAAACCCACCAAGTTCTTGGCTTTTCCTAACCCAAACATTGGCATTGCTCCCTACCGAGCGGTGGCGCGCACTCTGCGAGCCGCCCGATGTTCGAATTGCGTACTTTGCCTCTCCATCCAGCGGTCCAGGATGGTCTTCTTGAATTTCCACCGGTTACCAAGTTTGAACGCCGGGATCGTTTCTTCGTAGACATACTTGTAGAGGGTTTCGCGGGAGACGCCGAGATACTCCGACGCTTCCCGAATATCCATGACCTCTCTGGTTTCAGCCATGCTCGTGACCTTCCACCGATAGGGTGCTCGTAGCGCTGCTCAATCACCAAAATGACAGTTCGTTCAAAACTACCACGCTTGATGCGCTTATACGCTGTGGGCTTTTTTGAGTCAAGATATATTTTGTTAATCTTAGGGGTTTCTTGGTGTTTTTGGGGGGTATCTTCGGGGTATATAGGGATATTTGTCGAATATGTAGTGGTGTTGTGGATGGACACCCCTAGATATGTGCGTATGATTATTTTGCACTTTAGTACTACTTGTGTCCGGTAAACGTCATTGGAAGAGTACGACGCGACTCTTTATTTCAGCCCAGGCCTTTCGTAGCGCCATCCTTTAGGGCGGCACATGCCGGGCTAAAGCCCGTCCCCTGGAGTTTGTCCACTTCGAATGGGCCGCGGCCGGAACAGATCCTCAGGGATTACAGCGCAGGCTGCATCTGTGGATTCGCGACAATACTTCCGAGTAGCGGACTACAGTTAAACGCTTCGGCGTTGTTCGCGGGTGATCGGCCCGTGCGACACTTACGCATTCCGCTCTGCACCGGGTGTATGTTTTCAGGCGGTTCTGCTTTCGGCGGTTGCCGTGATGGGCAAAGATATCAAGTGGCAAGATAACACGACCCTCTGACTTTTGCAGTTTTCGCGGCGTAAGAACGGGGTAGAATGCTCCCAAACTTCGCGGTCAAAAGGCAGGCGAGATTTGCGGCCGCGGAAGCCGTTGGGCGTCAGAATAGGTGCGGATATGGCGTACTTCATCGACCTATTTTCCCCGGAAACCTACGAAGCCTTCGCGCATTCCCGCCGCGACATCCCAGGATTCCGGCTTCGCCACAAGAGTACGCCAGAACGGATCTCGCCCGGCTATCTGCTCGTGTGCTACCTCACGCGATTGTCCCGCTGGTTTGGCCTCCTGGGGGGAAGGCGCATTCATCGAAAATACGCGCATATTTTTTCCCGACAATGACCCTTGTGTTGTGAGGTTCCGAGTGCGAGCAAAAGTCCGGCTTGACATGCAAGGATTACGATGCGGACGGCAATTGACTGCTGGGTCAGCCGCAACGTAGAGCTAGCCTGAATTTCCACGGACAACCATTCGCCTAAGTATTAGGCCGGCTGTTAACCGATTTTTCAAGGGACACTGGCAGAGCCGGATTAATCTATTGGTGCGCTGATAATTATGGTTGG
>JBEKLF010000114.1:0-25845 GCA_050010335.1 Terriglobia bacterium
GTTTTCCCTCCAGGGCACTCCAGCACATGGTGAGTCGAATCGAGCAGGACACTGACACCTTCTCAGTTCAAAGGTTTCCTGGGAGTTTCCGTGATTGCTGACGGGAAGGGCGTTTATCAGGCACAATCCTGCGATGTACTCCCTTAGCACATGGTCCGAGTGCGCCATCCAGGAGGAATCAGCAGACGAACGTAGGCACCACATCCACGGTTCGGCGACTTGAACCAAGTGACTTTGCCGATTGATGGACGGCCGTACTCACGTTAACGGAGGCTTGTTCAGCGGACATGGGTTCAGGCACCAGAGACGACCCAGACATTGGGCTCTCGTCAAGACCGAAGGTCTAAAAATGTTCCTCTTATTTCAGCGCGAGTTCCCGACGGGTTCCTGCTGCCGTATTCGGAGCACGGTTCTCGGGTACGCGCAGGCATTGTCCGTTACTCAAGGCTGAGCAATTGCCCCCTTACCTCTTTCCGTCAGCGCGTAGAAATCACTACCGCACGCCTCCAGCATCTTTGCGCGCGTCAATTCATCGATGGAGTCGAGCACGCGCCGCCGTTCGGCTGGTTCGTTGCCCGCCGCCTCGAATAGGACATGGAGGTCCAGTCGATCCTTCCCCATTTCTCGGAATAACCGCAGTACACGCAACGAGAGTGGGTTCATTTTGGACCTCGCGGGATTACCTTGACGATGAGCACGTCCCTCTATCGCACCGCCCGGAGCAGTGCTCGTGGTGGGCGGAAGAATGCCCGAAATGACGGGCAGGACCCGTACGCGCGTCGCTAAGCTACTGGTACGGCCTCAGGTTCGAGTTCGGGCGCACATTCTCCGGCCGGGAGCGTGCGGGCAAGCCGGAAAAGGTCCCACAGGACCAGTACGGTGCCGACGAGGAAGATGCATCCCGTGATTAGGCGCACTTCGAACCAGATGCGTAGGTAGTTCTGCACCTCTAGGAAGTCCATGCCCATGACGCGCTGCAAGTAGACCTGGACGATGCCGGCGATGAGAAGTGCCATGACCAGGAAAATCATGCTGAAGTTGAGTGAGACGAAGGCGGTAAAACCCAGCTTGCTGCCTTGCTCGGTGTTGTGACCGCTGATTTCGGGCAGAATGATATACATAAGTGCAATGGCGAGCATTCCATAGGCACCCCAGAACGCGAAGTGGCCATGGGAGGCTGTGATCTGTGTGCCGTGCGTCCAGCGGTTGATCTGTGGAAAAGTCTGGCCGAATCCCCAGACGCCCGCGCCCATGAAGTGCACGAAGGCGCTGGCGCCCAGCCACGCGAGAGCGAGCGTATTGACGGTAGGCAGCGTCCGGGCCTTGATCATGTGGCGGACAGTATCGACGAGCATCATCATAATGGGGATGGGCTCGGCGGCACTGAAGATCGCACCCCACCAGAGCCAGTACTGCGGCGTGCCGATCCAGTAGTAGTGGTGACCGGTGCCGATAATGCCGGTCAGAAGCACCAGGCAGACCTCCGCAAAGACCCACCCTTCGATGCGCTGGCGCGAGACACCCGTCACCTTGATGAGTGCCCAGCCAACCAGCGACGCCGCAATCAGTTCCCAGGCGCCTTCTACCCAGAGGTGAATGACCCACCACCAGAAATAGTATTGTGTGCTGAGGTTGGGCATGAACGGGATCCCAAACAGGAACATGACCGAAAGCATCACCATCCCGCCTAGCAGGGTTGCCGTGGTACGAGTCAGCGTGTGGTGGTTCGTGAACATGGTGAGGGCCACATTCACGAGAAAGATAAGGGCTGCCACGACGATGGCCAGCTTGATGACGGTGGGCTGCTCCAGGAACGGCATCCCGAAGCTCCACCGGAACAAGTAGCCCACGATAGCGGTCACGCCGCTCACGAGCAGGATGGCAAGTTGCAGGCGGGCGAGCTTGACGCTGTAGATTTCCGTCTTGATTTCGTCAGCCACCATGTAATAGGTGGCGCCCATCAGGGCCAGCAGCAGCCAGAAGACCAGCAGATTGATGTGAATGGCGCGGGCGACGTTGAAGGGGATGATGTTCAGCAGCGGGTCGTACCCCCAAACGTACTTGATGCTGCCGAGAATTCCGAAGATGACCTGGAGGAGGAAAAGCGGCAGCGCGGCCAGGAAGTACTCGCGGGCGACCTTCTGCGAATTGTAGCGCATCGCGTCTCCTCACTTCAGGCTGGCCAGATAATCCGCCAGCTCTTTTTTGTCCGAGTCCGGGAGTTGCTTGAAACTTGGCATGATCGAATCCGGCTTGTGGCTGCGGGGGTCGTTGATCTGGACCAGGATCCAGTCCTTCGTTTGCCGGCTGCCCTCGTGTGACAGGTCTGGCGCCAGCGTTCCACCGCTGCCATGGATGGAATGACACGTATTGCAGTGCTGAGCGAGAAAGATCTTGGTGCCCGGGGACTCCTCGCGCGCCACGCCCAGTGGCGCCGGCGGCCAGCCGTTAGTATCCACTTCGCTCACCCACTTCAAGTAGGCAACGAGCGAATCGATCTGCGCGTCGGCCAGCTGGAAGTTTGGCATCTGCCGCCCCGTGGGGTACATCTTCTCCGGCTCCTTGAGGAACTGCCGCAACCAAGCGTCGCCGCGGATGGCGTAGCTCTTGGTGACGTCAGGAGCATAGTAACCACCGATTCCCAGAATCGTGTGGCAGTCGTTGCAATCGTAACGTTGCCAGAGCCATTTGCCCTCGACAACCTGCGAGGAGAGTTCGTCGGCGTGGGTGCGGGCTCCCATCTTGTGCAGAGAATCCACGGTCATGCCGAGGAACACAAAGGCGCTGAGAAGAGTTGTTACCCAAAGAATTGTGCGGGTCGATGGCATGACGCGTCACTTTGCACCATCGGCCATGTCAGTGTCGATGACAAAAGTCACAGCAGGGCCATCCCTTATGAGCGCCCCAAATGGGAGGGCAGGCTCAAGGCCTGCCCACTATGCTATTCCGTGCAGCATGCCCACCACCGACGGTCGTTTCTGTGCGCGGCTGGGCTCGAAAAGGAGCGCGCCAAGAATGTTGGCTGCAAAAGCGGTGAGTCCCGTTAGCCGCAGAATCGCCGAAGCCAGCAGTACGGAGCACGCCCAGGCGGTGTAAGTGTGATGGGCGAGATTTTCACAGGAAATGCGCAGGGTACCCCTGGCGGTGATCAGGCGCTCCCTCGAAAACAGTGTGCCGAAGGCAGCTATGTCCGCCCGACGCTTGGCCGAGAATCTGATCGCAGAAGGCCACTTTGAATTTGGAAACCTATTAGCCTGACTCCCTTTGCTCGGGTCCCCGTACACGCGTCCCTATGGTTAAAGGTTAAAGCATTATGCAACCGACGGAGTTACTTCCGAGATCGCCGAAACTGAGTCACAATCGCCATGGTAATAGGCTTTATTTCTCCTATCGCTAGTGATTGGTTTGTAGTTTGTGTTTTCAGGTTCAGGATCGAATCATGGTGAGAATCATCTTGAACCGCTTGAGCGCCTTGAGCGCATGCGGCAGACCGGCGGGCATGAGAATCATCTCGCCGCCCTGCAACTGGTGCGGCTGGCCAGAAATCATAATTTCGGCATCGCCTTCCACCATTTGAACCAGTGCGTCGAATGGTGCCGTGTGCTCACTCAAACCCTGGCCTTCGTCGAAAGCGAAGATTGTCACGTTGCCAGTAGGCTTCTTGACGATCTCGCGGCTGACGACCGCGCCGTCCTGGTAGTTCACCAACTCGGCAGCCTTCGCGACTTTGGCGCCGGAGAGTCCTTTGAGTTTAGACGCGGTTTCCGGTTGCATAGCGTTTCTGCCTTTCTGCTTCAGCTTATGATGCGACCGCCAATTCAAGTTGTTCGATAGCTTCCCGCAAGATGCTAGCTGACTTCACAAGGGCGCTCTGCTCGTCGGGTGGCAAAGTAATCTGCAAAACCCGCTCAACGCCATTCCGAGAGAGGATGCAAGGAACCCCCAAACTCACACCGTTAAGGCCGAATTCCCCTTCCAACACCGATGAAACAGTGAACACTCCGTGTTGGTTGCGCAAGATGGCCGCAGCGATTTGTGTGAGGGCCAGGCCGACGGCGAACCAAGTAGCCCCTTTGTAATCAATGATGTGATAGGCGGAATGCTTCACTTCGTCTGCGACTTTGCGGCGGGCTGCCTGCCAATCGTCACATTTCAAACATAGGCGGCAAAACTGTTCGATGGGCATACCGGCCATGTTCGTCATGGACCAGGCGGCAAACTCACTGTCGCCATGTTCACCTAGGATGTAAGCATGAACATTATGCACATCCACTCCGCAGTGCTGGCTCAATAAATGACGGAAGCGCGCGCTATCCAGCACGGTGCCGGACCCGATGATGCGTCCGCGCGGCCAGCCGGACCGTTTGTGGGCGACATACGTCAGGATGTCCACCGGATTGCTCACAATCAAAACGACGGCCGGTGACTTCTGGAGCACGATTTCATCAACGATATCGTGGATGATTTTGACGTTTCGTTGCAGCAGATCAAGACGGGACTCGCCCGGCCGCTGTTTGGCCCCGGCCGTAATCACAATCATGCGCGCATCGGCATAATCCGCCACCTGAGCTTCACGGATCTGAACGGACGGGAAGAAGGCCTGGCCATGAGCCAGATCGAGGACCTGCCCCATGGCCAGTTCATGATTGGCATCGCGCAAGGTGATCTCATCGGCCAAACCACTCTGGGCCAGCGCGTAGGCAAAAGTGGAACCCACAGCACCGGCGCCAACAATCACAACCTTTCTTGGCCTCCAAGGGTCATCATTCATTTAAGTTCCTCAGTTGTGGCGTAGGGTTTCTCTGGTAAGTTTCACGAGACTCATGCGCGGACATCACTTACCGGACCGGATGCTCCGCCAGACTTGGCGGCTCCAGCGTGAAGGGGTCTTTCACCCTCCTTGGGAGATGAAACGATTCCGGATACCTTTCGTTCGAGTTCCGCTGCCACCTTATCGAATCCCTCGTGCACATCGAGGCCAAGCTCGCGCTCGACCGTCTCAAACTTGTCCATCAGGTCTTGTTGGTCTTCTGGAGTGAGAACCTTGCCGGCCAGCGGGAATAGCAGGTAATCCTCTTTCCAAATATGATTAGGGTAGAAGGCCACCAGCGCGCGCAGGCTTTTCACGAGGTTCTCTCGCGCGGGCGGTTCTCCCGCGGCGTAACCGCGGATGGCGTCGGCCAACTCTCCCACCATCACCCGCCCTTTTTGATGCTCCATGGTCAATCCGCCTATTGGACAGCCGTGCGACGGCACTCCACGGCGTATCAGGGCCGGGAATAGGAAACTCTCTTCCTTCGTATGGTGGAGGCGATCCGCAAACGTGCGCAGGAACGCCACGATACTCTCCAGAAGCGCGACATCCACTGGTTCTCCACCCTCAAGCTGGTCTGCCAGGACCGACATGCCGGCCACCATCTTTTGGATAACTCGATGTTCCGCCTCCAGCATTTCAACCGCCGTTGCCTCGCTCATTTGATTTCCCTCTCGATCGTGAGGAGGAGCTCATTGTCTTCCAGTGCCTGGATTTCATGCGGGATGGCTTTATCCAACCCGCGACTAAAATCGTTTGCAAACATGACGCTTCGCGGATACCTTTCCCCTCCTCCTTACATGCCTTTGTCGGGGTTTCATTTTGGGTGAAAGGCCAATACTAAACCCAGGGTTTTCACTTTGAAGTCCACACACAGTAATTAAGACATTCTCGGCAGGGTCGTGTCTGCTCAAGATTGCTCACTTGGGGGGGGGTAGCCCTAACAATCCGGCAGAAGGACTAATTAGACCGGAATGATTGAATCTATTTACAGCGACTTACGCGGAGGGCGTCCGCAGGTTTTTATTCCGATTCCAAAGAGTTTGGTACTTTAGTTCTACTCGCAGCTTTCACGATAGCTCCGTCACGACCCTCACTCTCCTGCGGATTGCCATTTCTTCAGCAATGGCCATTTTCTCACCGCGGGATAACACACGGGCCGCTAAAGGAAACACCACGCTATCCTCGACGCTGACGTGCTGTTTGTACATCGATGCAAGACTCGCAACGGCCTTGCGAAAGCCGTCGACTTCAGAACTCGATAGATTGCCCGTCGCAAGATACTTCGCACCGAGGCGATCCACCTCTGCGTGCAAGGGGGCTGCCCAGCGATGTTCCTCCTCCAGTTGCTCCAGCTTTGAGAAGGCAGCCTGGATTTCAGGATGGTGGAGCTGACGCAACCGGGGAAATAGCGAATCCTCCTCGTCAGCAGTGTGCTTTGGTGCAGATTGCCCGAAGTAGCGCAAGGCAGCCTCCAGCGCCCGACGGGTCTCCTCAGTAGGAGAATGATCGATGTCTTGTGCAACCGCCCTCAGCATGGTGAGAAATATCTCGATCCGCCGGTGGCAGTCCGAGAGCAGGCCGGTGGGGTCAGTAAAGTTGTGGGTCTTTACTCCAATTTGGACAGGCATAGTCTCAGTATACCGGTCAGATTCAAAACCACCGTGACAAAAGTCACAGCGTTATAAAATGATTGCTGACGTCAACGGGCCCGCTTTGCTTGCGACCTGATTTGTAGCGCCGGGTGCAACTCGACATGGAGATCCAAGCTCCGCTTGTCATTCTCACGCTGCAAGCGAACGAGTTGGAGCGGCTAGTGCGAGAATGGATGTGCGAGTCCCTCGTTACTCCAGCCATCTGGGCATACTCCGCGTTTGCGCGCGGGGAAGGCGTGGAGCGAGTAAAATAGTGCAGATAACATAGATGAGCATGGGAATTCGTGGCCATGCGGTAGTTCAGTTACCCGATTTCACGGGTAAAACTTGCGACTATCTGTGGGCGGCGGTATTATCCACCTGGAGCGGTGCAAGTTGCTCGTCCTCGACATGGCGGAACTCGAACCTCAGATTGCCGGTACCAAGCGCGCTTCCGAAAATTCTCAGTAACATGAGCTTCCCAGCCACCGACCAGCTCCGCACCGAACATCGCGCAATGGAACGCTTGCTCGAGCGTTTCGAAGGCGAGCTGAGGGACCCGCAAGGGGAAGGCCTGCTCGCGCTGGCCAAGACGTTTGCTGAAATCCAGAAACATCTGGCCGTTCACTTCGCCAAGGAGGAAGAGGTCTTCTACCCCGCGCTTGCGCCGGCACTGAGTGCGACCGACACGATGATCACCAAACTAATTGACGATCACTCAAATGTGCGCGAGACGTCTTCGGCATTTGGGGTGCTGCTGAACCTGGCGCCTCCCGGCTCGGAACTCCCAGTCTCTTTGCGCGCCGACTTGTCATCGCTCGGCTGGCAGCTTTGGAATTTCATTCATCATCATATCGAGGAGGAGGAACAGGGTTTGTTAGCCTTCGCCGACCGGAGCCTCGTTGCTGAAGCCCAAACTCGCTTGGCGGTACAGATGATGGGCAAACGAGAACCGAAATAATACCTGCGGGCTGCTCAAAGATGCTGGTCGAGAAACTGGGTGTGCGCGAGTGGTGCAGTTAAGATGTTAATCCCGGTTAACATGCATGATCGCGTTCACCGCGCTTACTTGAAACACGAGTACGCAATGCGCTGGTTCTATTTAGATGTGCGATGGATGTTTGTGGTGTCGGGACTGGAAGGATTAATAGCGAATAGCGCGGTTGCTGGAGGCGGGAGAGGTGACACACGGGAACCTCCAGGTTAAATCTCTCCCGCACCGCCGCCGGCACTTTCAGCCAGAGCCTTCTATGGTTGGACCAAAGAGCCGTTAGTTCTTTGCATTTTTCTTGCCGCAGCAGCGGCGCGGGGCCGCGGTACCGGTGCACAAGCCGCAGCGCTACCCCTTGCCAGGTAAGCGCGTTTCTGGCCGGAGCGGATTTTGGCGGCATGGGAGGGCTGGGTGCCGGAATCGTCGGTTGGAAAGGTGGCAGCTTAGGGCTGCGAAAGCCTCAAGACAGGTAAAACGGGGGCCTTCCGTGATCGCTGAGGCACCGAGCACCGAAAAACCCGCTGGGCGTTTGCATTCAGAGTCGGTCAATCGTATGCTACCGGTCGGTCGAGAATTGAAAGAGGAAATCTTGGACGAAATATAGAGGAGGACGACAACCGTGAAAAAGATCATCTTGGCTTCCGGCTGGGCACTACTGCTTGCGGGCTTGGCCTTCGGCAAGACTGCGGCCACCGCTAAAGCTGATCTTACCAATAGCAAGGGAGAGAATGTCGGAACGGCAAAACTCAAGGAGGCTCCCAAGGGAGTGAGCCTGGCTCTCGAGGTCTCAAACCTTCCCCCGGGCGTGCATGGCTTCCACATTCACGCGGTAGCCAGGTGCGATCCGCCGGACTTCAAGAGCGCGGGCGGCCACTTCAATCCCGAAGGCAAGAAGCACGGCTGGGAGAACCCGGAGGGGCACCACGCGGGCGACCTGCAGAACCTGACCGTGGACGCTCAGGGCAAGGCTAAGGTCAAGGTCGTAGTTCCAGGTGTCACGCTGGGAGATGGACCGAACTCTCTTTTCCATACGCAAGGTACGACCCTTGTCATCCACGCCGACCCCGATGATATGAAAACCGACCCTGCCGGCAACGCCGGAACGCGTATTGCCTGCGGTGTGATCAGCAAATAGATTACTTGGCGGATTCCTGGGGTGTGGCGATCGGCGCCCCGAATTCCCTCGTTGCTGGACCCTACTGTGCTTTCGCTGTTGTGAAGGCCAGGCGAGTAGGGTTTTCTGCTCGACCTCGTGCGTCTTCCCGGAGCCCGACGCCGGGCTGGGGCTCGCCGAGTGCTTTGCCACAAGTGACTGTCGAGGAACGTCCCCCACGTCGGGGTAGGTGCAGTTTTGGCGAAACACAAGTCCACGGCGTGGGTTATCAGATTATACGGCTGCGGCGGATTGGCTGCGCCGCGCCACATGCCAGCGGATTCCGCTCGTCGCTCCCTACTCAGCAAGTTGCTGGGCGAGGTAGTTTGCCACGCCCAACTGCTCGATGAGCGAGAGCTGCTTCTCGAAAAAGTCGGCGTGCCCTTCCTCGACTTCAAGGATCGTCTGTATCATGTCCGCGGAGGCGTTATCACCCGCCTTGCGGCACGCAGCGATGCCGGCGTTGTAATCGACGATCGCGCCTTTCTCAAGCGTTAGATCGTTTTCAAGCTGCGGTTTCACGTCTTTGCCAATATTAAGCTTCGGGAGGTCGCCCAGGTTGGGAGTGCCTTCTAAGAAGAGGATTCTCTCGATGAGGGCTTCTGCGTGCCTCATTTCGTTGATCGATATTTTCCTGGTGTCCCCACCGAGACGTTTGTAGCCCCAATTCTCCAACATCTCGGCGTGCACAAAGTACTGGCTGATGGAGCCGAGCTCTTCGTTGAGCATCTTTTGCAGGACCTCTAGAACTTCCGCTTTACCCTTCATAAGTGTCGTCTCCTTGCGTATGGTTGATTGGCGTATTTCCTTGGGGAGTCCCCCGGGAATCATGTAAGCGGGGCTTATCCCTTCATGAGTTTTTCGAACCGCTGGTTTACCTCAGTCCAGTTCACAATGTTCCAGCACGCCTCGATGAACTTTCCGCGGTCGTTCCGGTAATCGAGGTAATAAGCGTGCTCCCAGACGTCCAGGACCATCAGGATCCGGAACATCGGGTAGACGTTCGTATTGTGCTTCTCGACCTGCATGATGATGGGCCGGTTCGTCTGTCGGCAGAAGGTGAGCGCCGCCCATCCCGAGCCCTCGGCACTGGCCGCCGTCTGCGAAAACAGCTTCTTGAACCGTTCCCAGGAGCCGTACTCATCGTCGATGACCTTAGCGATGGAGCCGGAGGGCTTCCCGCCCCCGCCCGCGCTCGCCGGGGCAAGGTTCTTCCAGAACAGCGAGTGGAGTACGTGCCCCCCGATCTGGAACGAGAGCTCCTTGAACGTCGCCTTCGCATCGAAATCCGCGTTGTCGGTCCTGGCCTTGTCCATCTTCTGGAGAATGGCATTGGCCGCGTTCACGTATGCCGCGTGGTGCTTATCGTGGTGCAGCCGCAGCAAGTCCGCCGAGAGATGCGGCGCCAGCGCGGCGTAGTCGTACGGAAGTTCCGGCAAAGCATACAATTTCACACCTTCCATTTAAGGTGCCTCCTTGGGGATTGTTTCTCTACCATCGCGTCATCCAGGCAACTGGGTTGACCGGCATCCGATTGCTGATCTCCGTAGTTTTCTCATCCGTCAGCCGGCCGTTGCCGTCCACTTTCTCCTGCGCCACGCCCACCATTACTTCGATTTTGCCTTCCAGGGTGGCTGACAGTTTGCCCAGAGGCTCCAGTCTAGATTGACGAACCCGCGAGGATACGTAAAGTCTCGGCACCCGTCTGTTCAAAATTGCACACCAAGTTGATGGGGGGCGGTGAAAACTAAGTTGTGGGGTCTTGGCTTTGTTACTAGTCGCGCAGGACTACACTTAAAGGCAATTGTTAACTGTCAACACGCCGCTACCGGCGTAATCGATAAAGCCCAGCGTCCGGAACTTGTTCATGAAATGACTGACTCGCGAGCGGGTGGTGCCGACCATTTGCGCTAGGTTGTTATTCGCCACAATTCCGATCGGCTTTGAAATCAATAACATTGGAGCTGGGACGAGAGTTCTCCCTGCTATAACTTTGTCATCATGGTCGATCTGTTCCGGCTCTGGTTCGGGGTACTCTCCCGCATCTTCCGCACTCGCAGAGGCTTGCTGCTGGAGAACCTGGCTCTTCGCCAGCAACTCGCCGTGCTTAAACGCCAGCATCCCAAACCCAAACTTGGTTTATTCGACAGGCTTTTTGGGTCGCGACTCGTCGACTCTGGTCCGACTGGAAAAGGTGGCTCCTCCTCGTGGCGCCTGAAACCGTGGCCGGCTGGCACCGCGCGGGATTACGGCGGTATTGGACCCTCCTCGGCAAAAGGCGAAAGCTCGTGGGTAGCGCAAAAAGAATTTCCAAAGAGCTCCGCCAGTTGATTTTCCAGATGGTTGCCGAGAACCCGACCTGGGGTGCTCCGCGCATTCACAACGAACTCCGCATGCTCGGCTTCGAGGTTTCCGAACGAACCGTCTCCCGCTGGATGCGACGCGCACCCAGAAATCCTGAATCCGCCCAGCGTTGGCGGGCATTTCTTCGTAATCACCGCGAAGCCCTCGCGGCCATGGACTTCTTCACCGTTCCCACCCTTACCTTCAACCTCCTGTACTGCTCCTTCGTCATCAGCCACCACCGTCGGCGCATCGTCCAGTTCAATATTACCCGGCATCCCACCAGTGGTTGGATCGTTCAGCGGTTACGAGAGGCCTTCCCTTATCAGTCCGCTCCCCGATTCCTTGTCTCTGGCCGCGACCAGAAGTACGGGCTGGAAGTTCCCGCTGCCATTCGATCCCTGAACATGGAGGGCGTGCAATCCTCGATCCACAGCCGTTGGCAAAACGGCGTTGCCGAGCGGTGGGTGGGAAGCTGTCGGCGCGATGTGCTCGACCACGTCATCGCTCTGAATGAACCCCATCTGAAGCGACTTCTGGGTGATTACATTCGCTATTACCTCGACGACCGCACTCACCTCGGATTAAGCAAGGAAACAGCGGGCGGTAGTGTTCGGGTGGCTGCCAAGGGTCGCGTTGTATCTCACGCGCGGCTCGGCGGCCTGCACCATCGATACGACCGTGCGGCGTGAGCAGTACCAGGAAATGATCTCGGGACTCTTGCGCTGCTCAAGCGCATGGACTACACGGACGCCACGCAGGCGGCTGCGCATATCGGCCAAGGGATCGCTTTTGTTTTCGGCTTCCTCGGATTGTTTTTCGATCCCTTCCTTCTTTTCATCGCGCTTTTCGTGTGGGTGGGAGCAAGCGGTGAGGCCGCGATGGTACAGATGCGCACCTCGCTCGGTGGCATTCCTGTGCAGCAAGTGATGTACCGGGATATTCGCACGCTCCAACCTGATGACACGCTGGCAAAGGCTGTGGAGCAAATCCTTTCGGGCTGGCAACAGGACTTTCCCGTCGTATACGGCAGGGAATCAGAGTACGGCGCCTCTTGCCCGTCTTGCGCGCCGCACATTGTTTGCTCTTGGTTTATTCTTGCCCGGGATTTGATGCTGCCAACAGAACGGTATGGCGGTCGTACTTCGAGGGACTGGCTCCCCCTTGCAAATGACGCTGAGAGTATTCATACTCCCAGCATGAGCCTCAAGAGTGCGGCACTCCTGGCATTGATTGGGACAATCCTGCTAACGGTTTTGGTGGTGGCACATTTCATTTCCACCTTATTGGGGGTCATGCGTGAGATGATTCCAGCGATGGCGCTACTGACGTCGCTGGTTCATCTGTTCGCGAGTCTCAGTGTCTTGGTGTTCTTTTACGTTTTCTACCGAAAGCAATCCTGATACTCGAAGAGTGCCACATCAAGCCGCCAAAGCCGTATTAGACGACCCACGCAAGGGAAGTTTTGTTCCCCAAAACTGCATCAAACTGGCAACAGTCGACTTTGCCATACGACACCGTGGGTCGTCAGAATCCAACCCGCTCACCGTAACTGAACTCTACGCTCCGGATTTTCTTGGCGCGAAATACTGTAACCGGATAAGAATCCTGTCCCAGATTAACTTCTTCCTGGCCATCGGCAAGCGTCTGTCGCCAGACCATGATTAATGTCTCTCCAAACGTCATAGATAAGGGCTCCTTCACCAAAACCCCATCCGGCTGAAAACAATTGAATTATTGCAGTGTCGGCCCTCACCCTAGACGTCATGTTGCGCTGCTTGGTCAGCTGCTCCGTCTTCTCGTTTCGCCCGCCATGCGATGGCAGGTTGGGCCTGCCGTTCCCATTTATGGAAAACTGCAAGATGCCTCGCGTAAGGCAGGCACTCGTCGGTGCAAAGGCTCGACCAGCCCAATGACATCACGGAGCAGATACCGAGGCACAGAGCGATGGGCCGAGACTACGGTCTTTGGGCGGCTATTTTTTATTAGCAGCGAATGCAACATTATCCGGTTTTGGCGAAGGACAACCCGCTCATTTGGCTTTAAACCGAGGCTTCCCATCTTTTTGAGCAATGTTGACCACATGCATGAGCACTATTGACCTGATTAGCAAATCACCGGGGCGTATAAATGCGCGGGCTGGTTGATCAAAAATTTCAGGAGTGGGCCGCTTGCCTTATCTGTCCAAACTCGTGAGCAGAGCTGAAGTCGCGGAACTCACGACCGCATTCCGCTCTGAAAAGCCATCGAACTGGACATTCAAGGCGGGCCAGTTTCTCGACATGACTTTGCTTAAACCTGCGGAGACGGATGCCGAAGGAAATACGCGGACGTTTTCCATCGCGAGCGCTCCCCACGAAGAAACCCTGATGGTGGCAACACGTATGCGCAATACGGCGTTCAAGCGAGTATTAAACGCGATGCCGCATGGTTCCGCCGTAAAGATCGAAGGGCCATCCGGCAGCCTAAGCATTGTGTTCCGAGCGGCGAAGGAGAAGCTTCCTCACCGAATCTTCCTTTTCTACTCGAACCGCCCGCCGGAGGACGCTCGATTTCTCGATGAACTAGAGGCTCTGGAAACAGAGAATCCGAACTATAAGCTCGTCGCCAGCATGAAGGAAATGGCGAGGTCGCATCAGTCCTGGGACGGCGAAACTGGCCCCGATCGACAAAGAATTGCTTTTGCGGTATCTGAAGGATGCCCTTATGCCCATCTTTTATATGGCGGGGCCGCCAGAGATGGTGAAGGCCCCCCGCACGATAGTCAGGAAGATGGGAGTCAATGATGACGACATTGGCACGAAAGAGTTTACTGGCTACTAAACTTGCATTCAAAGAAGGGAAAAAAACCATGACAACGAAACCTGTTCAAGTTAAGGAAGAACATCGCCCATTCGTGACCGACATTCAGGAACTCCGCCGACGCGCCCGTGAGCACATGGAAATGGGTGCGGTCACGGACGGCTACAAGGCGGACCGGGAAACGGTTGTCCGCATTCTGAATGAGGTCTTGGCGACGGAAATTGTCTGTGTGCTGCGTTATAAACGCCACTACTACATGGCCGCCGGCATTAATGCCGATCCCGTGGCCCAGGAGTTCCTTGAGCACGCGAACGAGGAGCAAACGCACGCGGATATTGCCGCTGAGCGGATCACCCAATTGGGCGGCGAGCCGAACTTCAATCCCGAAGGGCTGGCAAGTCGCAGTCATTCACAGTACGTCGAAGGCAAATCACTTCTGGACATGGTTCGGGAGGACCTTGTCGCGGAGCGAATCGCGGTCGAGTCCTACACCGAGATCATCCGCTATCTTGGTAATGATGATCCTACCACCCGCATCGCGATGGAGCAGATCATGGCTAAGGAGGAAGAGCACGCCGACGATATGAAAAAACTACTCGAAACGCTCAGCCAGGACGAGCGGTTTGCCAAGCCTTCCTGAAGAAACGTGGCAAGGCTCTGACAACCGGCGCGCCTCGTTTGGACGGATTGACAGTTGAACATCCGGCGAAGACCGCGAACCCTCTCAACTACCATCGACAAGGAGATTGAAGGGGTCGACGAGAGACCAACATACGACGCGCTCGTGAAAAGAACAACCGCCCCGTTGCCTTTGTCCGATTCCTTGGTCTAGCTGAAGCAGATTGTGCAGGGCAAGCTCATCAAGCACATAGAATACATCGAAGAGGACGGCCAAGACCTGCCGGAAATCTGGAATTGGAAGCGGAGCAACCCCCAATGAATGAGCCAGGGTTCGGAGACACCGCCGTAACGTTGGTCACCGGCGACAAGGGCCGGCCGGCGATGGAGGAGAGCAAAGAGACATATTATGAGTCAGGAACTTCGATATCCCCTGCGTTTACCACCGATCTTTGAATACCGGCTCTGGGGCGGACGGCGTTTGGGCAATCTGTTCAACGTGCCGTTGCCGGGTGACGGCCCGATCGGCGAAGCGTGGATCCTCAGCGACCGCGACGTCCATCAGAGCCGCGTTTCCAATGGGCCGCTCAGAGGGTGGACCATCGGTCAAGTCCTGGAGCAGTTCCCGGAGCAATTGCTGGGAAAGCAGGCCCAGCGGTTCCGCCGATTCCCTCTGCTGCTGAAGTTCCTTGATGCACGTAAAATGGTCTCGGTACAAGTGCATCCCTCGGACGCCCACCCGGAGCTGCTGCCTGCGGGTGAAACCGGGAAGACCGAAGCATGGGTGGTGCTGGAGGCGGGGACAGAGAGCCGCATCTATGCGGGCCTGAAGCCAGGCACCACGGCAGACAGTCTGCGGCGGGCGCTCACGAACGGCGGGGTGAAGGATCACCTTGTTGGTTTCACTCCGAAGCCGGGCGACGGCGTCTTCATACCGGCGGGGACGGTCCATGCTTTGGGCGGTGACGTCGTTGTGTTCGAGGTTCAACAGAATAGCGACGTAACGTTTCGCCTTTACGACTGGGGCCATGTTGATGCCAACACCGGCCAGCCGCGAGACCTCCAAGTGGACCAGGCGCTGGCCTGCATTGATTTTACAGAGGGTGCGGCTGGTGTGGTGGCGCCCGTGGTGGAGACTACGACGCCGGTGGGGCGAGAAAGTCTCTTTAATTGTGAATACTTCCGGTTGTGGCGCCTGTGCGGACAATCGCCGTTTACGGTCGGCGCCGCCGGTGCGCCGCGCGTGCTGGTATGCATCGGGGGAACGGGGCAGGTGGAGCACGGCGGCGACACGTTTGCTGTTGGAAAAGGCGATGTGTGGCTCTTGCCAGCCGCGGTTGGGGCGTGTGTTTTCCGGCCGGGCAAAGCTGTGACCTTGTTGGAAATTGCGCTACCGGAATAGTTTACGTCCGGGCAACATAGTGATGGTCGGCAGGGGCTAAACTCAAGCCGAGATTCGAAGACTGCAGAGGTGGAAGGACAGTGAAAAGGCTCATTGTTTATGATCTGGACGGCACTCTTGCCGAAAGCAAGTCGTCTCTGGATGCTGAGATGGCGGCACTGTTGCATGACCTTCTCGGTGTCATCAAGGTGGCGGTGATTTCCGGGGGTGACTGGCCACAATTTGAAAAACAACTGCTCCCCAATCTTCCCCATGATGAACGGCTGGCGAACCTCTCCATTCTTCCTACATGTGGGACAAAGTTCTTCCAATACTCCGGGGATTGGAAAAAGCTCTATGAAGAAGATTTCACCGCGGATGAAAAAAAGAGGATCCTCAGTTCAATAGAGAAGGCGCTCGGGGTAGCGGGCTTCAAGGTCGAAAAGGTCTGGGGAGAGGTCATTGAAGACAGGAGAAGCCAGATAACATTTTCCGCATTAGGTCAGCAGGCCCCCTTGGAAGAAAAAAGCAAATGGGACCCTGATTTCACCAAGCGGAAGAAGATCAAAGCCATCCTGGACACGTTGATTCCCGAGTTTTCTGTCCGCATGGGAGGGGCGACATCAATCGATATCACCAAACCTGGCATAGATAAAGCCTATGGCATCAGAAAGCTACGCGATCTCCTGGGTATTTCATTGAAAGAGATGATCTATATCGGTGATGCCTTGTTCGTGGGAGGGAACGATTATCCCGCGGAAGAAGTAGGTGTCGTTTCTATTCCCGTGCAAGGTCCTCATGAGACTAAACGGGTTACCGAAGCAATCATCGCTTGTTTAAATGGCGATCACCAAGCGTGACCTTGTGAGGTTTCTTGATGAGTGGATTTAAGTTGCAGCGCCTGGGGCTGATCATGGAGCCCGAGCCGGGTAATATCCAGGAAATCGGCGGCGTCCTGAATCCGGCTGCCGCTCGTGGCCCGGATGGTCAGCTCTACCTCTTCCCACGTCTGGTCGGGCAGGGCAATTACTCGCGCATCGGCATTGCCCGCGTGCGGTTCAATGAAGCCGGCGATCCGGCCGGTGTCGAGCGGCTCGGCATCGCCCTGGAGCCTGAAGCCGATTATGAGCGGCGGCCCGATGGAAGCGGTGGCTGTGAGGATCCCCGAATTACTTATGTAGAGCCGCTCCATCGCTACGCAATGACTTACACGGCATTTTCGCCCCTGGGCCCGCGGATTGCCCTGGCCCTGTCGGAGGACCTCTTCCACTGGCAGCGTGTGGGGCTCGCGACCTTTTCCCCGTATCACGCCATCGCGTTGGGCAACGTTGATGACAAAGATGCCAGTCTTTTTCCCGTTGCCATCCCTAATCCATCCGGTAAGCCGGAACTGGCCATGCTCCACCGGCCGCTTTTTCCTGGCACTCGTCCGGAGGAAACCGCCTGCCATCCCGCATCCCGTGAGGTGGATCTCGATCGGGAAAGCATCTGGATTTCCTACTGCCCAGCAGTCTCGAAAGGCCATGAACCCAATTTCCTCGGCCGGTTTACCTCTCTTCACCGGCTGGCGACTCCGGTGTCACCCTGGGAGCGGCTCAAAATCGGAGGCGGTACTCCGCCCGTTCTTACCAGGCACGGCTGGCTGATCATTTACCACGGCGTCAGCGAAATTGTGGACCCCGGCAAGGACGGACATCCATTGTGTTACTCGGCCGGACTGATGGTGCTTTCGAAGGAGCATCCACGCGCGGTCCTATATCGCTCAGCGGAACCGGTGTTGACGCCGAAGCTGCCGAAAGAACGCCGCGGGATCGTCGATAACGTTGTGTTCCCCACCGGCATCGACCGACGCGACGATCTTGGCTCGCCGG
The DNA here is from genome assembly GCA_050010335.1 of Terriglobia bacterium. Taxonomy (GTDB): domain Bacteria; phylum Acidobacteriota; class Terriglobia; order UBA7540; family UBA7540; genus Bog-366. Next base: position 17,607 of record JBEKLF010000114.1, read on the forward strand.
ATCGCTTCGACGTATATTACGGAATGGCAGACAATCGGATTGGAGTCGCACGCCTTGACGTGCCGGAACTCTTGGCGCCGGGAGGAGTCGCCGATCCGTCGAATGCAAAGGTGTAACGAATATGACAGCAATCATCGCGCCGCTCAATCATCGCACAGCATGGAAGGCTCTCGAAGCCCATTATCCGAAGGTCCGGGAGTTGCATCTTCGGAAGCTATTCGCGGAAGATCCTAATCGCGGTGAGCGGATGACCGCCGAGGCCGTTGGCATCTACTTGGATTACTCCAAGAACCGCATCACCGACGAGACGGTGAGGCTTCTCCTGCAACTGGCGGAGGAATCTGGCCTGCGTTCCCGAACCGATGCCATGTTTCGGGGGGAGAAGATCAACGTCACCGAGAATCGGGCGGTCCTGCACGTGGCCCTGCGCGCCCCCCAAGGGCAATCCATCGTCGTGGATGGAGAGAACGTGGTGCCCCAGGTGCATGCCGTTCTCGATAAGATGGCCGACTTCGCCCACCGGGTGCGCAGCGGCGAGTGGAAGGGCCACACCGGCAAGCCGATCCGCAACGTCGTCAATGTCGGCATTGGCGGGTCTGACCTGGGGCCGGTAATGGCGTACGAAGCCTTGCGACACTATAGTCAACGCAACCTGACCTTCCGGTTTGTATCCAACATTGATGGCACCGACTTCGCCGAGGCCACGCACGACCTCGATGCCGAGGAGACGCTTTTCATTATTTCATCGAAGACTTTTACGACTCTGGAGACGATGACCAACGCGCACACGGCGCGAGCCTGGGCCCTCGCGACGTTGAAACAAGATGCCGCCATTGCCAAGCATTTCGTGGCGGTCTCGACCAACGCCGAGGGGGTGGCGAAGTTCGGCATTGACACCCGCAACATGTTTGAGTTCTGGGACTGGGTCGGCGGGCGCTACTCGATGGACGCGGCGATCGGGCTCTCGACGATGATCGCCATCGGCCCCGAACATTTCCGCGCCATGCTCGACGGCTTTCATCAGATGGACGAGCATTTCCGCACGGCCCCTTTCGAGCGCAACCTGCCGGTGCTCATGGGACTCCTGGGCGTCTATTACAACAACTTTTTCGGCACGCAGACCGTCGCGGTTTTGCCCTATGAACAGTACCTGAAGCGCTTCCCCGCTTACCTCCAGCAATTGACAATGGAGAGCAACGGCAAACACGTCACGCTGGATGGAACGGCGGTCGACTACCAGACCGGGCCGATCTACTGGGGGGAGCCGGGCACCAATGGCCAGCATTCCTTCTACCAACTGATCCATCAGGGGACCAAGCTCATCCCCTGTGACTTCATCGCGTTTGCCCAGTCGCTGAACCCGCTGGGCCGGCACCACGACATATTGCTTGCCAATGTTTTTGCCCAGGCAGAGGCGATGGCTTTTGGGAAAACGGCGCAGGAAGTCCGGGCCGAAGGCACGCCGCCGTGGCTCGTCCCCCACCGCACCTTTGAGGGCAACCGCCCGTCCAACACGATCCTGCTGGAGCGCTTGACCCCGACGGCGCTGGGGAAACTTGTCGCACTGTATGAACACAGCGTTTTCACTCAGGGCGCCATCTGGCAGATTGATTCGTTCGATCAGTGGGGAGTCGAGCTGGGGAAGGTGCTTGCCCAGCGCATCATCCCCGAACTCGAGAGCCAGAAAGAGTCGCAACTCCAGCACGATAGTTCAACCAACACTCTGATTCGGCGCTACCGGAAACTCAAGGAGACGTCATCGTGACCCTCGGTTTCGACCTCCCTCTGCACATACTGCCCTTTGACCAGCAAATTGAAGCGAATACGGAGGTAGCACAACGGTTAACTTGCGAGGGATGACCGCCGTCGCTGTACGCGCCTTTGCTGAAACACTGTTCGATTTTCTTCCGTGCAGGCACGACCGCATCGAAGTTGACCATTCGGCTTAACTTCCCAATATCTGCCCATGATGAGCAAAACGGACCAGATTGTTGTTTCCACTGATGCAATGCTGCGTAGTGGGCGAGGATAAATGTGTTGCCGAGCGGACTACGGATACTCGCTCAACGCGATGACCCGGCTTCTCCACGCTACAGTTTCTTGTGGAGAGATGGGCACGTTCGACAAAAGGAGCTCTCATGAATTCGACGTCTAAATGCGCACATCCCGCTTGCAACTGTATACCCGCGGACGGGAAAAAACACTGCAGCGAAAGCTGTGCCGATGCGGAAGGCATGTTGGAATTAACCTGCCAATGCCAGCACAGCGGGTGCCAGGGGCAAAAACTGAAACCCTAGTCGATTGGCCAGCATGAATGTTCCGCACGAGTGTTCGTTCTTCGGCGGACTATTTTCCATCACAACAAGAGGAGGCACAGCGCAACCATGGCACATTCGATGACCCTTTCGACGACCCTCGCTCCGCCCGCATTGGATGAGTTGTGTATCAACACGCTCCGTTTCCTGGCCGTGGACATCGTGCAGAAGGCCAACTCCGGCCATCCCGGGCTGCCCCTGGGCTCGGCGGCCATGGCTTACGCACTCTGGGATCGTTCGCTGAAGTTCAACCCGCGGGATCCCCTTTGGCCCGACCGCGACCGCTTCGTTCTCTCGGCCGGCCATGGATGTGCGCTTTTGTACGCGCTGCTTCATGTCACGGGTTTCGACTTGCCGCTGGAAGAGCTGGAGAGATTCCGCCAATGGGGAAGTCGTACACCAGGACATCCGGAATACGGCAAGACTGCCGGTGTCGAAGCTACCACCGGTCCCTTGGGGCAGGGACTGGCCAACGCCGTCGGCATGGCTATCGCCGAAGTGGCCATGGCGGCACGCTTCAATCGGCCGGGGCACACGATCGTGGACCACTACACCTACGTTCTGGTCAGCGATGGCGACTTAGAGGAAGGGATCTCGTCCGAGGCCGGATCCGACGCGGGTCACCTGCGGCTGGGAAAACTCATCGTTCTCTATGCCAATAACCACATCACGATCGAAGGTAATACGGAGCTGGCCTTTACCGAAGACCGCATGGCCCGTTTCGCCGCCTTCGGCTGGCACGTCCAGCAAATCGAACAGGGCAACGACATCGACGCCGTCGCCTCCGCGCTGAAGGCTGCCCGGGAAGAGACGGGCCGGCCATCCTTGATTCAAGTTCGCACCCACATCGGCTATGGCAGTCCCCACAAGCAGGACACCGCGGCGGCCCACGGGGAACCGCTTGGTGTGGAAGAGGTCCGCTTGACCAAAGAGGCGCTGGGATGGCCGGTGGAACCTGCCTTCCTTATTCCCGAGGAGGCCTTGGAGCATTTCCGCAAGGCAATCGGGCGGGGAGGCAACGCACAGGCGGAATGGGAGTTACGTTTTGAGGCTTTTGCCAAGGAACACCCTGACTTGGCGGCGGAGTTCCAGCGGGTCATACACCGGCGGCTTCCCAAGGGTTGGGACGGCAATCTTCCAACCTTTACCCCGTCGGACGGCCCCATGGCAACCCGCATCGCGTCGGGAAAGACGATCGCGGTTCTGGCTTCTCATCTGCCTGAAATGATGGGAGGCTCGGCCGATCTTGATCCCAGCACGCACACGAGCATAGGCGGGGCCGGGAGCTTCGAGCCAGAGAGCTGGGCGGGGCGCAACATGCACTTCGGCATCAGGGAGCATGCCATGGGCGCCATCCTGAACGGCATGGCGTTGCACCGTGGCCTCATCCCTTACGGAGGGACCTTCCTGATCTTCAGCGACTACATGCGTCCTCCCATGCGCCTGGCGGCCATGACCGGCCTGCCGGTGATCTATGTCTTCACCCACGACAGCATCGCCATGGGAGAAGACGGCCCCACCCATCAGCCTGTCGAACAACTGGTGGGATTGCGATCGATCCCCGGCATGGTGGTCATTCGCCCAGCGGATGCCAACGAGACGGTGGCCGCCTGGCGAATGGCCATTGAGCGAAAGGAAGGGCCGGTAGCTCTGGTGTTGACACGCCAGGGACTCCCCGTGCTCGACTTGGCTCGCTACCCGGGCATTCCCGCGGGAGTGCCGCTGGGTGGCTATATCCTGGCGGACTCTCCGCCGGATACGCGCCCCGACGTTATTCTGGTCGCGACCGGCTCTGAGGTGCATCTGGCGCTGGAGGGCCGTGATCGATTGGCGAGCGAGGGCGTCCAGGCAAGGGTGGTGAGTGTGCCGAGCACCAACATCTTCTCGATGCAGCCGGACCGGTATCGGGACAAGGTTTTGCCTCCGGGCGTGCCCCTGCTGGTCATCGAGGCCGGCGCGTCCCTCGGCTGGAAATCCTATGTCGGTCCCCAGATCGCCGTGATCGGAGTGGACACCTACGGGGCATCAGCGCCCGGGCCAGTCGTGATGCAGCACCATGGGTTCACCGTGGAAAATGTCTCGAAGCAAACCCATAACCTGCTTCGTCATGCCAGGGAGAAATCATGATGCGTGTGGGAATCGCCGCGGACCATGGTGGGTTTGCCTTGAAAGAGGAGTTGGCGGAGTCGCTGCGCGGCTCGGGGTACGAGGTCGTGGACTTCGGCGCACACGAACTGAACCCTGGTGATGACTACCCCGATTTTGTCATCCCTCTCGCCAAGGCCGTTGCCGCGGGAAAAGTGGACCGTGGAGTGGCCATCTGCGGCAGCGGTGTCGGAGCATCCGTCGCCGCGAATAAAGTTGCCGGGGTGCGTGCCGGGCTTATCCATGATGTGTTCTCTGCCCACCAGGGCGTCGAGGATGACAATATGAACGTCTTTTGTTTGGGTGAGCGGGTGATTGGGCCGGCGCTCGCCTGGGAACTGATCGAAACCTTTCTTGCCGCTCACTTCAGCGGCGCTCTGCGCCACGAGCGCCGCTTGGCTAAAGTCCAGGCGCTGGAGAACCAGAAAGTTGGGCCATGAAGGTTTCATTTTGGACGTTTTGACGAGAGAGAGGAAAACCACATGGAATTGGGCATGATCGGACTGGGCCGGATGGGAACCAACATGGTGCGGCGGCTTCTGCGGGCCGGCCACCAGTGCGTCGTTTACGACCTCCATCCGGAAGCCGCACAGGCGCTCGCCAAAGACGGAGTGGTCGGAACAACGTCGCTCGAAGACTTCGCGAAGAAGCTGAAATCGCCCCGCACCGTCTGGATGATGGTCCCGGCCGCCGCGGTCGATCCGACGCTGAAGAGCCTCATTCCATTCCTCGAACCTGAAGATGTGGTCATCGACGGCGGCAACTCCTATTACCACGATGACATCCGCCGCGCCGCCGAATTAAAGCCAAAGGGCATCCATTATGTGGACGTGGGGACCAGCGGCGGGGTCTGGGGGGCAGAGCGCGGCTACTGCCTGATGATCGGCGGTGATGAAACTGTCGTCCGGCGCATTGATCCCATTTTCGCCGCCCTGGCCCCCAGTATCGGGGCGGCGCCACGCACGCCCGGCCGGGAGAAGGTAGGCGGCAGCGCCGAACACGGCTACTTGCACTGCGGCGCGAGCGGCGCGGGCCACTTCGTCAAGATGGTTCACAACGGTATCGAATACGGCATCATGGCCTCTTACGCGGAGGGGTTGAACATCCTTCGCCACGCCAACGCCGGCAGGCAGCAACCCACCGTGGATGCCGAAACCACGCCGTTGCGCAACCCCGAGTATTACCCGTACGACCTGAATCTGGCCGATATCGCCGAGGTCTGGCGCCGCGGCAGCGTCATTGCCTCGTGGCTCCTGGACTTGGCCGCCACGGCGCTGCTCGATAGCCCGGACTTGGCGAAGTTCGCCGGCCGGGTGTCGGATTCGGGGGAGGGGCGCTGGACGATCGCGGCGGCCCTCGACGAGGCGGTTCCGGTCCCCGTCCTCAGTGCCGCGCTCTATGCACGCTTCAGTTCGCGCGGCCAGGAGGACTTTGCCGACAAGTTGTTGTCGGCCCTTCGTTACCAATTTGGCGGCCATGAGGAAAAGGACGCCACTAAGAAGGCAGGCGCCTGATGGCCGCCTCCCGTTCAGACGCGCTGGTGCTTTTCGGTGTGACGGGTGATCTCGCCCACAAGATGATCTTCCCGGCGCTCTATGCGATGGCGAAACGTGGTGACCTCAAGGTTCCGGTCATCGGCGTCGCGTTCCCGAAGTGGAGTCTGGACCGTCTGCAGAAACGCGTGGCCGACAGCTTGAAGCGGGCCGGCGGGATCGATAACCAGCGTGCCTTCCATTATCTTATCTCCCTGCTCCGGTACGTGAGCGGGGATTATCGCGACCCGGGCACCTTTGCCGCAATCAAGAAGGAACTGGGAAGCGCCCGACGGCCCGCGCACTACCTGGCCATCCCACCCTCGATGTTCGAGACGGTCATCAAAGGGCTGGGCGCCGCGAACTTGGCCCAGCACGCCCGCGTCATTGTGGAAAAGCCGTTCGGACGCGACCTGGCCTCTGCCCGGGAGCTCAACCACGTGGCGCGAACGGAGTTCCCGGAAGACTCGATCTTCCGCATCGATCACTTCCTCGGGAAGGAGGCGATCATGAACATCCTCTATTTCCGCTTCGCCAATTCCTTCCTGGAGCCCATCTGGAACCGTAACTACGTGGCCAGCGTCCAGATAACCCTGTCCGAGGATTTCGGGGTGGAGGACCGCGGGGCGTTTTACGAAACCGCCGGCTGTCTACGCGACGTGATTCAGAACCACCTCTTCCAGGTCGTCGCGCTACTGGCCATGGAGCCGCCGGCCGACCGGGATTTTGGAGCCGTGCAGACCGAGAAAGCCAGGGTCTTCGAAGCCATGCGCCCTCTCAAGCCCGACGACGTTGTGCGCGGCCAGTACGCTGGCTACCGAAAGGAGCCAGACGTGGCGAAGAACTCCGACGTCGAGACTTTCTGCGCCCTCCGGCTTTTCATTGATTCGTGGCGCTGGGAGGGCGTGCCGTGGTACCTGCGGTCCGGTAAATATCTGGCTGACACCGCGACCGAGGTCCTGGTGGAGCTGAAGCCGCCGCCGCAGCGGCTTTTCGCCGACTCCGCGCCGGCGACCGGCCGGGCCAACTACTTGCGCTTCCGACTCTCCCCCAGCGCGGCCATCGCCATTGCCGCTCGCGTCAAACTCGCCGGGAAGGAGTTTGTCGGCGACCAGCGCGAGCTCTACCTGCTGGAAGAGACCCCGGCAGAGGAATCTCCCTACGAGCGGCTTTTGGGCGACGCCATGAACGGCGATGGAGCGCTCTTCACCCGGGAAGATGCGGTTGAGGCCGCTTGGGCGGTGGTCGATCCAGTCCTAAAGACCCACCGCCGGGTTCGCCCCTACCGGCGCGGTAGCTGGGGGCCGAAAGAGGCTGACGCGATCATGGCTTCCGGCGGCTCTTGGCACAACCCCAGACCGAAAGAGTCATCCGGAGGATGAGACTGCCGCGGCCGTGTTTCGGCCCGCCCTAATCGCAGCCGTACATGGCCGGCCATACCAACGCCGCACTGTTCTACCCGGGAGGGAAATGATGAAAGCGACCCAAAAGCTGCACGAAATCGGCCAGAGCCTCTGGCTCGACAACATCACTCGAGGCCTGCTGACCAGTGGCACGCTGCGCCGCTTCATCCAGGAGTTCTCGGTCACGGGACTCACCTCGAACCCCACGATCTTCGATCACGCCATCAAGAACAGTCAGGACTACGACGACGGCATCCGCCAGAAAGTGCAGGAAGGCAAGTCGGGCGAGGCGCTGTTCTTCGAGCTGGCGCTGGAGGACCTCCGGCAGGCCGCCGATCTCTTCCGGCCAATCCACGACCTGACGAACAGTGTCGACGGCTGGGTTTCCTTGGAGGTCTCGCCCCTGCTGGCCCACGACTCGTTGGATACCCTCGCCGCGGCCAAGGCTCTTCATGCCCGCGCCGAACGGCCGAATCTCTTCATCAAAATTCCGGGTACCGCGGACGGCCTCCCCGCTATTGAAGAGGCGATCTTCGCGGGAGTTCCGATTAACGTGACACTTCTGTTTTCCCGCGCGCAGTATGTCGCGGCCGCCGAGGCGTACCTGCGCGGCATCGAGCGGCGTATCACGGCCGGACTGAATCCCGACGTCGGCTCCGTGGGTTCAATGTTCGTCAGCCGCTGGGACGTCGCCGTGGCGGACAAAGCACCCGAAGCGCTGCACCCCAATCCGTCGATAGGGGAGCAGAGCGGGTAGCAGGCCTTGGAGGACGATGGAGGGCAAGGGCTTGTAGTTTGGTGGGTTGGGCGATTGAAAGAAGTTTGGTGGGCGTCGAAGAGATTG
>JBEKLF010000115.1:0-25782 GCA_050010335.1 Terriglobia bacterium
CGGTGGTTTCGGCAACGACGGCTCGCGCTTTCGAGACGAGTTTCCAATCGATGTGTCGTGGTCTTGACATGCCGCGATTGTATCATTTTTAGTCTCATCTTGAAAGCGAGCTAGAATAAGTCCTCGCGCCATACGCGTGTCAATAGGTGTTAACGTAAATTCTTCCTATCGCTGGCAAAACAATTCTAGAAGGGTGGATAAGTGTCGAAAGCTGATGGCCCATAACTGATAGCTGGCAGCCGACAGCTCAAAGCAGGCGCCGGCAGAGAGAATGATGGGCAAGCCCGAGGTCCAAAAAAAAACGGAAATTCAGGTATAGACTGAAATCCCGAGAAACCTCCATGTTGATGTTGTTTCGTCAACTCGTTTCGATCCTAGCCTTGCCCGGAGTGGTCGCGGTTGCGTTGCCGGTGTGGATAGCACGGAGAAACCATATAACTTTCATCCGCCCTCACGATCTGGCGAGCATGGCGGTTGTCCTGTGTGGACTGGCTGTACTCGCTGTCGGCGTTGTGCTGTTCGCAGCTTCCCTCTTCTACTTTTGGTCACGAGGGCACGCACGCTCGCACCGTGGGACCCGCCCCGCCACTTCGTCGCCGAGGGCCCGTATCGATTCGTTCGAAATCCGATGATCAGCGGGGTAATCTTTGTACTCCTCGCAGAAGCGTGCATCTTCCGCTCCTTGCCGCTCGCGGAGTGGGCGGGCTTGTTTGTACTGATCAACATGGTTTACATCCCCGTTCTCGAAGAACCCAAACTAGTGACACGTTTCGGAGAGCCTTACCTGCGTTACAAACAGGCCGTCAGGCGATTCCTGCCTCGCCTCCATCCTTGGACTCAAAACGAGCCTCAATAGAGCAGTGTCGTGCTCCATCATTCACCAATAGGACAAGGCTGGTGGAAGTAGGGGCGGCGAAAGATGACTCGCTCTTATCTTCTAATCAGAAATCCGCCATCTTGTCCGTCAGCCGACGGATAACCTGCTGCTCCCCAAGCGCCAAACATAACTATCTTTTGACTTGACAACTCAGTAATAATCTGGTAGGCTAAAAATGTGGCGAGGAGGCGTAGGCAATGGTGCGCAGCCGAGCGGCGGAATCCCGCCGCGGCGCGAGCGAAAGACTTGGGATTCGCGATACGAAACATGGGATTCGGGAATCGGGATTTGGGGCACGAAGTTTACTCTGGGTGCGAGGTGAAGACCCTCGAAAAACGTGCGCCTTTCCATTATGTACATGATAATAAAGGCAGTTAGCAAAATCCAGGGTGACGGGCACAATATTTCAAGTCATTGAAATTAAATCAGTTATATCATTCCTTCGTGGCCAGGGTAGAAAAACGCGGGGGGGGGGAAATGAAGGGAACCTCCATTATGTTATTGAAAACAAATGGAGGAAAAATGTCCGAAATTGGGCTTTCCATTATGTTGATGAAAACAAAAAACATAGAGGCGGCCTTCCATTATATTTATGAAAAGAAAGGAGATGCTTGAGACAGCAGACAGAAAACGGTAGACGGAAAACGGGAGAAAGCAGTCGGGAAACAGCAAGTTGAAGTATGAAGGATGAAGGAGAAAGGATGAAGGCCGAATGCTGATCCATGAGACAATTGGCGAGCGTCAGGGGAGGCGCGGCACCGCGCCCGCCCCTTTGACTTTTGCATTTTGCCTTTTGACTTGCTTTGGCGGAGCAACGCCACCTCTACAGCAAGGTTAAATGGCGGGATAAACCCGCCGCGACGCCTAAATCTAAATGGCGGCGCAAAGGAAAATGGCGGGATAAACCCGCCGCTACACTTAAACCCCTCAGTGCGTGATGCTCATGTCTCCGGAAGTTCCGCCCACCGCCGGCACGTAACACTGGAGCGTGTAGTCCATCACCATCCGGTCGGCATTGAATCGCCATCCGAGGGTGCGGATGGTGCGCTTCATACGTTTGATCCAGCCGTGCGGCAAGCCGTCGCGGTCGCGCTGGTAGTAAAGTGGGATGACTTCTTCCTTCAGCACGCGGTACAGGTCCTCGCTGTCCCGCGCATCGTGCAAACTCATGTTGGTATGGGTCCTGCCCGTGCCGATGGCGAAGCCGTTCAAGCCGTCATAAGCCTCCGCCCACCAGCCATCCAAAACGGAGAGATTGAGGCCGCCGTTCAAAACGACTTTTTGTCCGCTGGTCCCGGACGCCTCCAGCGGCCGTCGGGGGTTATTCAGCCACACGTCGACGCCCTGCACAAGGTGTCGTCCCACATTGATGTCGTAGTCCTCGACGAAAACGAATCGGTCGGCAAACTTCGGGTCGCGCATGAGCTGCGCGACTTGTTGGAGCATACGCTTGCCAGGTTCGTCGTGCGGATGGGCTTTCCCGGCGAATACAAACTGCACGGGCCGTTTGGGATCGTTGGCGAGGGAGGCCAGCATTTGTATATCGGTCAGGATCAGGTTGGCGCGCTTATAGGTGGCAAAGCGGCGGGCAAATCCGATGGTCAGGGCGTCCGGACTCAGAATGCGACCAAGGCGTTGCCGCATTTCGAGCGGTTCGCCCCGGTGCTCCGCCTGCTCGCTGGCGCGGGTACGAACAAATTCCAAAAGCCGCTGCTTCAGGCTGAGATGCGTTTCCCACAGCTCCCCGTCATCGACGTTTTCGATCCCTTCCCAGATGCGCGGCTCGCTGCTGTGCTCGTGCCATCCCGTCCCGAGGTGACGGTCGTACAGGCGGAACATCTGCGGGGCCAGCCAGGTGGGGACGTGCACACCATTGGTGATGTGGCCGATGGGGACGGTGTCTTCCGATTCGCCGGGAAACAGGCCTTTCCACATGGCGCGGGTCACGCGACCGTGGAGCGACGAAACGGCATTGGCGCGACGGGAGATCCTCAGGCCCAGCACGGTCAAACAGAAATCTTCATTCGCATTGGAGGGATTTTCCCGTCCAATCTGCATCAGGCGATCGAGCGAGAGTCCCAGACGATCGCGCAGCGGGCCCAGGTGCTCTTCCACCAATCCGGCGTTGAAGCGATCGTGGCCTGCCGGCACGGGAGTATGCGTGGTGAAAACCACTTCCCGGCAAACGAGCGGCAGGGTTTGTTCAAATGTCAGGCCCTCATCTTCCATGCGGGCACGGATGGCCTCGAGCAGGGCAAAGGCGCTGTGCCCCTCATTCAGATGAAGAACACCCGGGGTGATCCCCATGGCTTTCAGGGCCCGATAGCCCCCAACCCCCAGGAGCAATTCCTGGCGAATGCGCACGCGCCCGTCTCCACCATACAAGCGGGAGGTCAGTTCCCTGTCCTCGGGAGCATTGCCGGGCACGTTGGAGTCAAGCAGGAGCAGGACGCACCGGCCGACTTTGAGCCGCCAAACCTTGGCGCGGAGGGAACCACTGCGGGTTTCGATTTCCACAGTGACCGGTTCGCCGGTCTTGCCAATGGCCGCTTCCATGGGCAACTGGCTGACGTCGGTTTCGAAGTACTCTTCCCGCTGCCAGCCGTCCCAATCCAGCCGCTGGCGGAAGTATCCCTGGCTGTAAAACAGCCCCACTCCGACCAGCGGAATGTCGAGGTCAGAAGCGCTCTTGATGTGATCGCCGGCAAGAACTCCCAAGCCGCCCGAATAGATGGGGATCGATTCATGCAAACCGAACTCAGCGGAAAAGTAGGCGACGGGCCGCGGCCTCAATACTCCCGCGTTCTTTGCGCCCCAAGTCCGATCCTTATGCAGATATTCGCGCTGCCGGCGGTAAGCGTAGTTGATTCGCCCATGCAGCACCAGTTCGCGGGCGCGGCGCTCAATCCCCGCAAGCGGGAGCGGGGTGAGCACGGAAATGGGGTTGTGATTGAACTGCCGCCAACGCACCGGATCGAGGTCGAGAAACAAACCGCCGGAGTCATGGTCCCAACTCCACCAGAGATTGCGCGCCAGCGACCAAAGGCGCTCCTGGGCGGGAGCGATAAAGCGATCCAGAGTTCGAGCCTCGTTGACCACCGGAGCAACCTGCGCGGCGGCCTCAGTGAGCATGTGAATCTCTTCCACGTGGAAGACGCGGGGCACTATTCTCTGAACGGTGAGAACGCCTTGCAACAGACCTTGATCAATCAGGGGAACGCCGAGGAACGACCGGTAAGCGTCTTCACCCGCCTCGCTGAAGTACTTGAAGCGGGGATGGCTCTTCACTTCTTCCACCGCGACGGGACGCAACATCTCCGCCACCAGGCCCACCAGTCCTTCATGAGTGGCCATACGAAGAGTGCCGATGCATTGAGGACGGAGACCCAGGGTCGCCGCCAGCACCAAGTTGATCCGGTCCGGCTCCAACAAATACACGCAACAAACCTCGGTCCGGAACCGGCGCGCAATCAAGGCCACGACGTTCATAAGGGTTTCGGCAGGCTTGTCGCCCTCCTGCGCGAGATTCGCAATGTCTTCGATCGTCAGGACATGACTGGCTTCCACCGTGTCTTCAGTTTGGCCCATCCCTCTAAATCCCCCTGCCGCTCAATAACCTCAGCGGCTATGACCGTTCAACCCAAAGTTGCCCCAGCAAGGTCCCGCAGGCTCAATGCCGGAAATATCCCGGCAATCCGAGCAAACGCCCTGCCTGCGAGAGCTGCACCTTGGAATTCACGATGCAGAATCCCGGCTGCCCCCATATTCGGTGTTGAACTCGAACCAAGAAGCCGCTGGTTGGTGAGACTGAAATGATTCGAAGTCAATACAAAGACAATGAAAAACATACACGGGAGGCGGCAGGAAGTCAATTGGAAACCCAGCATTGGAAACCCAGCCACTTGCGTGGCGTTTGTTTGCTGTCGTCGAATCGTGAGATAATGCCGCCGGTTGGACCAACATGATTCGGGCCGAATAAATATTTAGGGAGGGTATTATGTCTAGAATTTCCAGGAGAGAGTTCTTCAAAAACGCGGCAACCAGTGCCGCCATGGCCGGGTTCCTGTCTGGAACCGTACAGGAGCTTTGCGCCAATCCGCTCGGCATGCCGATTGGATGTCAAACTTGGCCGGTAAGGGATATGATCGCCAAGGACTTTCCCGGCACCATCAAGATGCTTGCCGCAGCGGGATTTCAAAGGGTCGAGCTGTGCTCGCCTATTGGCTACTCAGATTCCGGGTTCTCCGGCCTCGCGAAATACAAAGGGGTCGAGTTGCGGAAAATCCTGGCCGATGCGGGCGTCAAGTGCATCAGCTCACACTTCGGCATCGACGAACTGAGGAAAGATCAGGCGGCCAGCATTGCCTGGGCAAAAGACGTCGGCTTGACGCAAATGATGGTGCCAAGCCTTGACGGGCCCAAGAATCCGACGATGGATGACGTGAAGAAGGCAGCAGACGAATACAACAAGATGGGTGAACAGGCCGCCAAGGCCGGCATTCAGCAAGGTCTCCACAATGAAGACTTCGAGCTCACGAAGGTCGACGGCCAGCGGACTTATGACGTGTTGTTTAAGCTTCTTGATCCCAAGCTGGTGAAATTCCAGTTCCAGGTTTCCACGATTAGCGCAGGTTACGACGCGGCCGAATACTTTACCAAGTATCCAGGTCGCTTCATTTCAATGCACGTGCAGGGGTGGTCCACAAAAACGAGGAAAGAAACAGCCGTGGGCCAGGATTCCCTCGACTGGAAGAAGATTTTTATGGCGGCAAAAACGGGCGGCATCAAGAATTACTTTGTTGAAATGAACCTGCCGCTGATGAAAGCCAGCGTGCCCTACCTTCGTAGTCTTCAGGTGTGAGGCATGCGCTTAATTCCGTCCGAGAGAAATCCACGAGTATGTGGTCGTCACACCGTGAGGAGGCCGGCCGTGTCTATTTGTAGCGGCGGTCTACGGCCAAGGCTGCCGAAATTAGTGCTCCCCAACGGGGAACGAAATTGATGCCTGCCCGTTTTGAGTAGGGGCACGCCACGGCGTGCCCCTTCCACAGCGCATCATCGGCGGTCTATTTCCCGATGCTCGTCATGTCAAAACTCTCTTCCAACGCCGCGATTTCGGTGAGCCACACTTTGTATTGGGAGAAAGAATAGGGCGGCACGCCTTGCAAGTAATGGTTCGCATACTTCTTGCCGTTCGATGTCCATTCGATGAGGAAGAGCCGCTTGCCCGAGTGAAAAACCGGAATTTGGCCGAGTTCCAGGTTTTCATTCGCTCTCACCGCGAAATCGCCTTCCAGCAAAGTTTCGCCCGAATCGGCGTCCCAGACGCGGTAGTGGCCGGTGGCATCTTCTCGCGAATCATCTCCAACGACGACCGGGCAGTGCCAGTCCCGGGGCTCATCCACCATGACACAGACCGGCTCCTGGACGCGCCGGATGTAATAATAGGCAAGCTTTTTGTTGAAGTAATAGTCGACAATGGCGTCGGAGAACTGCGGCCAACCATCCATGACATTCCACCAAATCAGTCCGGTGCTCCGCCATTTGTTGAGGCGAGTCATCTCCACGAAAAATTTCTTCGCCTCGGCCTGCGAAATCTGCGAAGTCAGGATGAAGTCCTCGATGTTGGGCGGCACGGCGCCAAAAAGCTCCTGCACCTGATTGAACATCAACTTGATCCGCCCGGGATTACCCGTCCAATCCGTGGAGTGAAGAACCCACTGCGGGTTGTCCGTCGCGGGCCAGACGTGCTCCGGGTCAATGAAACGTTTAATGGAGGAAAGGCTCGGGCAGCCGTGATAACCGATCTCACTTACAAAATGCGCCGTATGTTCGGTGTAGTAAGTACTTTTGAAATAGTCGCGCGGGCCCCACAAATGGTCCTCGGGCATGAGGCTGAGATTTCCAGTGGCAATCACTTCCGGCGACATGTAGGGAGAGCTGGGAAGATAAGGCCGATAAGGATCGGCCTGGAAAACCACTTGCGGCAGAATCTCGCGCGTGATTTTGTTGTGCGCAGGGTCCAGGCCCGCGCCATAGTAAGATTGGTCAACCTCATTGTCGCCGGACCAGAGGGCGAGTGAGGGGTGGTTCCGCAACTTTCTCACCACCGAGATGGCTTCGTTCCGCATGACCTCCAGGAACTCTGGCGTTTGCGGATAAATCGCACAGGCCATGGAGAAGTCCTGCCACACCATGATCCCGTTGCGGTCGCAGATGTCAAAGAACGCGTCGTCCTCGTAGACGTTTCCTCCCCAGCTTCGCAGAAAGTTGCACTTCAGATCGATGAATAACGCGAGGATCTTTTCATAGCGCGACGCGTCGCGGCTGTGAAAGGCATCCGCGGGCACCCAGTTGGAACCCTTGATCAAGATCGGTACTCCATTGACCTTGAAAAGAAACTGACCTGGTTTTTCCTGGCTTGTCGTCTCGGTCCGGATCAATTCGAGCTTGCGAACTCCCACGATGTCCTCGCGGGAGGCGATGACCTTTCCATCTTGCAAGAGTTGAGTTCTCACGTGGTACAGATTCGGGTCACCATAACCGCGTGGCCACCACAACTTGGGGTTCTCGACCTCCACCTCGAACCGCCCCGCTGTGAACTCCACTTTGTGGGTAAATGTAAATGTCGATTCGCCACAGTGGCTTTCCACCCTCAGCCGGAGTTGGGGAACCAGCGCGAGGTCCGTCGAGAGTTCGTACGAGACGGCCAGCCGGGCACGTCCCGCCTCGACAGAGAGGGTGCTGATGTACAGATCAGTGATTTCGTCTTTCGCATGAACGATAAGTTCCACCGGACGCCAGATGCCCGCCGTCACTGCCCGAGGCATGATGTCCCAACCATAGGAGTGTGCAGGCCGGCGGATCCAAATCGCCTCCTGGTTTGTCTTTCCGGCATTGATCGTATAGGCGGGGTCATACCGCTTCGTGGCCGCTGCGACAATGGGAGAGCTGAGCCGAACCGTCAGCAGGTTTGTCCCGGCGCCCTCCAACATTCCCGTAACATCAAAGGAGTGCTCCACCAACGCGTCGGCCGTTTCTCCCAGTTTCTTGCCATTCAGCCAATAGGTGGCGAGGCAGTCCACCGCGTGAAAGCGAAGTTCCACCCGCCGCCCTGCCGTGCCGGCGGGAGTTGGGAACTCACGTTGATACCACCACTCATAAAGTTCGTAGGGTTGCAGTTTCCTAAGGTTTTCGCCAAAGAACAGGTCCGGGGGCAGCACTCCCTGGCGCGACAAATCCAGGGCCGCCTCGCCCGGCACGGAAGCTTCAATGGGCGTTAACCCATGGGTCTTCAATTGGTCCGGGCTGGTAATTTGATACTTGCCCCGGGGAAAATAGAAAAACTTCCATGCGCCATTCAGGCTGACGTGAACCGATTCGGCAGATGCTTTCTCGCTGGTAACTCCGGGAGTCGCCTCTGCCGGCAACCACAACGAAACCCCCATCAAACATAAGAGCAATAAAAACGGTCGGGCTGGTTTCGCATCCATGTCTCCTCCATTACCTTGGGCCAAAGACCGGTTCGGCGCCGGAGTGGCACGGGCATCTTGCCTTTGTGAATTCATATCCAAGATGGCCATGCCACGCGGACTCTCTCCTTTTGACTTTTGACTATCTTTCACGGCTTCCCTAACCTACCGTCCTCCGTTCATCTCACGACGAATCCGCGCTGGGTCATCGAGCGGCTCGGAAGGAGGAAGCGGCTTCCCTTTAAGCAGGCTGTAAAGCGGGTCGCGCGCTTTGGCAGGATCAAAAATTACTGTGTCCGAGGGGAGTGCCACATAAGGTGAAACATCCGAGGTATCTGTGAAGCAATCAGAAAGGTCCGTGGCCGCAGCATCATATTGGTTGAGGGGTGGAAGGCCCAGAATGTGTTCGATGGTTTTGAGAATACTCAACATGCTGGTATGCACGTGGGAAACACCCCTGCGTGAAAAGGGGCTGACCACCAGCACGATACTGCGATGAGCATCCACATGGTCGTGCCCATTCTGTGCGTCATCCTCAGTAATAAAGATGGCCATCTCCGGCCAAAATTTGCTATGCGAGAGCAAGTCGATGATCTTGCCGAGCGCCAGGTCATTATCGGCGACATACGACGCGTGATAAGGATAGCCATCCTCCGGCCGTGGCTTTGCCGTATGGTCATTGGGCAACCAGATGTAAATGAATTGCGGCAGCGGCTGAAGCCCTCCCCCATAGCGTTGCTCAAACTCCTTCTGAAATTGCTCGAACCGGTACTGGTCCGGAATCGACGTGTTGAATGTGGGATAAGTCCGCGAAGTGTTATCGTAAAGCGGTCCGGACAGGGGAAGGTTGATTCCCAGTCGCAGCCCGGTGGGCTCGTAACCCTCATCTCCCTCCCCTGAAAGCCCTTCTCCGTAATTCCGGAAAGTCTTGTGATGGCGCGCGAGGTGTTCCCACAGCGAACCGGCTTCGAGGTAGTCCTCCGGGCGCAGGGAGGAAGATCCCCCCAGGCTCAGGCGGCCGGGAGCGTCGTTTTCGTAGTATAAATGCGAGTGTCCCCCGTAACCGGGAGCCCAAGTGGTCTCTACCCATTCATTGGGATAGCTATCCACCAGCCAGTGGTGCCCATCAAAGGAAACGTCCGAATCCACATAGTAGTTGTCGCTCAGGCCGAAGCGCTGAGCGAGCGCGTGATGATTGGGGGTGACGCGCACATGCTCTAAAGTTGGCTGGCCCTCGTCATGAACCTCGGCATCTAGTCCCCAGCGCGCCAATGTCGGATCACCGTTGACCTCCTCCCCGCCCATCGTGCGAATGTCGCCCAGGACCTCGTCATAAGTACGATTCTCTTTGACGATGAACACGACGTAGCGGAGGCTCTGGCTAGGTCCGCCGGCGGAAGGAATGGGAAAGTCTTTCGGTCTCGGCTTCTCCCCAGACGAGGGGAGGAAGCCGTTGTTGCTCACGACGCGGTGGGTCAGTTCCGCAAGCTTGCCGGGCGGCGGCACGGGGATGATCGAAATGGTGCCCTTCGTGATGTCCCCAATGTAATCTCCCTCCTGCCCTCGGTGAAAATCGGAGCCGCCATTGGGTCCGGCGCCGTACCCCTTGGCGTTGGCCACATAGAGCGTTCGCCCGTCTTTACTCAAGGCCACGCGCGCCGGAAACCAGCCTGTCGGGATATAACCTAGCACGGAGTTGCTTCGCGTATCGAACGCGGCCACGGCATTGATTCCCGCGCAGGCGATGTACAAACGCGATTCGTCCGGGCTCAAGGCGACGCCGAAGGGCAAAACCCCTCGCAATCCGCCCACGCCCGGAGCAGGCTCCAGCCTGATGGTGGCAATGAGACGGCTCCTTTCTGCGTCCAAAATACTGATGCTGTCCTGCGCGGAGTTCGAAACATAGACGCGAGTATGCCCCGCCACCACCGCGCCGGGACTCGACCCGCCCACGGACTTATTCCCGATCGCCAGGCCCGTGCGGACTCGGGCCAGAACTGTTGGGGGGGGGCCCTTTGCATCAAGGATGAAAACCGAATTTGACTCCGGCACGTTGGGGTCGCCCAAGCCGGGTATTTTTTTCCCGGCAATGAACGTGCCATTCTCCGCCTGCGGGGTCCCCGATGCGAAGGGCGCAAAATCCAGCCCTGTCTCCCCCGCCCGCGTCTCATCAAATCCCGGCACCACCGAATACTGAAACGTGCCGACGTTGGATACGTAGACCCGGTCGCCCTGCGGGCTCACGGCCACGGCGAAGGGCAGCCGCCCCACGCCGACCCGCCATACGATGCCCCCTCCTCGCGTTTCAATACCCACCAGTTCGAAGTGCGCAAGGTCCAGGGCATACAGTAGCTTGCCATCCGGAGATAGCGCTAACGCCCCGGAAAAGCTGTGGCGGTAGAGCTTCCCGTTAAACTCACTGTCCAATAGAATGACCTGCGACCGCTGGCCAATTTGCAGGTCGTAAACATCAATTTTTCCAGTATCACCTTCCGAGACATAAGCCGTCCGGTTATCCCCCGCGATGGCGAGACCCATGTAGACGCTGGAGGGTTCGACGTCGGAATGCTTTAATGGGTAGCCGTGAGGAATTTGTTGCACGTCGGGCGCAGGGGCGTCAAGCGCGCTGACGATCGAAATGGAGAATGGCCAGGTACCCGTGTTGGCCGTTACCAGCAGATTTCCGTCGGGGCTGAGCACCATCCCGTAAGGGTGGGGCTCAACGGTAACCTGTACCCCTTCCGGTGTAATCAATCGCCCGTTCGGCAAGACCGTTTCTCCAGATGGATTAATGTGAGTCGGACGGTCCCCCGCCGGCGCGGCCAACTCCAGGGGGTGATTGCCCCTTTCCGCGTTCGAAAACAAGGGTGGCTTGACGACCAGGAACAAACCCAAAATAATCAGCCCAATTAAAAGGATCACTCGCCGCATAATGCATCTCCCTAGAAGTGACACGGGCGTCCCGCCCTTGCGAAGTCATGGCCAGGATGGCCATGCCACATCACCGTTTACTTTTCCGGGCTCGCTTCCTTGAAAGCATCGGCCAGCGAAACAACTTTGAGGTTCGCCTTCAACGTGTCCAGCGTTTCGCGGCTCTTCACTACCACGTTTACCGGCTCACCCGGCAATAGATCGAAGTAGTTATCAGACAATTCCGGACTCGCGGCGCCGAAGGTCACATAGACGCTTCGCGCCAGCACAGGTGAAGAGAGTTTCAGATGGAACCCATCGGCCGCCTGGGCGAGTTCAGCGCTGATGTGCGCCTCGGTCAAATGCACCTGTTTGGTTGGTACCAGGTAGGTCAGGTTGCGAGATATTGTCTTCCCATCCACAACCAGCTCAGCTACCACGCATTCGCGAGCCGTGTCGGCGCCGCTCCCCGCACCTACGTCCGACAATGGCATCTTCAAATACACCTGGCTTGAGAGCCCCGGCACACTCACCGGCTGATCCGTCTGCTTCACCACCTTACCGTCGAAGTCGGTAATGCGCAGTTGCAATTCGCCCGACACCGGCTGCACCTTGTCGGAAACGATGTAGGTCTTGAGCATGCCGTCTTCAACATGTGGCGATACGAGCACCGAGGCATAAAAGCGACGCGCATAGTACTGCAGGGCCTTCCATCGTCCGTAATAGTCAATACTCGACCACGATGCCACGCCCCAGCAGTCATTCAGTTGCCAGAAGATGGAGCCCATCGTTTCCGGCCGGCTGCGCCGCATGTGCTCGGCCCCAATCTTGATGCCTTCGGCTTGCAGCACCTGGCTCACGTAAAGGAAGGAGGCAAAATCCTTTGGCTCGGGATAATCCTTGAGCAGATAATCGTGGATAATCGAATTGCCTTCATCGTTTCTTTGGTGGGCCAGCATTACGGGCGTAAAAATGCTCGTGCGATCCTCGGGCGCCGTGAAGGCTTCGATGGTCTTCATCTCCGGGAACGACTGGAACCCATATTCCGTCACAAAGCGCGCATGATGGTGTTCGTAAGTCGAGAACGGCACTCGTCCATGCCATACATCCCAGATGTGCGAGTCGCCCGTCTGGAAAGTGGGCGACGTTTCTTCGAAGTCAGCGCTCGGCGAACTTGGCCAGTACGGACGTTGCGGGTCCAGACTTTCCACCACCGCGGGAATTAGGCCGTTAAAGGTAGAAACATAGTCTTGCCACATCTGCTTGAGAACCTCCGCCGGAAGCTGCCCGCGACCCTTCCAGTAGAGCGCTTCTTCCGTTTCATTGTTCCCGCACCAGATGATGATGCTGGGATGGTCGCGCAGCCGCTTCACCTGGTCTCCAATCTCCGCCGCGACGTTCATCTTCCAGGCATACAATCCGGGTTGCCAGTCATTACCAAACATGAAGTCCTGCCACACCATGATGCCGAGTTCGTCGCAGATCCTGTAGAATGTCTCGCTCTCGTAATAGCCGCCGCCCCAGAGGCGGATCATGTTCATGTTGGCATCCTTCGCCGACTGGAGAATCCGGCGGTAATTGGCCTCTGTCACCCGGTTGGGAAAGCTGTCGAAAGGAATCACGTCCGCGCCTTTGCCGAACACGGGAATGCCGTTGACCACAAACTCGAACGATCGCCCCCATTGATCGAGGTCGCGCCGCAATACCACGGAGCGTAGACCTGTGGACACGTTGCGATCATCCTCAACGCGGCCTTGGGTTTTCACCTCCGCCGTAAATGTATATAGTGGCTGCGCGCCGTACCCCGACGGATACCAGAGATCAGGTTTGTCGATCTCAAGCGGCAAGTCGATGTGGTTCACCCCGGCGTGGAGACTCACGGTCCGTGTTGCCTCCGCCGGCTTGCCGGTAGGGGTATAATGAAGGCCCACCTCCGCGGTCGCATCTCCGCTCGCCGTCACCTCCACCTCGCCGTTCAAATGGGCTACCGCTGTGGTTATATCAAGCTGGCGGATATGCAGGTCGGAAATACGCGCCTCGTCCCAAGCCTCCAGATGCACCGACCGCCAGACGCCGCTGGTCACAAACGTGGGCCCCCAATCCCAACCATACTCATACGCGGCCTTGCGAACGTACGTCTTTTCTTCCACCTGCGATTTCAGGCGCCAGGGATCGGCCGACGCTGCCTGGGCCGCAGCTTTGTCGGGCGAAGGAAGCACCACGCGCAACTCGTTCGCCCCGGCGCGCAGGAAGGGCTTCGCATCGACGCGCCAGATGCGAAACATGTTATTCGCGGTGAGCACTTTGGAATTATTCAAGAACACTTCGGCGTATGCGTCCAGCCCCTCGAAGACCAGTTCCAGGTTCTGCCTCTTCAGGGTTTCTGGCGTGATTGTGAGCGTGGTCCGATACTCCCAGCTCGCGCCTTCAATCCACTGCAACTTCGCCTCATTGTCGCGATAGAAAGGGTCGGGAATCAGTTTGTTCCGCAGCAAGTCGAGATGCACGTCGCCCGGCACCTGGGCCGGCCGCCATTGGCCATCGATACTTTTCGGCGCGGGCGCCATTTGCCGGAATTCCCAACCCTGATTAATCTCGGTATCAGTCCGGGCCGCTGCCTGCTGCGCCGCCGCCAGGCGGGTACCCAAGCAAACCGTCATTACTATCAATAAAACTGCCAGTCTCTTGTGTCCCATTAATCTCTCCTCGATGAAATGAAGTATTCCGCAAATAAGATTGGTATCCTCGCCGTGATCCGCGACTGTCGATTCCACTTCCTCCAACCACCGCGAAGATCGGCATAGAGGCTTCGATCATACTCCTGCCTGAGTGCGACTAATCCGGATTTCTCACCAAGTGGTTGGAAGGGCGGGTTCAAACCTGTGGGAAGTCCCGCCTACACCCCGGTTACGGTCTTCATTTGCACCTTGGCAAAGCGCCAACGATAGAGGCCGTACAGAATCCCCAAGGCGAGCCAAATGCAACCCGCGAACTTCGCGGTCCATCGGAGATTCACCCAAGTGTAAAAGCAGACGATAAAGCCCCCGAGCGGCAGAACGAGGAAACTCCAGCCATGGCCGCGGCCTTTGACGAAGTAGTGGGCAATCGTGGCCGCGTTCACTCCCATAAAAGCCAGGAATGCGCCGAAATTCAGCAATTCCGCTCCTAGTTGGAAGCCCATGACAAGCGAACCGCCCAAAGCCAGAATGCCAATAAAGACAACGTTGTTGGCGGGTATCCCCCTTTTCGGATTGATGGCCCCGAAGAAACGCCGGGGCAGGGCGTTGTCCCGGCCCATCCCGTAGAGAAGGCGGGCCGCACCCAGTTGCGTGCCAATGCCCGAGCCCCTGGTGGCGATCAACAAGGTGGCATTTACCACGTTAAACAGGACCTTGCCGCCTGCTCTCCCGGCGACGAAGACATACGCGGTGTCGAGATCGGGGAAAGGGATCGAGTGCGGCCAGACAAGCTGTGCGGCATACACCTCCGTAGTGGCAAGAACCCCGGTTACAACGCAGGTCAGCACGGTCGCGAGCAGTATATTGCGCGTGGGGTTGATTGCTTCCTCGGAAAGGGTCGAAATGCTGTCAAACCCAATGTAGGTGAGAGCCGCGACCGAAGTCCCCGTCCAAAGGCTGCCCCACGTGAAAGTCGAGGGGTCATACAAGGGGCGACCGAAGTATCCCGCCTCATGCGGACCGGCATGAAGGATGTACCTGCACATACATATCAGCATCCCGGCGACGACCAAGCTCATCAGTCCCGCCAGCCAAAAGTTGGTGCGCGCGGAAGCTTCGATGCCGCGTAAATTCAGCATGGTAAATAGTAACGCGAAGGAGAGCGACCATAGCGGAATGGGGATCATGGGAAGAAAATTTGCTGCCGCCTTACTGCACCAGATCGTGCAAATGATGGGGTTCAGCAGGTAATCCAACAAAATCACCCATCCGGTGAGATAGCCGACGGTGTTGCCGAACTCGGCCGCAACGTAGGTATACGCCGAGCCGGCGCTGGGGTACACCCGAGCCATTCTGCCGTAGCTCGTCGCGGTCAGTAGCATGGCAACCATTGCCAGCAGGATGGGCAGTACGACGTGCCCGCGGCCTTCCAGAGAGATGACTCCGAAGATCGGCATCGGGGCGGTGGGTTGGATAATGACAATCCCGTACAGGATGAGGTCCGCGAGTCCAAGCCTGCGGCGCAACTGAGATATGCCGGGTGAGGAGGCCATAATATTCTTCGAAATCACTGGACCACCCGGCTTTGTCTTGGGCGGTTGGGGTGTTATCGTATGACATTCCGGAAGTGTGCGCAATCAGCAAGGATGGAAAGATTTTCTTACGCGGTTCTCTGCCCTAACCGCGAGGAGGTGAACCCATGAAGTGGAAAGCGGGTGCCCGAGGGTACGTGCGATTCACAACTTCCCTTCTCCGGCCCGCCCCGTGGCCGCGAGTCCCTAACCTCGCTGCACTCTTGCTCGTAACGGCGTCGTTATCCCCTCCCTGCCTGAGAAGTGAGCCAAGACCTCGAGTTCCGAAGCTGGAATCGCAAGTCGTGGTTAGTGCCGAAAGAGGCCATGTCCTGTCCATCGTGACGACCACCGCGAAGTTTGAGGTTCTGCCCCCAGGATACATTCAGTCGACACTCATCACCAACGGCTCCCGCCTGAGCCTGGACGATCCTCCGCCCGCGGCCTCGGCGGGAGGCGAGGAGATCATTGTGGATGGCCAGCCGGTTCGGGATTTTGTCCTCGACCTCGGCAATGCGGTCATTTCCAAGGCGCAATGGGGACTAGGTCCGACGGGAATTCGCGTGGAGATACCCGCCCATTCGCAGCAAGTTCCACACCTGGGGAAGACGTTGACCCTGGAGGTCTATGACGATCTCCCGAATCTTGTCTTATCCGCGGTCGAGTTTAGGAACCTCGGATCTACACCTCTGAAGCTCGGGCAAGTAACACAATTCCACCGGCTGGATGCCTCACGCGTCGATGCCAAGGCAGCCCCCTTTGAACTCTGGTCGTTTCAGGGAGCAACTTTTATTTGGGGACAGGATGAGATCTTAAAACTCACGCCGGGGTTTTCGCGGCCGAACGTGATGGGTGCAATGTCCCCGTCGGGCGCGGGTGGCGGCATTCCGGTGGCGGCATTTTGGACGGCGAAGGTCGGCCTCGCGATCGGTCATATCGAGACTCAACCCGTCATTCTCTCCATGCCCGTCCGGGTGGAGAACGACCGGCGAATCAGCGCATCCATTCTCAATGATCCTGCCCAAACCTTGCGTCCCGGCGAGGCCTACGGGACGCCACGCACTTTCACCGCCGTTTACGCAGGGGATTATTACGACGCATTGCGGCTCTACTCGCTCGTACTTCAACGCCAAGGCTGGCGGCCTGCCCAACCCAATCAAGGCGATTACGAAGCCAACTGGTGCGGGTGGGGCTATCGTGCCGACGTGACGCCGCAGGAGATGCTGGGCACCATCCCCAAGCTCCAGGAGATGAATATCCACTGGGCAACACTCGACTACCGATGGTTCAACAATTTTGGCGATTGGCAACCTCGCACCCAGACCTTTCCCGGCGACGCCCTTCAAAATCTGGTGAAGGATTTTCACCAGAAGGGAATCAAGCTGCAACTTTGGTGGCTGCCCTTGGCGGTGAGTGACGGCGAATTGTGGGAAGCCATAGGCGCGGAGGAGAAGACGCCGGAGGCGCGCGCCGAGCAGCGGCAGCCGGCAGAGGTCGTCCAGGAGCATCCGGAATGGCTGATCCTTGATGCGCAGGGCAAACGCGCGCGCGTGTTCCTGAACCGTGCCACCCTTTGTCCTGCCCTCCCCGAAGTGCAGGAGTATTACCGGCAAATCACCACGCGCGTGATCCACGATTGGGGATTCGATGGCAGCAAACTCGACATGTGCTTTACCGTTCCGGCCTGTTACAACCCCGCCCACCATCACCGGAGCCCGCAAGATTCCGTCTTAGCGATGGGCGAAATCTTCAAGATCATTCAAGAGACCTCGCGGCGGCTCAAGCCGGAGAGCGTCACTCAGATTTGTCCCTGTGGAACCGTGCCGAACCTGGCCTGGCTTGCCTACGAAGATCAGGCCGTCACCGCAGACCCGGTGGGCGCTGTCCAAGTGCGGCGGCGAATTAAAATGTACAAGGCGTTGCTGGGAGCGCAGGCGGCCGTTTACGGTGATCATGTCGAACTGACCAGGATGAAACGCACCGGCGAGGATTACCGCGAGTTTGGCCGAGACTTTGCTTCCACCGTGGGCACGGGAGGCGTGGTTGGAACCAAATTCATCTGGCCCGGCCGCGATGCTACATTCAAGGATGTGAACCTGACCCCCGAGAAAGATTCCTTTTGGAAAAAATGGATCGCCGTCTACCAGTCGCGAATGCTCTCAACGGGTACGTTCCTAAATCTTTATGTGTATGGTTATGATATCCCGGAAGGGTATGCGATCTCGAAGGATGACAAGATGTTCTACGCGTTTTTCGCTCCCAACCCTGGCCTGTCCTGGAAGGGCGAGGTCGAGTTGCGTGGACTGCCCGCCCGCAAATTCACGGTCCTCGATTATGAAAACGGGAAGACGCTTGGGACCGTCGAAGGTCAGAATCCCAAATTGCGCGTGGATTTCACAGAGCACCTGCTGATCGAGGTAAGCGCTCGGCCGTGATTCGTTCGGCCCCCCTTGGTGGAACGAACGAGATAAGTCTTGACACGTCGCGACATCAGAGATAAAAGTAAGTTTTCGAACAGAATTGAAAGCCTGTTTGTTGGATATTGCTCTTTCAGGGACGAACAACCAAGCTTGCCATATCTACGACCTGCCGAACCTTCACATCGGCGGCCCTGGGATATTTCTGGATAGTGAAGTTGGGAGCTTCAGGCTAGCTGTCTTGCACCCCCCCGAGAGGGGGGTCTGGAAATGCGTCGGGCAGAAAGGGAGACATATGCAGATCAGGATTTCCTTGCGGATACTTGCGGTAAGTTTGCTGCTCACGGTGGGGCAACTCTATGGCCAGGTTGATACTGGCGTAATTCTCGGGACCGTGAAGGATCAGAGCGGTGCTGTTGTCCCCGGCGCTAACGTCACATTACAGAATCAGGGCACAGGCCTTTCGGTTTCCCTCACCACGTCTGGCGACGGGAGTTACGTTTTCAGACCGGTCAAGATCGGCACCTACACTCTGGAGGCGCAATTCAAGGGCTTCGAGACGGTCAAGCACACCGACGTCACAGTAGATGTGCAGCAGCAGGTGGTGGTGAACTTCACCCTCCAGCCTGGGCAGGTCACGGAGTCGATTCAGGTCACAGGAGCTCCACCCGCACTCCAAACACAGGACGCCTCAGTGGGCCAGGTGGTAGGGTCGCGAACGATAAATGACCTGCCGCTAAACGGCCGCAATTACACCTTCCTGGCCCAACTCTCGGCGGGAATAACTCAGGATCAGCAGGATACTCGCGGTCTGGGAGCCAGCGGCAGTTTCGCCGCCAACGGTACGCGCCCAGCGCAGAACAACTACCTGCTGGATGGAATCGACGACAATGCCGACCTTGTGGATTTTCTCAATGGCACGGCGTATGTCGTGCGGCCTCCGGTGGACGCTATTCAGGAGTTCAAGGTTCAGACCAGCGACTACAGCGCTGAAATGGGACGCTCAGCAGGCGCCGTCGTGAATGCCGCCATCAAATCCGGGAGCAATCAGTTCCACGGAAATGCTTGGGAGTTTGTGCGCAACGACATCTTCGACGCCGCCAATTTCTTCGAGAACTCCCCGACGCCAACCCCCAAGGGTGAGTACCGGCAGAACCAGTTCGGCGCCACCATCGGCGGCCCGATCCGCAGAGACAAAACCTTCTTCTTTGGCGACTACGAAGGAACGCGCGTTCGCCAGGCCATTCCCAATGTCTCGACTGTGCCCACAGCGCTCCAGCGATCCAGCGGATACACCAACCTGAGCGAGTTGATCAGCGGACAGGCGGGTGGGACCCCCGAACTGGACTTGCTCAATCGCACCTTCCCTTTAGGCACGGTGTTTGACCCTGCCACGACTCGGGCGGTAACCTGTGGCGCAACGGATTCGGTGTCGGGCATAACGCCGGCAGGCGCGGTAAGTACTGACCCGTGTTTTGGGATGGCCGCCGGCACGCAGGTGGGGTACGCCCGCGATCCCATGTTTGCCACACCGCAGACCTTGACGGGCGTCAGTGACTTTACCACTGCCGCCTGGGCGGGACTTCTCAACCAACTTCCCGGCTCGCGCTTGGACCCGAATGCCATCAGTTTGCTCAATCTGTTCCCGTCACCCACTTCGTCGAGCCTTTACAACAACTACTCCAGCGACCCCGTCCTCCGCAACACGGTGAACCAGTTTGATGCCCGAGTGGACCAAAACTTCAGCGACAAGGATCAACTCTTTGGCCGGGTCAGCTTTTCCGACAACCGCGAATTTCTTCCCGGCCCCTTTACGGGAATCGCCGATGGTGGGTCTTTTTCCGAGGGCACGCAGACGGTGGTTTCCATCAATATGGTCCTGAGTGAGACGCACGCTTTTTCACCCACGTTAGTGAACGAAGCTCGTTTGGGCTTTTCGCGCATCGGGGCTTCGCGAGTGCAGCCCTACGCGACTACCCTCGGCATCCCTGCCAAGTACGGCATCCAGGGTGTTCCCCAGGTTACCGACAACGGCGGCCTGGGATCCATCTTTATCACCGGTCTCAACACGCTGGGCAGCAACGAGTTTCTTCCCTCCGTTGAATACAACTCCACGCTTCAATTCACTGACAACTTGACCAAGGTTCACGGAAAACAAACGCTCAAGGGAGGGATGGAGTTTCAGCACCTGAAGTTCTCGATTCTTCAACCCCCCGAGGGCCGCGGGGATTGGACTTTCTCGGGCGCTTTCACCAATGTCCCGGAGACGGGCGCGGGAAACACCGGGATGGCCCAGATGCTGATTCTCCCGGAGGACGGCACGGTGACCGGCGCCTACAATATGGTGGGAGGGGCAGACGACATGGGTGCCTCCAATTACGCCAACACGGAT
Organism: Terriglobia bacterium; assembly: GCA_050010335.1. GTDB lineage: Bacteria > Acidobacteriota > Terriglobia > UBA7540 > UBA7540 > Bog-366. The sequence continues at coordinate 20,318 of JBEKLF010000115.1, forward strand.
ATGGGGCGCAACTATTATGGCTACTATTTCCAAGATGATTGGAAGGCCACTAGCAAACTCACGCTGAACCTTGGAGTGCGCTACGAGTGTTTTGGCCAGATTCAAGAGAATTACGGAGCGCAGTCCGAATTCATTCCCTCGGGCGGGAGCGGGCCGTCACAATTCATTCTTACCAAGCATCGGTGCAACACCCCCTTGTCCGCTGACTTTCTGGCGGCCGCGCAGACAGACAACATCGATATCTCTTGTTCGTCTCAGCCCGGACTCGGGTATTCGCAGTTGGGCAACTTCTCGCCCCGCGTGGGATTCGCATATCAGATAACGCCCAGGCTGGTGGCTCGCGGTGGGTTCGGTCTGTTCTATGGAGGGTTTGAGAACTCGGTGGTGGAGACCTATGTCGATTTTCCCTTCCAGTTCAGCTTGGGCTACCCATCGCTGACGACCGCGCAACCTATCACCTTTTCCAATGGCACCTTCGGAACTCTGGAAACCGGCCTCTCGGCCATCGTCCCGCTAACATCAGCGGCGGCTGAACCGAGTGGCGTGTCCTTCACCGGCGAAGACCACCACATGAAGACCGCCTATACCGAAGGCTACAACCTGGCACTCCAGTACGAAGTCACCACTAACCAGACCTTCCAGGTCAATTACGTGGGGAATACTGTGCGGCATCTCGGCGTCTACATCAACCCGAATAGCCCCAGTGAGATACTTCCGCCCGGGCTCAACTCCTACGCCTATTCCCCCTATCCCGACTTCCAAAATGGTATCACTTACACTTCCATGGCCGGCGACAGCTACTACAACTCGTTACAAGCCACTTTCGAGCGCCGCTTCAATGCGGGCCTCGATCTCCTCGCCAATTTCACTTACTCGGCATGTCGCACCGATGCGGTGGACGTTCTCAATGCGACGGCGATCGCTTCCTTCCGCGCGGCCGAGCTTCCCCACTTCGGCGTCCAAGGCGACTATGGCCGGTGTGACTTTGACATTCCCAAGGTTGTGCACGTGAGCGGCAGCTACGAATTGCCTGTGGGCAAGGGCAAGCGCTTCCTTACAAATGGTGGGCGACTCGCCGACGGCGTGCTGGGCGGCTGGAAGACCAATGGGATATTAACCCTTCAGGATGGCATGCCGGGGACCATTGGCTGTGTGAATAGCACAACTTCCGGCTACGGCTGCAACGCCTTGCTGGTTCCTGGGCAAAGCATTATCGCTGGCCCCCACAACGTCAATGACTGGCTGAACGCCGCCGCCTTTACCAGCCCACCGGTAGCCACAACCATCGGGCAATCCGACTACTCTCCTTTGGGTGGCGCTCCTGGCCAGTTCTACGGCCCCGGGTACCACCGCATCGATTTCTCGCTCTTCAAGAATTTCAGTACCTCGGACAAAACCCGCCTCGAATTCCGGGCAGAGATATTCAATTTGATCAATCACCCGAATTTCTCCCCGCCGGGATTTGGCGGAAATGGGGTTGTGGCCGCGCCAGGCTCGACCGACTACACCTCGCCTTCAACCTTCGGCACGATCAGTTCCACGCGTGACGGCCAGAATGACCAAAGAGAAATTCAGTTTGCGCTGAAATTTTATTTCTAAGGTTTGACCGAACCGGTTAAAGCTGTGAAAAAATCGCCATAAGGGCAGGCCTTGTGCCTGCCCTTTGCTCGTTGGGGCTGGGCTTGCCATGCCCGAGAGCACGACTTGTCGTGCCCCTACGATCAGTTCCTCGAAGGGCAACAATATCATTTCGCAGGCAGTTGGGATTATGTTATGGCTGAGCCGGGGTCAAATCGGCAATTCCGGATCATGACTTAACCCCCCTGCGGTAGTTCAGAGGTGTCTGGATGGCGGCCACGCCCGGATTCCTGATTATTGACGCCAGAACGGACGGCTTGCCGGATGCACCGGCTTATTATCGAGCCTTCCCCTTGGAGCAATCGCCTCTCGGGGAAATATCGCTGAGCGGCAGTCGCACCACCGCGATGATGAATAGCTCGCTCGATACTGCCCTGGCTGAGATGCTGAAAGCCGGCGCCAAGGGCGTTGTGGTGTTAGTGTGCCACGCGTATTCCGGCGGCTTGTTATTGCCGATCGCGACAGGCGGACAGACCGCATTTGCGGTGAAGGGCAATCTCGATATCATCGACAAGGTCATCGCGGCCGCGGCTGACGTGGCTCAGATCGGCAATTTGCCTTCGACAACCCCGCCCGAGCAGAAGATCGTACTCGACCGCTGGACAAAGCTGCTGAACGACCTTCCCGGCGCCGTACAAGGCCAGTTCACGCCCCAGCAAGCGCAGACGTTCTATGCCAAATGGCTGGACATGGTGGCAAGTAAAATGGAGTTCCCTAACCGCGCCGCCCTGCTGAGGCTTACGGGCAACGTGCTGAAAGTCCGCAATCTCAAGCTGTCGCGGCTGGAGCTAGGGCGTGCAATATCGGAAAGGCTGACGATACGATGGCGTCCGTGCGCAAGTTTTTCGGCGCGGACCACCTGACGGCGCCTACCGTGGGCACGTTCTACATGAGCCCGATTCCCGTTTCCACCATGGCCGTGCGGGTCGCGCCCAGGGGAGGGTCGCCCTGCTTGGGAGTGGGCGAACCGGGGGTGGGGCGGGGGCCGGAGTACGCGGAACGGCGAGGCCCCCGGGCCCTCTGGGCACGACTCAAGGCATTGAAGTCATCGTCGCCGATGGGGGACCGACTCTCGTCATTTCGACAATCCCCAGTAACATCGACATCGTCTCCGAATGGGCGATCATGGCGCAGACGAACCACACGACCCGGGGATTTTTCCAAAGAAGCTTCATGTTTTTTGGCCGTCCAATGATGGGTGTTCACTTCTCGACGTTTCACATGTTCACGCTCACCGTTGACGAAACCTCAGCGTTCCATTACCGAGCGTCTGCTTCCGTCTTCAGCACCGGGGATGGCGTAACGCCGGACTGGGGGAAGGTTAGGGAGTTTGTGCAGGGGTGGATCATGCCTGACGCCTCGTACCGTAGCGGCCCGTTCCACCTCGCGGGGTTGTGGACGCCGGATATCCAAGACGTTCCATTCGTGCTGCCTTACGAGACGATGTGCATCGGACTGATGGCAGAATCGCCGTCCTGAATCTGGCTTGGCAGCGGCGTAGCGCGGACCTGCTCCGAAAATACGACTAAGCCCTTTGTTTTCAGAGACGGCTTAGTATTATCAGACGTCTTTTCGGAGCAGGTCTGCTACGCATCTGGGCAGTCGTGAAACCCCCAGTTTTCCGCGCACGTGGGGACCGAGCTGTATGCCGTCTACTGTCTACCGTATACCGTCTCTAGTTTTCCGCCCGCGCCGGGACAAGTTCCTGAAGAGTCTCGACTCTCTCGACTTCGCGCTCGATCTTTTTCACAACGTCGCGGGAATAGGGAATAAAGTGGTGTCCGGAGATCATGATGGTGGCGGCCATCCAGATTTTCGGTGGGTTCAGTGCGTAGTGGCGGACAATCCTCAGCGCGTATTTCCAATAGGCTTTTCGATAATTTGATTTGATGCCCTGTTGCCAAATCGAGCGCAAGACGATGGCCGCGATGCCGAGGGCGTTCGGTTGCCTGGCGGCCCGCTGATTCTTCTTAGTCTTCCAACTTTCCATCGACCGCCATGCGCGTTCGTAAAACGCCGTCGGTTCATAAATGGCCGCGAGCGTTTTCGCCTGCCCCCGCAGCAAAACCGCCGGCGCCAACTTGGTGCGAAAGTTCGGAGGATTGGTGTCACCGCTCGAATGCGGGGACTCCGTCAGCAGACGGCCTTCTTTTTGCATGCGTTCGTAGAGGGCGGTGCGCGGCATGGCGTGCAGGGAATTCAGCAGTGCCCAGGGAATGGCGGTGCGTTCGATAAATTCAATCTGGCGATCAAAGATGTCTTCCGTATCGGAGTCGAAGCCGACGATGAAACCACCCGTCACCCACAACCCCTTCTCGTGAAGAAGGTCGATACAACTCACCGGATCCACAGCCAGATTCTGGAACTTATGGGTTTCCTGCAAGGATTCTTTGGAGGGGCTTTCAATGCCGAGGAAAACGTAGAAGAAATTGGCCTTCACCATGGCATCGACCAGGGCGGTTTTTCGGGCCAGGTCCATGGAAGCTTCGGTGTAGAACATCACCGGAAATCCATGCGCCTGCTGCCATTTTTCCAGCTCCACGCACAACTCCAGCGCGCGTTGGTGATTGCCAATGAAGTTATCATCGACCATGAAGACCTGCTTCATCCATCCCAAGCTCAGAAGCGCGTCCAGCTCTGCCGTGACCTGCTGCGGATGTTTGGTGCGAGGCTTCCGTCCGTAAAGAATAATGATGTCGCAAAACTCACATTGAAACGGACACCCTCGGGAAAATTGAACCGACATGGAGGCGTAACTCGCGAGCTTCAGCAGGTCGAATCTCGGAATCGGGGTGCGGGTGACATCCGGTTTCTCGGTGATTTCGTAATGCCTTTTCGCCGTGCCCGCTTCCAGGGCGGCGGCGATTTCGGCAAACACCTCGTCAGGCTCGCCCACCACCACATGATCGGCGATCGCCAGCATGCGCTCCGGTTTGCTGCTCGCGTAGGGCCCGCCGACGATCGTCCGCCGGCCCAAGCGGCGAGCGCGCGCCAAAACCTCGTGCATCCCCGCTTTCTGAACTTCCATCCCCCCCACCATGACCAGGTCGGCCCAGTGCAGGTCGAGGTCCGTCAGTTCCTCCACTGCCTCATCCACCAGGCGCAGCGTCCACTCGGGAGGACAAAGCGCCCCCACCGTGATGAGTCCCAAGGGCGGCATCACAACTTTTTCGGGAAGCAATTCGAGCATCCCGCCGAATGCCCAGAAAGAATCGGGGATTTTGGGCCAGACCAGCAGAGCTTTGATTTTTTTGCCCAGAGGAGCAAAGGGCTGCGTCGAGTCCGCCGAATGCGCGGCCGTGGGGATCATGCAGGATCCTTTCATGTGGACTTCCCTTCCGGGCATCCGTCGAGCGGAAAATGCAAGCGATAGGTCATTCCCTATCACCGTGCCACTGCCCTTTGGGAAGAAAACCACTTTGGCCGGTCCGCACGTGGAGCATCTTCGGAGTGAGACTCACACCGTGATCTTTGTAGGCTCGAAATGGAGCGATTGGTGCGTAAGCTGCGATATACAGCTTAGTCTTCAGGCCGGCCATGACTATACACGCGTTCGGGTCTATAGACAAGAAAATGATCTGCAACAGATTCTTGCCCCCCTGACCCAATCCTCACCGCCGAGGCGCGGAGGCGCGGAGAAAAACGGGTGCCAGGTATCAGGTGAGTATTGCACATGAGAAAAGCGCACGGTCAGGACCGCACTGACCCGCTCGCGCGACAAAATCGTCCAAATAAAAAAGGCGCACGGGCCCGTTGCCGCCACATCTGAGCAAACGCACGGCAGGCCCTACCCTTAGCCCCTCGTCACACTTCCCTTTTGAGGGCGA
>JBEKLF010000116.1:0-25371 GCA_050010335.1 Terriglobia bacterium
CACCCTACGACACAGCCGCCACCCGTCTCAACACGCCCCCATTCCTGCGCCCAATTCCCCTCGTCTCGCCGCTCCTGCCTCCCGCCAGCCTCGCGCCCTCCCCCACTGTCTGAATCGCAGTCTTGGATAACCTAAGCTTGAATCGGCAGGGTAGCTGGCGTATGATTCCGCCGCGAGATAGGGTTGGAATCGGAAATTCTGGATAAATCCAAGATATGTCCTATTGAGAGTAGCTCAATATGGACTTCTTCCAACGATTCGAGGGACAAATCTGGGTGGTTCTCCATGGCTGCATGACGATGCCATCAAATGTGACAAGAAGCCATTTCAAAATGCGCTCTCTCATGATGTGACCATAAAAATGAACGCCAGTAGAGATCAAGGAGGTTCTTAATGAGGCCTACAATGTGGAGTCGTCGGTCATTTCTGCGTGCGGCCGGAGCTGCCGGAACGGTCGCATCTGCGACCAGAGGACTGAATCTCGAGCGTGTCCTGGCAGCTTCCCAATCGGTCGCAGGCAGATCGCCCGAAGACGTCGCGAAGGACGAGTTCTACTGGCGGGAGATCCAGATGGATTTCAAGCTGGACCGCACCATCATCAACCTGAATAACGGCTTTACCTGCCCGACGCCCCGGGTGGCCCTGGAATCGGAAATGCGCTACATGGAAATGATCAACATGGCGCCCATATTTTATCAAGGCCCCATTGCCGAGCGCATCCAGACGATCCGCTTGCGCATGGCCGCGGAGTTCGGATGTGACCCGGAGGAGCTGGCCCTGACGCGCGGCGCCAGCGAGTCGCTCCAAATCGTGCAGAACGGGATCGACCTTAAGGCCGGGGATGAAGTGGTCACGACCGAGCAGGACTACCCCCGCATGCTGACGACGTGGGACCAGCGGATGCGGCGCGATAACATCAAAGTGCACCGCCTCCAATTCCCCGTCCCGACGACGGCGGAGGATCTCTGCCACCGTTTCGAACAGGCCATCACGCCGCAAACGAAAGTTTTCCATTTCTGCCACGTCACCAACCTGACGGCCCAAATGTTTCCGGTCGCGCGGCTCTCACGGCTGGCCCGCTTGAAGGGGATCGTTACCATCGTCGACGGTGCCCACGCCCTGGGGCAATTTCCCTTCAAGCTGCGGGATCTCGAGTGCGACGCCTATGGCGTGAGCCTGCACAAGTGGCTGCTGGCGCCGATTGGAAATGGCTGCCTCTACGTTCGGAAAGAGATGATCCCGCGGTTCTGGCCCCTACAGGCAGCCCCCGAACAGCAGGATGATGACATCCGAAAGTTCGAGGCCATTGGGACGCACCCGTGGGCCATCCGGGCGGCACTCGGCGAGGCACTGGCTTACCACCAGGCCATCGGTGGCGACCGCAAGGCGGCCCGGTTGCGCTATCTGACCCAGCGTTGGGCCAACGCCCTGAAGGTTTACCCCCGCATCAAGATACTGACGGATCTCAGCGAGCCTGCTCAGGCTTGGGCTGTGGCCGCGGTTAACATCGAGGGGATCGACGTCCGGGACCTCTCGAAATTCCTGATGGACAAGTACCGGATCGTCGTCGTCGGGCTCGTCGGCGGAGCCCCGCCGAATCAGGTTTTTGAATATCAGTGCCTCCGGGTGTCGCCGAACATATACACTACGCTCGAGGAAATCGACACGTTCGTCACGGCCATGGAAGACGCCATGAAAAACGGCGTTCCTTCCACGCAGGCGTCTCTTGGCGGTGCGACGGATGGGTGGTTCGCCTAGCTGGACTTCTACCCATGGGTAGGGAAGGGCGGGGCCACCGTCGTTGACCCAGCAAAAGGAGGGTTCAGATGAAACGATTGGCAATTTGGGCAGTGACGGCAACGGCCTTGGTCCTCGTCGCAGGGGCTACGGAGGCCGTTGCCCAGGGAACCTTCACAATCCCGTTCACGTTCCAGGCCGGCGGCACAAGTCTCCCCAAAGGCGACTACTCGGTCGTCCCAAAGGACGACAGTCATATCACGCTGCGGCAGGAAGCGACCGGCAAGGAATTTCAGGTCCCCTTCACGAAGAGGCTGGCGCAACCGAGTCCGCCTCTCGCCGAACCCCAGCTTGTATTTGACGTGGTTGGGAATTTTGCGCCGTCCTATACGGAATATGTAACCGATTACGTGCTGGCCGAGGTGTGGCTCCAGGGTGCGGATGGGTTCCTCATCCATACCATGAAGGGCGCGCACAAGACCCAGACCCTCAAAGGGCAGAAAGCAAAATAGATGAAAAAGATCGGCATCCTCGGCGGCATGAGCCTGGAATCCACCACGCTTTACTATGAGCACATCACCAGGACTTATACGGCGCGGTTTGGCGACTACGGTTACCCGGAGATTCTGATCTATAGCGTGAACTTTCAAAAGTTTGTGGACTGGCAGCACAACGGGCAGTGGAATGAGGCGGCGCGGGAAATGGCTGCGGCGCTCGAGCGTTTGCATGTGGCCGGCGCTGATTTCGGGCTCATCGCGACCAACACGATGCACATTGTATTCGAAGAAGTCCAACGAGCTGTACACATGCCCCTGCTGAGCATCGTACAAGCCACGGCGGAAGCCATCCTTGCAGCACAGCTTCGGTCCGTAGGTTTGCTTGGGACCGTGTTCACAATGAGTGAGCGATTCTTCCGCGAGGGCCTCGAGCGCTCGGGAATCACCGTGCTCGTTCCCGACACCGCCGATCAACAACGGGTAAATGATGTGATTTATCAGGAATTGTGCCGGGGCGAGATACGGCCCACCTCACGGCATCTGTTTCTGGAAATCATCGAACGCCTGCGCGGCCGGGGCGCGGAGGGAATTGTCCTCGGATGCACGGAGATACCGCTTCTGCTCGAACCGCAACCCTGTGACTTACCCCTGTTCAACACGGCTCTGCTGCACGCCGGAACGGCACTGGATTTCGCTCTGCAAGCGGCACGGTGAAAACCAGGGGCTCCACTCTGACGTACGCCAAGGGGCAAGGCAACTTAGGGACACTCAGCGATGAGCCGCGCAATACTTCTTCTCCTCCAGGCCAAGAGCCCCGAACCCTCCGCGACCAGTCGATGATCCTAAAAGAGCGCGGGATTTTGGAAGGGGCGTTGGCGCTGCACCAGCGGGGTAGTCACGGTCCGCGATCTTTCGACCGTGGGCCGTTCTCATGCGCGATACGCCAAGGGCAATCACATGCCGTCAATCTGAAATGGGCACACCGCTTGCCTTGTCTTGTCCAACTGCGCTTAACGAGTCTCCGGCGCTCAGCCAGTGCAGAAACGCCATCACCCAAAGCACTTCACCGAGAGCAAATAGGGGCCAATTGAAGGGCTTCGGCATCCCGCCAGCCATGACATTGCGGCAATCCCAAGTAAAGGCGGCCAGGATAAACAACGCGCCGGCGTATGCACAGAACCAGTGAACTACCCTCAGCCGAATCGAATGACCTTTGGATTCCCGCCACAGAAACACGAGCCCCGTTCCGACCATTGTCAACGCAACCAACGCAGGCGCGAGCACGGGTCCGGACCACGGCACGGGGATCAGGAATAGGATGTCCCAGGTCAGCAGGGACTTCGGCCAATCAATCAAAACTTTCAAAAAGGCATAATAGGAAATATCCCAAGCTCCGAAAGCCAGCAGAAAGAACGCCAACCACTGCCGAAAATTGCCGCCAACCGCCGCGGCTACTGCGCCCAACATAAGCAGGGTTGCAGCCTCGCGGGCAACCTCCGTGCCCACCAACCTGACCATGTCCGGTCCGGCTGACCTGACCTGCTGGGGGGAAAGCATCGGAAACAGATCGCGGCTTGGGGGGATGAACGTCGCACGTACGGCATCAAACTGCGGCCGCAAATAGGTGACCACCGCCGCCTCAACATAGCCGAAAGATATCCCGAAGAGCAGAATAGCCATGGTCTGGCGCTTCCAACGAACCGGGCTGGCGGAATTCATGTCTCTCTCCATATCATTATGTGATGCTTGCCGGGGCTGGCGTAGACGTCTGCCCTTGGACGTCCGCGATGCCGAAGGGACTTTTTCCTGCCCGCCATCCAGGCCCGTCGCGAGTGACAAGGGGCAACGGACAAGGGACCAACCGTTCCCAATGAGATTGCCAAAACTGGGTCGGTGCCGAACCTAGACTACCACCAGAAGCCCAAGGAACGCAACGAAGGGTCCAAGGAGAAATTGAATCGCTTAAAGTGCCGACTGCGGTCAGTGTGGAGGCTTGAAAGCCCTGCGCCGTGGTGGTAGTGTGCGGGCGTGTCCAACGTCCACCGTCTGCGTCTCACCGACGAAAGCTTCTTTGTCAACGTGAACCTTCGTCCCGGGATCAGACGATTTAACGATTCCGAATACGCGTTGCTCATCGAGGTATTGGAGGCTTCGCGGCGACGGCTGGGGTTTTTGCTTTGCGGCTATGTCTTGATGCCTGACCACTGGCACGGTCGGATCTGGCCGCAGTCTCCGCTGCTGCTCTGGCAAGTGCTGCACGACGCCAAAAAAATCATGACGCTGAGACTCCACGCGAGACAGGGTACCCAAGGACCCTTGTGGCAGCACCAGTTCTGGGATCGCTTTGTGCGCCACGAGAAGGAGTTCAATGAGCGCCTGGTATATGCACCTGAATCCCGTCAAGAAAGGGTTGGTGAAGCGGGGGGAGGATTGGCGCCGGTCGAGTTACAACAATTATGCTTTGGACAAGGCAACGGCGGCGGCGTGCCCGATTCAGATTGACTACGTACGATTGCCGCTGGGGTATCGCGCATGAGAAAGGCCCACAGACAGAAAAGCGCTGTCCCGGGCTACCTGCTCGGCGGCGGCATAATCGTCTTTGAAGTTAAACGTTGCCTCGTCACCGCAGGGAATGCCGACAGTCATAAGAGCGGTGACCGTGTTGGCGACCGGCTGTCTAACCCCAAGCGGGCGACCCATTATAGCCCATTGCGATTGACTAGATTAAGATGCCCCTTTGGGGCTCAAGCAAGCGTAGCGCGGACATGTTGTGTAGGTCCGCGGCCCTTAATTGCAAATATTCGCCATCGCAGAGGAGGGTACGAAAGGCCGCGGACCTCTAAACCAGGTCCGCGCTACCCGCTGTTAGAAGGGTTTATATATATTACAGATTTATTACGGAAATGTTAGCATGGGGCAGCCCATTGTTAGAGAGACGGTACGACTTCCTATGTTGACAAGCAAACGCGAGGTGGGACGCCAGCCCGAAGCCAAACATGAAGCTTCACCGGGGCGCGTCTTCTGGATTACCGGGTTATCCGGCGCTGGCAAGACAACCTTGGGGAAAGAATTGTGGGGCCGGCTGCGTGCCGCCGGTCGTCCGGTCATTTTCCTCGACGGCGACGCGCTCCGTGCTGCGATCGCCGAAGATCTTGGTCACAGCGCCGGCAATCGGCGGCAATCGGCGATGCGCATTGCGCGGCTGTGCCGGTTGCTGGCTGAGCAAGGCGCCGATGTCGTCTGCGCGACCATCTCGTTGTTTCACGAGGTGCAGCGTTGGAACCGCGAGAACATCCCTGGTTATCGCGAGATCTACCTTCGGGTCCCGATATACGAAATACGGCGTCGGGATAACAAGGGCCTGTACGCGAGGTCTCCGCGCGGCGGTGCGCGCAACGTCGTTGGCATTGATGTTCCGGCGGAGGCTCCCAAGGCGCCGGACCTGGTTCTCGGCAATTACGGGGCGCTCGACGTGGCGACCGCGGTCGACCGCATCTTGGCGGTATGCGACAGGCCGGATGGCGCGGGTGCGGCGCAGCCGGCGCCCCTCGTCGCCTTCAAAACGAAGGCGGAAACTTTGGAAGCGCTGGCGCCGCTGCTGCGCAACGGGCGCGTCCTGCCGCAGGTCCGTTTCTCGGTGGGCGATTGGCGCTCGGACGCCGCCCGAGTGCTCGCTGCCGTCACCGCTGCGCCCTGGGGTTCAGATCGGGTCATCGTGCGGAGTAGTGCGCAGGGCGAGGACGGCACCGCGAGCAGCCAGGCCGGGAGGTACGAATCCGTACTCGGTGTCGTCGGCAGCGCAGAAGTGGCACAGGCTATCGACCGGGTGATTGACTCGTTTGGCGATGAGGGAAGCCACGACGACCAGATCTTCGTGCAGCCCATGCTTGACCGCGTGGCGATGGCCGGGGTGGTCTTCTCGCGCAATCCCAGCGGCGGCCCCTATTTCGTGATCAATTACGACGACCGTTCCGGCCTAACCGATCGCGTGACTGCCGGTGTCGGTGAAAATCTCAAGACTTTTTATTGCCTCAAATCGCGGCCTGGTGCCTGCCCACCGTCGCTGGCACCGGTCGTCGCTCTCGTGAGCGAGCTTGAAACCCTTCTCGCGTGTGATGCCATCGACGTGGAATTCGCCGTCGGCGACGAAGGGCAGCTCTACCTTCTGCAAGTCCGCCCGCTCGCCGTCGATTGCCAGGGGGGAGCTGCGGACGCGAAGGTCGCGACCGCGCTCGCGGATGTCGCGCGCAAGGTCGAACTGCTCAGCCGCCCCCATCCCTACCTACACGGCAGCCGGGCGATATTCGGCGTCATGCCGGACTGGAACCCGGCCGAAATGATCGGGTTGCGGCCCTGGCCCCTCTCGTTGTCGCTCTATTGCGAACTCATCACCGATGCCATCTGGGCCTATCAGCGGGACAATTACGGGTACAAGAATCTTCGCAGTTTTCCCCTCCTGGTCAGCTTTCACGGACTGCCCTACATCGACGTGCGTGTCGACTTTAACTCCTTCATACCACGCGACGTATCCGACGATCTCGCCGGGCGTCTGGTGAATTACTACATTGATCGCCTCCTCTCAGAGCCGCATCTCCATGACAAGGTCGAGTTTGAGATCATCTTCTCCTGCTACACCCTCGATTTGCCGAAGCGGATGGGCAGGCTCGCTGAGAACGGGTTTTCTCCCCAAGACCTTGCCGAACTTTCCGGCGCCTTACGGCGCCTCACCAATCGCATCATGCATGGCGAGACGGCGCTGTGGCGGCGCGACCGCGCGAAGATCGACCTGCTGGCACAGCGGATTCCGACAATCTGCCACGCGGAGGTCGACAGGATCAGCCGCATTTACTGGCTGATCGAGGACTGCAAGCGGTACGGCACACTCCCGTTCGCCGGTCTCGCGCGGGCGGGGTTCATAGCGGTTCAACTTCTCCAGTCCTTTGTCGAGGTGGGCGTTCTCAATGCCACAGAGATTGCGACATTCATGGCGAGTGTCGATACCGTCGCGTCGCGCATCGGGGGAGATTTCGCCCAACTTTCGAAGCCCGACTTCCTCGCGCGCTACGGCCACCTCCGGCCAGGGACCTACGATATCCTGTCGCCGCGCTACGACGAAGCCCCCGATCTCTATTTCGACTGGTCGAGTACCCGACCGGCTCCGTCCGCGCCGCCGCGGTTCGCGCTTTCGATCGAGCAGTTGCGCCGCATCGAGCAACTGCTCAAGGAACATGAGCTCGACAGCGACGTCTTGAGTTTAATCGAGTTCATCAAGGCCGGGATTGAGGGCCGCGAATACGGGAAGTTCGTCTTCACGCGAAGCCTGAGCGACGCTCTTTTGCTGATCAGGCAGTTGGGCGAGGATCATGGTCTTTCGGCGGAGGACTGTGCATTTCTGAACTATGGCGCCATCCGCACGCTCTATAGCGAGAGCGGTTCGGTGCGCGAGGTGTTGCGGGAGAGTGTCGCGCATGGCAGAGAGCGTCACGCGCTCACGCGCAATCTCGTGCTTCCGCCGGTCATCGCGTCGCCCGACGAGGTGTTCGCATTTCACCTTCCCCCCAGCCAGCCGAATTTCATTACGCGAAAAAGCGTCACCGCACCGGTCGCCTCCGTCGACGACCCGCCGGAGAGCTTCGCGGGACGGATTCTTTTCGTGCCCAGCGCGGACCCTGGCTTCGACTGGATCTTCACTCGTGATATCAGCGGATTGGTCACCCAGTTCGGCGGCGCCAATTCGCACATGGCGATCCGCGCCGGCGAGCTCGGCATCCCCGCGGTCATCGGTGCCGGCGAAGCCCTGTTCGAGCGATGGCGAACGGCGCGCGAGCTGTGCCTCGATTGCACGAACCAGAAGGTCCTGGTCATCGCATGAAAGCGGTCGCCATCACCCAGCGGGTATCGGTCGTGGCGGCCTATGGCGAGCGCCGTGATTGCCTGGATCAAGCATGGACGAAGTTCCTGGCGGCCTGCGGGCTGCTTCCCGTCTTGCTCCCCAACGTCACCGAGGTGGCTCTTGCCTTATGCGAGGTGGCCGGAATCGCCGGGTTGGTGTTGACTGGCGGTAACGATCTTGCGGGGTTGGGCGGCGATGCCCCGGAACGCGACGCCGTCGAAAATGCCCTGCTCGATTGGGCTGAGCGGCGCGGGCTCCCGGTTCTGGGCGTTTGTCGCGGCATGCAAGTGATTCAGCACCGTTTCGCTATCCCGTTGCGCCGCGTCGAGGGCCATGTGGCCGAGCGTCAGGTCATCCGAATCGACGGCGAGCCCAAAGAGGTTAACAGCTATCACCACTTTGCAGCCTTTGACTCGCGGCCGCCGCTTGAGGTCTGGGCGGTCGCCTCCGACGGGGTTGTCAAAGCGATTTGCCATTCGGCCCAGCCGATAACGGGGATAATGTGGCACCCAGAGCGGTCCGCCCCGTTTTCGCCTGCCGACGTGGCACTCTTCCGTCGAGTCTTTGGGGTTGAATGATGCGCGCAGTTATTCTCGCCGCCGGTCGCGGTAGCCGCATGGGGCAGCACACCGAGGACCGCCCGAAATGCTTGGTCGAGCTCGAAGGCAAGCCGTTGATCGTGCGCCAGATCGCGGCGCTCCGGCGTGGTGGGGTGGACGAGATCGGGGTCGTCCGCGGCTATCGCGCCGAGAGGATCGATTTCCCCGGCCTCTCCTATTTCGCCAACGAACGTTGGGCCGAAACCAATATGGTGATGTCGCTCGCGGCCGCCGCTCCTTGGCTGCGCTCGGGGCCGGTAATCGCGAGCTATGCCGATATCTTCTACCGCAGCGAGTTGGTGCGCGGTCTGGCCGGTGCTCCAGGCCAGTTGGTTATCACTTACGACCGGGCCTGGCGCCGCTTGTGGACTCGGCGTTTCGCCAATCCTTTGGCCGACGCCGAAACCTTCCGGACCGATGCCGCGGGCCACTTGCTGGAGATCGGTGGCAAGACGACGCGGATCGAAGATATCGAGGGGCAATATATGGGCCTCTTGAAATTCACGCCCCCGGCATGGAGTGCCGTCGAGGCGCTGCTCGCTACTCTCGCTGCACCGATCCGCAATCGCCTCGATGTGACCGGATTGCTACGCCGCCTCCTAACCGGAAAGGAGCTCCCCATCAGCACTTTCCCGACCGATGGCCAATGGGGGGAAATCGACAATCCAGAGGACGTGGCGCTTTACCAGAACATGGTAAGAGAGGGGGATCTCCGGCTCGAGGATGCGCTATCCGGCCCAGAGCCGACGGCAGGATGACGGCGATCGATTCGCGCGGCGGGTGCGGTCATCCCGAACTTGGCATTGATCGAAACCGCGAGGCGAGGGCCGCAGGCTGTCAGTCACGCCCAATCGGGTTTTGTGCAAACTCGTATGAAAGCCTGTCGGTTTTTTTGACGGCCAAAGGAGCAAACCAAATTCTCGTCGAGTACGGGACACTGATGACTTCATAACGTTTTAAGAGTTCTTGAATACGCTCCAGCACTGATGCAAATTTCTTACCAGCTTGCCGTTCCAGGGTTGCATGTGACTTCCAGCCTTCAAAAAAAATATTCGAAGACATTTCTACTTTGAAATTCTGTTCAAGGTGACTCACCTGCCCAAACAATCCGCTCTCATTAATTATGGTAGTGGGGTCTTCACGGCGGCTTCCATAATGATAATCAGGTATCAGTTGTCGAATTATCTCTTCAATTTCATTCTGCAAACGATCCTTGAGATCCCGGTGATTCCACATACACACAAAATATCCATCGGGAACAAGGATTCTTGCAACCTCGGAGAGCGCAGCTTTCTGATCGAGAACGTTAAAGGAAGATCCAAAGAAGGCGGCATAAACAGACGATTCTGGAAGATCTGTTTTTTCGCCGACTCCCTTCGTCCAAATAACTGGCAGGCCTTCTGTGTTCTTAACTCCAATGGCCATCATGGCATCATTGGGCTCAACCGCACGAACAGTAAGCCCATTCAAAGCCAGAAGCTTGGTTAGTTTGCCAGTACCAGCTCCAATGTCAGCGACGGGTTTCCCCGGGACTGCGCCAATTTCTTGGAGTAATGTCTCGACGGCTTCTTTGGAATAATCCGCCCTTTTATCATAATGTTCAGCCCGTTCAGTGTAATCCCATTTAGCCGTAGCCATTCCGAACCTTTCTGCCATCAATCATTTATCTTTAACATGTCCAACTTAGACTCTCCCAAACTATAGCCGATTTTCTCAATCCGTCTTTTTGTCTCCGCATCCAGTCCATTGATAAAGTCTCTGAATCGAGGAACTTTTTCTTTAACAGCCAGATAGCGATAAGGCTTGGTTCTCGGAGGGGCTACACGTAAACGACTCAA
Source organism: Terriglobia bacterium (assembly GCA_050010335.1). GTDB lineage: Bacteria > Acidobacteriota > Terriglobia > UBA7540 > UBA7540 > Bog-366. The sequence continues at coordinate 10,565 of JBEKLF010000116.1, forward strand.
ATCAAGATCAGCCGACATGACTTCAACGATCTTAGAAAACTCCTTGGACGGATCGATCATGAAGTCCTCAAGCCGCAACGTGAGCGTGGCGGATTGGAGATAAAGCTCAGTTTCCTCAACAAATTCCGGGAAAGACAAAAATCGCGGGCCTCCTACGGCCGGGAAAAAATCAGGGTCGCCTTCGGCGAAAGCCTTGAATTCAAGAAAATTCTGCTCCAAATCGGCACATAAATGGTCTGTGTTCTTATAACCCTTCGAGATATTAAACCTTGAGCTGTTGCCAATATGTGACCGCATACAAACCCAATTTGACAGCAACGAATCGAGGGGATGACGATTGACAAAAATCAAATCAGCAATTCCCGATCTGACCGCTTCCAAGATACGGCTCGTTACCGCTGGCAACGCATGACCGCGACAAACATACCTCATTGTGGCATGGCCCCAGTAGATCATAGATGTCGGACCCGGATGGAAGCGGATCCCATTCCAAAAATATTCCGCTCTTTCTCCAATGTTCTGCTGTATCAGTTCTTTGACATACAAAAGTCCGGTGTTGCCCAGTCCAATAACATAAACTGTTCTGTCGTTCCCCCGATGGGGGACGTGCGATCCCCGTACCAAATTGTCGATGCGGTGTTTCCAACTCCCGGGGACTCTCCAGAGGACTCTCCCGACGCTCGCCAGTTTTCCGCGAGGGGATCGTCGCGCGAATCTGATGAGCTTCTTCTGAAGTGCTTGCACCCAGTGATCCAATGAAGTAGTTTTGTGTTGCATTTGGTTTCTATTAAAAGGTCGTCGAAATCAAGCTTGGCTCAGCGATGAGAGCCGTCGACGAAACCAGAATGATAATCCCCGCTGGATAAAAAAGCTATCGGCTGAGAGGAAGGCAACCGGTTAATACCGTGCGGGACCTATACAGAAGCTGCGAGAAAATCCCTGAGGTCCTTCTCACCGCGGAGGCGCAGAGGCCTGAAAACAAAGAGGCTTTTCTCTGCGTCTCAGCGTCTCAGCGGTGAAGCCCTCGCTCATCGGCGGTTATGTATGTGTGGCCGGGTTGGCGGCTCGGGCCTCCGTCGCGCCGTTGCGGACGTACTTCCAGCGCTCGGCGCAAACTCGCAGGTACTCGACCGCTTCTCCGTACAGGCGCTTGCGCTCGTGGGAATACCATAGGGCTTTCTTCACAATGCGCCAGACGACGCGTGGGCATAGGTAATACGAATCGTAGAACGCGTTCATTCCCGCCATCATATCTTCCAGACTCAGGCCGGGGTAGGTGATGTGCGGCAACTGGCGCCCGCCGCCGTCGGAGCGTCGCTCGGTGGCGAGGAAGCCGTTTTTCGCGTCGTACGCACACAACTCGGAATGCAGTATAAAACGAGCGTGGTCGGAGTTTGAAGCCACTCACCCTCTACCCGAGGCCCTCCGCGATCGCTTACGCGAAGCGCGTGGGCGAACGACCAGCCGGCGGGAGCAGCGATCCGCTTCCTCGGCGATGCCAGCCTTGCACTGAACCTGAAGAGTAGGTGGACCGGATCGTGAGATTACCTCTCTGACCAGCCGGGCGCCGCCGGCATCAGCGCGGGCGTTAGATTCACCGCGGCCATCAGGGCGGGGAAATGGCAAACCTGCCGACCTGAAGGTCGCCACTACAAATATGGGGAGGAATTTGCGAACGCGCCGACCCTTCGCTCCGCTCAGGGCAGGCCCTGCCTGAAGGTCGGCGCGACGAGCGGGGGTGGCCACGGTCAGCGATTTTCTGACCGTTCTATGAAAGAGGATGTCGAGAGAAAAAGTTCCCCTTCGACCGGAAAGTCGGAGATTTTAGTCTCGTCATCCAGCCCGTGGGCCTTTCTCATGCGCGATATGCCAAGGGCAATCACATCAGGATGCGTCAATCCTCCGCATGGATCGGATGGGGTGAGTTCAACTTATGAGAAGTCCCTTCGGGATCGCAGACTCCCAAAGGCAGGAGTCTGCCCCAGCCGGCCCCTCATTCGCCCCCGCCGGAAGAGGCTGTGGCCTAACTACTGGCGTAGCGAGCGAACGCAAAGAGCAAGAGCACCGCGCCCGTGGCGGCCATGGCAGCAATAAGAAGGACTACCGGGCCCAAGACGGCCGCGACAGCGATATCGGCGGCGGTCTTCGCGATCCTCAGCCGGAGCTTCTCGGACCGTGGTGGCTCCTTAACAACCATCGCGAACATGGCACCCTCCTGTCACGCCCATCCCTATGGGCTTAGCTGCGCATCCATGATAAATCGACCAAGCGCGAAGGCCGCATGCACAGAGATTACCGGGCCGTTGTGCACAAGGCACAAGTTATCGAAGCTTCGTCAACGTAGGGCGGAAGGGAGCGTGGACCCTCCAAATCGGCCGTACGTTGCTGCGCTACCTTCATTTTACGGGCGCTCCGATGAGGCACGACGGGCAGTGCACAGGCGACGGAGCCGGGAGGCCCCATACTTACGCTTGCATACCCAGGCTGGTTTGGAACATCAACAGCCGGATGAAACCCGTCCACAGGATTTTTCGGAATGCACCCACACCTACCTCCTTTAGTGTCTCCGCGCGCGCCACCGGGGCGTCGCCATTAAGCCGTTGGACGCAAGCTCGCTTCGCCGCCCCTTCGGGTGCTAACATTCCAAGAGGCATCTGCCTTTCCAAAACTTCGAGTACACGAATCCTTGTAAATAAAGGGGAAGGGACATTCCGTGGATTTGCGGTTGTACAGACTCTTGAACAACTGGGCGTGGCTTGTTCGAGGTTTTTGACGACCCCAGATTAAGGCGAGGACGCAAGTTGCGGGGAAATCAATGGCTCTGAGGTGGTTGGCGGAAGAGCCGCGATTGGAACAAGGCGTGCCTCACAGCGGAGCGTGGGCGGCGGGACTCAAGGCGTTTCCCAGCGCGCGCATGCAGCGAGCGAAGATTGCAACGCAATCGCCGGCTGATGAATAGGAGGATATAACGAACCATGAACAGTCAAACGAAAACACCTTATTTCCTGATCTTGTCGCTTCTGGTTGCGCGGTGCTTTTTGGTCGCACCCGCCGCCAAAGCTGTGGACACCCCAACCGAGAGCTCTGAGGAAGTTTCCCAGCTTCTCTCGCAAGTCAAGACTGAGGCGATCGCCCTGGAACGGGATTCCGACGAACTTGCCGCGTGGACGCGGGCAAAACAGGTGACCTGGCAGAGTCACGGGCGGAAACTTAACGTGATACGCGGACATGTAAACCGGGCCGGCGAGCTCCTTACCAAGCTTAACGAAGCCCGGGAGGGAGCCTCGCCCTGGCAGCATCAGGCGATTGATCGCATTTACCCCTTACTGAAAGAACTCGCCGATAACACCCAAGCGACGATCAATCACCTCAACGACAATCAGAGCAACGTCCACTTCTCACCCTACACGGATTACGCGAAGGCAAATTACGATCTGGCCCAAGAACTGGCAGCGCTGGTTAGCGATTATGTGGAATTTGGCGAGCACGAGGCAGAATTCCATCGCCTCCAAGAAAAGCTGCAGTCTTCCGGAAGTTGATGCACCTTTCTGCACGTCGGGCGGAAGGCTGCGAGGTGGCCGAGTTGGGCTGCGGCCACCTCGCTGTTTTTTCCAGGCCCACGCGGTTCCAAGGGTACACCTTGCCAGTTTGCCCCGACAATTCACCACGCATTGACAATCCATCCGTCAAACGATACCGGCCTGCGCTCTCGTTCGGACAGATGATTCACCCCCGGCAAGCATCGATATTTTACTTCGGGCGTTTTCAGTCACAGGGCGGGGAGATTTCGTTTGTGTCGATCAGTTGATGATAGAGGACGAAAAGGATCAGTTCGAATTGATTCGAGACTCGTAGCTTTTCACACATGCTTGTGAGGTGCAGCTTGAGGTCCGGTGAGCTGATGCCGATTCTCTTTGCCCTCTCCTCAATCGAGTAGCCCGTCACGGTTAAAGCGATGACCTCCTTTTCGAGTGGGGTTAGGCCAAAGTTCTTCCTGCTTGACTCAACCGAAAATGAGCCTACTTTTGGCATAGAAATCTCCTTGCGTTTTAAATGAAGGCAATGCCGAACCTCGTCATTCAGCTTTGGTAGAAGGGGCCCGGTTGAAAACCAGACTTTCCTTCGACCCTTGAAGCCGAATCTTTGTTATCACCTTTCCATCATCAAGTTCCTCGTAATGGACCTCTGTTTGTTGAGCTTTTTGGGATGGGGAATCCAGGGAGCGGGGATCGTGCCGGTTTCCCCTCCGACGACCTACCTACGCTATGAATTAGGCAGATTTAGTTCCGGGCTTTCTTTGGGCGCTCCACCTTTGAAATCAGGGTGTTGGGCACGTGCAGGTTATGCAGTCTTCAAAGTCTTTGGACAACCCGGCTCTTGATTGTTCGAAGTTTTGGACGCCGACGCGAAATCCGGCAGGGCATCCCACGTGACTCATGGTCGCGCAAGCAATCCTGCAAAGCCTCACGATCACTCCTACTGTCTCATCAATCGTAGTCTCCGGTTCCACATGATGCTCGGGGGCACTGCGTGGGTCGGAGGCTGCTCCAGTTGTAGGTAATAGTGCGCAGTGGGCTTCCGCCGGTGGGCCCGGCCCCACGAGGCAACCCTTTCGAGTCCTGCCTGCGAGATCGCACGCGCAAGCACGACGACGCTGGCCGCGCTGAATAGCAACGCTCCGAGCAGCGCACTAAGAAACACGCAAGCGAAACCTTCTTCGAGCACGTATGCCATCATTGACTCCAAAAGATCCAGCGCACCGGGCCACGGGCTGTCATTACACCGATTCACCACGACGCGATGTCTGCGTACATTGAATTGGCATGCTTAGTTCCAAACCTGCCTTCCGTGCTCCCACCTCGGAATCAGTGTGTTGGGAAGCCGTAGGGTATTCAGGCCGTCAAAGTATTTGGACAGCCCACCCTTGATTGTCCGAGGATTTGGACGCCGAAGGGGATATCTGGCAGCGGTACGCGACGTAACTCATTGTCGCGGAAGCAGGCGTGCAAGGCCGGACGATTGGAAGCGCTCCTGCATTTGAGTCTGGGCGGAAGCCGCGGCTCAGAACGTTACTAAACGCCGTGAGATGCCAAAAATGAAAGAGACGTCGCGAGAAGAACCACGGTTTGAAGGTCTTCCGTTACGAGCGGTGCCAGCGGGACTGCGGATGGACATGAGAGAACTGGTTCCAAGACCTACAGCGGGCTTGAGCCACCCACTCATCACCGGCCGCCGCCCCAGGGGGCCGCCTGGTTTTATGCGCGACGCCCGGGAAAGCGATTCCGGGTTTTCATTGCGCGAAGAAAGGAGGGCTTTCGCGATGTTTCATCTTGACCCGGTTTGGAATGGATTTCAGCCGCCAATCGTGCACTTGACGATCACCCTCCTCCTGATCGCTCCATTCCTTGTGCTCGGGGGAGTTGCGCTCCCTCCCGCCAAGGGACGGCTGTTTCTGAGATTGGCTCTGCCGCTCATGGTGCTGGGGACGGCCATGACCTTCGTGGACGTCACGACGGGGGGGCCCGCGATGAAAGCTATTAGTTCTACACCTCCGTTCAATGGTGCCCTGGAGGAACACCGGGTTCTGGCCGAAACCACGCGGGAATTGTTCGTCGTGCTCACATTGGGATTTGCCGCTCTGCTCTTTGTCCCGCGACTGTTGGGTCATGAACTCGAGTCTCGCATCAATACGTTACTCTTGGCCGTTTACCTGGTTTTCTATACATCTGGAGCACTAATTCTCGTGCACACTGCGCATCAGGGCGGGCGCCTCGTCCGCGAAATTGAGGCGAAGGCAGCGACAACTCATCAACTATCAGGAGAGGAAGCCCCGAAGTGAAAAACCCCACTGTGCTACTGATCATCGAAGACGCTCAAGATCTTGAAACCTACGGGAACTTTCTCCGCGACAGGGGGTACGAGACCCTGATGTGTAACTCCCCGGGCGAAGGTCTCAATTCCCTTGAAACCGAATCCGTCTCCATGGTGATCGTCCGCCAAGCCACACTTACATTCCAAGGCCGACAGGTGAAGGAAGGTCTGGAACTAAACATGCCTCCTCAATCTACGTACGCCTTTAGTCGTGGTGGGGTGGTGTGAGGACATGCCGTGTTATCAGCATGCACTCGCACTGGGAACGATGGCTTATTTGGAGAAACCCGTTCCCAGAGCGGAGATGAATTGGGTTTTCAAGAACTATTTCGGAAGCTCATTGGCGATATGAGTTGCCACTTTGACATATGACGAACGTTACCGCCGGTGACAGGGTAAGGAAATAGAAATCGAGTGAAAGTGAAGGAGCCCGTCGATGAAAAGAATCTTCTTGTTAATTGTTGTAATTGCCTTCGTCGGTCCGACTGCGTCTGCCCAAAAGGATGAAAACAACCGCATTAAGAACACCGGCAAGGTGATGGTTGAGATTCTCAATGTTCCCGACGATATTCCGCAGGATCTTCTGGACAAGGCGGAATGCGTCATCGTTCTGCCTTCGGTGATGAAGTTTGCAATCGGGCTCGGGGGTAGTTACGGGCGCGGAGTGATGACTTGCCGTAGCGGTATGAATTTCCGCGGACCTTGGAGTGCGCCTTCCATGATGGCGCTCGAAGGCGGGAGCTTCGGATTCCAGTTGGGAGGCCAAGCGACAGACTTTGTTTTGTTGGTGATGAATCCGCGCGGGGCTGATTCTATTCTCACCAGTCAGGTCAAGCTCGGCGGCGATATAGCCGCGGCAGCCGGACCGAAGGGCCGCAGCGCTGCAGCCTCCACGGATGTCACACTAAGAGCAGAAATTCTTTCGTATTCGCGTTCGCGTGGATTGTTCGCCGGGGTCTCGCTGGAAGGCTCAACCCTCCGCCCCGACAACGATGGCAACGAGAGGCTCTACGGAAGGGGAACCACCGCGAAGGACATCGTAATCAATAGTGCAATTCGCCCGCCCGCCTCGGCGAAATTGCTCCTTGGCACTCTGAACAAGAAGTCCCCGAGAAACATGTCCGATAGGTAGGACTCGGCGACGGAACACCGGGCAGGCCAGACGGGTCTGCCCAGCACGGATGATTGGGGGATACTGAGATGAACCGAATCAGATTTGCCAGTACAGGAGTTTTGCTCTTGCTTCTCGGGATCACTGCTCCTATTTACGCACAGCAGCAGAAAGACGAAGATAAACAGGATAAACAACAGCGGCAAGACCAGAACAAGCAGCACGCCCAGCAGCAAGGCCAGAACAAGCAGCAACAGCACGCCCAGCAGCAAGACCAGCAAAAGGAGCAACCGCAGGCGCAGCAAGAACAACAGCCGCAAGGCCAAAATAAACGGCAGCAACAGCAGCAGCAGCGGAATCAGGATCAGCAGCAACAGCGCGCCCAGCAACAGCAGGACCAGAACAAACAGCAGCAACAGCGCGCCCAGCAACAGCAGGACCAGAACAAACAGCAGCAACAGCGCGCCCAGCAGCAGCAGGACCAGAACAAAGAGCAGCAACAGCGCGCCCAGCAACAGCAGAGCCAGGACAAACAGCAACAACAGCGCGGCCAGCAGCGACAATGGCAGCGAGACCAGGAATGGCAACAGCGCGTCCAGCAACAACGGCAACAAGACCAGAATCAGCAGCAGGCCCGCCTCTCCCAACAGCGCCAGCAGCAGCTTATTGGGGAGCAGCAGCAACGTCTCACTCAGTACCGTCAGAACCTAGATCAGCGGCAGCGTGTCGGGCAGCAGCATGAAGCAGAGCTGCAGCGACAAGGACGCACGGCGCAGTACCGCTATCAGCAAGAGTATGTGGGGCGTCTACGTGAGCAGCACATGCGCCTCCAGAATGACCGTCACGATTACAACAAAGATCCATACTTCTACACGGGTTGGAACTATCGTTATAACCGGGGCGGCCGCTACTACGAGACGAATCAATACGGCGCCAATTTGCTTCGGGAGGCCGTGAACTACGGTTATGAGCAAGGCTTCCGCGCCGGACGGGCAGACCGGCAGGATCACTGGGGTTACAACTACCAAGACTCGTATGCCTATCAGGACGCGAACTTCGGCTATGATGGTTATTATATAGCCCAGGACGACTACAACTACTACTTTCGAGAGGGTTTCCGTCGCGGCTATGAAGATGGCTATTACAGCCGCTATCAATATGGTAGCTATTCGAACGGCAAGTACACAATCCTTGGCGCCATCGTAGGGTCAATCATTGACATGGAGTTGCTTCGCTAGAGACTGAGACGGTGGTGTCGAGAACGAGCGCCCGGCTCCATTGACTGAGAAGCGTTAGTGGAGTCGGGCGGCCAAATCTGTTTGAGGAGATCCATATGAATACCGGAGTTGGCAAGCAGAACGCGGCAGCGACAGCTAAGACAACCTCGGAGACCCATGTGCACCCCGGTAGCTCATTATCTCAAATGCGCCCCTCCCAAGCCTGGCGGTTGGTACCGCAACTGCACGGGGTTCACGGTGGAAGGCGCGGCAGTAACTTATCAAATGTAAGGATAGGAGAGCGTGAGGTGAAAACCCCCACCGTGCTGCTGATTCTCGATGAGCCCCAAGATCTTGAAACCTACGGGAGATTCCTCCGCGACAGAGGGTACGAGACCCTGATGTGTAACTCCCCGGGAGAAGGCCTCAATTCCCTTGAAACCGAATCCGTCTCCATGGTGATCGTCAGCCAGGCCACACTTACATTCCAAGGCCGACAGGTGCTGGAGCGGTCCCTTCGACTCCACCCCGAGGTTCCGGTTGTGGTTGTTGCGCGGGTTCTAGACATGCACTACTACCTCGAAGCCATGGATCTTGGCGCGACCGATTATCTGGAAAGGCCGGAACCACAAGATTTGGCGTGGGTAGTCGATACGCAAATGCGCCGGGTGGCAGCCGTTTGACTTATCGATGGGGGGGCGCTTATCCCGTACTTTGCCATCTTGTTCCCGGGGTCGCTCCGGGAAATCTCCATTCGAGAGGCACGGTGATTTGGCAGTTCTGGGTTGGAGACCAACCCAGAACTGCCCGCCCTGGTTGCTTCTGCGCTGCGAAGATATGACCGGCTGGTACGAAGCCATGCTCGTGGATGCGCAGGGCTGTCTGACAAAGCCCGTCCTCTCCGTCGAATTAAGGGATGCGCTCATGATGCATCTCCGCCCCAAAGTGGCCAGGCTTCCCAAAACGCCACCGTTATTGGCTGGGGCTTCGGGCGAGATGAGCATGAGGGCAAGGAGGTTGTCATGTTCCAGATGTTAAACGAGGAGTCAACTCAGCCGCCGGATCGTAGGATGATGATCCTGAGGGTCGGCGCATTTACCATTGCCATGTTCGTGCTGGGCGCTGCGGCCTACTTCTTTGCGTTCCTTCCGTACGCCAACCACTAGGTGCGGGAGCGTCAAGAAGAAGGGAACACGAAGAGACGGCCAGGGCCGGTTTCATCGCTGATTTCCTACCCAAAAAGATCTCGTCTCGGTCGGCTCAGCGAAAAGGTCCACCCGGTTTTGTCTCTCCACTTCGGCAAGGGGAGGGCGGAGATTCGGGAAGACGCGCGGGAATTCCGCACTCAGAGAGGGCGCAAGACTGTTTTCCGTCAAACAAGAAATTCACTTCCTTCGAGACTGGGGCGCATATTTTGGAGATATTCATCCTATTCGTTGCCGTGTTCATTCTGAACATTATTCCGGCATTCGCTCCGCCTACGTGGATCGCCCTTTCCTATGCAGGGTTTCGGTATCCTTTGGACAGCATAACCCTCCTGGCCTTTGTCGGAGCCACTGCTGCAACGCTCGGTCGACTCACCCTGGCTAAGCTGTCGCGGGTGATCGTTCGACAAAATCTGTTGAGCGAATCAACACGAGAGAATATCGATGTCCTCAAGGAGGGGTTGGAGAAGAGGCGGAAGCTTACCTTCAGCGTGTGCCTATTCTATGCCCTCAGCCCGCTTCCATCGAACTTCCTATTTATGGCGTATGGCCTAACGTCGCTGGAGTGGAAGCTCATCGCAATTCCGTTCTTTCTGGGCCGGTTTCTCGGATACAACTTTTGGGTCTTCGCCGGCTCCATGGCGGCCAGAAAGATTATCTTGGAGTCAGACGAAGGGCAGTCATATTTGGGAGTGTATTTCGTCCTTTCACAGCTTCTTTTGCTCTTGCTTGTTTACCTCTTCACGAAAGTTGATTGGCGAGCCCTCTTTGTCGATAAGAAATTTAGATGGATGAAAGCAAGGAGTGCAACCAAACTGGGCTCGGTCGGCGCAATTGCCCCAAGATGAGCAAAACTCCCCGAGTCGGGCTTACTCATGCCGCCGCAGAACGGGCGGCTTATCCGAGTGTTTGCTTGGGGATTCACCTTGAGCGGGCGACTCCTTTGCTGCCTCCCGCTTCCGCAATGTCGGCTTGTCGGCCTCCGACTTTTGCAGCTTGCGCCTCTTCATGGTGGCCAGGAGGTGGTCCCTGACGTCCTCAAACTCCGAAGTGGAAACCAGGTAGGACGCTTTCTTGGGTAAGACCTCCTTGATTGTCTCTTCTGACCTGATGATCCGGTCTCCAGTCATCGGGTGATCCAAGAAGACCGCGGGGGCGCTGTCTGGAGATCGCCGCTGCTCATCCATCATCCTCCCGAAGAAAGCCACGTATGCATTGGGATCGTATCCGGCCTTGTACATGTATTGCAGACCCAAAAGATCAGCCTCCGATTCGGCACTGCGACTGAATTTGAGAAAAGTAAGCGGTATTCCCAGGTTCATTGCCTGCGATACTCCCACATACACAGGATATGACATGGGGGTGAAAATCAAGGGGACCATAGCGTATTGCAAAATGGTCGACTTGGTCATTTGACTCGCCCAATGGCGCGCCGCCACATGTGCCACTTCGTGTGAGATGACTCCGGCAACTTCGGCTTCCTCCTCGGCCGCCGCAAACAAGCCGCTGTTTATATACATGAACCCACCGGGAAGAGCAAACGCGTTGATATCCGGCGTGTCGATGACTTTAATGGTAAGCGGGACCTTGAGATCTGAGTTGTGGGCGATGTTCTGGGCGAGACGGTTCACATACTCCGTGACGACGGGATCCGTCACGAATTGCGCGGACTTGTCGATTTCCATGGCGTACTGTCGGCCAATCGCCACCTCTCTCTCGATGGAAACGATGCTCTTATGTGCGACATTGCGAGAGCCGATGGCTTCAACATCATTCTTTTGGTCTGTCGGCCTTGCCGATGCCGGAACGAAAAAGAGGGCGGCCATCAACCAGCAGCCCAAGCTGGATATTCTCTTCATCGGCCTTCTCCTTTCCCGAAGTTGCGCTCAACCCCGCCTTCGCCGCCCATTTCCATTTCGCAGGTGGGCAATGCCTCGGGATTCCAACGCTTCTCAAATGACCACCACTCCCGTGATACATAGTGGTGGGCGTCTTCCACTAGCTCGAATGGTGCAAGTATCGTGCCAATCGTCGTAAAACTGGATGTGATGATGCGGCAGTAAAGAAAGGGACACGGGCGGATTAATCCGCAAATGGGCCGGGCCGCAATCGCCTGATCTATCGAACGGGATCGCTTATCCCATACTTGGCAATCTTGTATCCAAGGTCGCTGCGAGAAATCCCCAGGCGGCGGGCGGCCTCCGCCTGCGCACAATTGGTAGGCCGCAAGGTTCTCAGTATGAGCGTTTTCTCGGCCTCGGCCAGAAAGTTGCGGAGGTCGTCTACTTCGGGCAAGACGGCGGGTGGCGCAGACATGGGGTTTGATGTCTGCGTCCCAAGCGTCGCGTGGCGAGTGGCGCGGACATATTTTTCAAGGTCCGCAACTCCTTTCACCGGCCGTGCCCAGTGGGGTCGTGGACGCACAAAACACCTCTGCTTTGCAACGCCGTAAATTCTTGTTTTTCCAGCAAACATCATGCGCGCGATGTAGGGCCGAACGGCGTTCGGCCCTACGCCCGGGCGTTGCCATGGGCTAGTGTGGTTTGCCCAATTGGGGCTCAGGCGCGGGGACCTAGCGTGGGCGTCCCGCCCGTGCGTCATCATGGCCGGGAGGGCCATGCCACGAGGAGCGTAGCGCCGGGCTTCAGCCCGGCACGTGCCGACCCAGCGGCCGGCGCTACGAGGCAACTCAGCGACAAGTGATCAGTACCAAAGAAGAAGACACCGAAGAACAGGGAGAATCGAGGAAGGCCCCCCAGACCGACTCCCACCCCGACCGACCCCGCCGTGACACACTACCCCGAATCGGTTATCGGCCGGATCGAGCTTAGTGATGAGGAAGAATCGGGCCGCCGGGGCGCGGCCCATCAACACCGGGCGGGCCGCCCACACTCCCCCACCTCGGTTATCGGCCGGATCGAGCTTAAAGATGAGGAAGAATCGGGCCGCACGCGCCCGTGCCATCACCGCCGGACGGGCCGCCCACACTCCCCCGCCTCGGTTATCGGCCGGGTCGAGATTAGAGATGAGGAAGAATCGGGCCGCCCGCTCCCGCCCCATCACCAGCGAGCGTGACGCCCACACTCCCCCACTTTGGTTTCCGGCCGAATCGAGCTTAACGATGAGGAAGAATCGGGCCGAGCGCCGCTCGGCCCTACGCCCGGGCGTTGCCATGGGCTAGTGTGGTTTGCCCAATTGGGGCTCAGGCGCGGGGACCTAGCGTGGGCGTCCCGCCCGTGCGTCATCATGGCCGGGACGGCCATACCACGCGGAGTATAGCGCCGGGCTTGAGCCCGGCACGTGCCGACCCGTCGGCCGGCGCTACGAGGCAACTCAGCGACAAGTGATCAGTACCAAAGAAGAAGACACCGAAGAACAGGGAGAATCGAGGAAGGCCCCCCAGACCGACCCCCACCCCGACCGACCCCGCCGTGACACACTACCCCGAATCGGTTATCGGCCGGATTGAGCTTGAAGGTGAGGAGGAATCGGGCCGACCGCGCCTGAGCCCATCACCAGCGGGCGTGACGCCCACACTCCCCCGCCACGGTTATCGGCCGGGTCGAGCTTAACGATGAGGAAGAATCGGGCCGCCGGGGCGCGGCCAATCATCACGGGACCGGTCGCCCACACTTCCCCGCATCGGTTATCGGCTATGCCAGGAAAAAAGATGAACCCAATTGTGGGCCGAAGTTATGAATGGGATGCCGGGTTGGCCGCTCGGGCTTGCGTCGCGCCGTTGCGGACGTACTTCCACCGCTCGGCGCGGACTCGCAGATACTCCACCGCCTCACCATACAGGCGTTTACGCTCGTGGGAATCCCACAGGGCTTTCTTCACAATGCGCCACACCACTCGCGGACGCAGATAATACGAATCGTAGAACCGGTTCATTCCCGCCATCATATCTTCCAGACTCAGGCCAGGGTAAGTAATGTGAGGCAACTGATGGCCGCCGCCGTCGGAGCGTTGCTCGGTGGCGAGGAAGCCGTTTTTCGCGGCGTATTCGTACAACTCGGTCCCCGGGTAGGCGTGGGCGACGGAGACTTGCACGGTGTCGGCGTCGAGGTCCTTGGCGTAATCGATGGTGCGCGCGATCGTTTCCTTGGTCTCGCCCGGAAGACCGATGATGAAGTCCGCGTGCACCGTCAATCCCACCTTCTTGCAGTTCTTCATGAAGGCGCGGCCCATTTCCGGGGTCGTGCCCTTCTTGATGTTCTTCAGGATTTGGGCGTCACCCGACTCGAATCCGACGATCAGCAGGCGCCCGCCCGCGTCCGCCATGGCCTTCAGCGTGTCGTAATCGGTGTGCGTACGCGCGTTGGCCGACCAGCGGAAGCCTAGCGGCTTGAGCTTCGCGCAGACGTCCAGCACGCGGTCCTTGCGGATGTTGAAGGTGTCGTCGTCGAAGAAAAACTCCTTGGCCTGGGGGAAAAGCTTCATCGCCTGCCGGAATTCGGCCACCACGTTGTCGGTCGAGCGCACCCGCCAGGCGTGGCCCGAAAGCGTCTGCGGCCAGTGGCAGAACGTGCATAGCGCCGGACATCCGCGGCTGGTGTAGAACGATACGTAGGGGTGCAGCAGGAACGGAATGTTGTAGTTCTCGATCGTCAGATCGCGCTTGTAGACCTCGGTGGCAAACGGCAGCTTGTCGAGCTCCTCGGTTTCAAGCGGCGGGCGCGAGGGGTTGTGAACGATGTCGCCATCCTTGCGGAAGCTCGCTCCGGCGATTTCGGCAAGCGGCTTGCCCTGCGCGTATTCCACCACGGGGTGATCGAACTCACCGCGCACGACGAAGTCTATGTCCTCGCTGGCGCGAAGGCACTCGGCAGGGCGGGTTTGGACGTCCGGGCCGACGAAGGCGATCTTCAGGTCGGGCTTGGCCGCTTTCATCCGACGCGCGATGCTGACGTCGGCGTCAAATCCCACGTTGGAAGTGAACAAGACCACGAAATCGTAGTCGCTCGAGATGCGAATGGTCTCCGCCTGCGAGATTTTGGCAGGTGGGGCGTCGAGCAATCGGCTGCCCGGCAACATTCCAGCCGGATAGCTGAGCCATACCGGGTACCAGAAGGAGTTGATCTCCCGCGTCGCCGGCCAACGCGCGCCTGCACCGCCGTCAAAACCCTCGAAACTGGGCGGATTCAGGAAAAGCGTCTTCATAACCGACGACATAAATACCCTCCGGCGGACCAGGAACAAGAATGCCCAACGACTTGCAAAGGTCCTTACTTGACCATTTTATCCGAAACGCTGGAATCTTGACAGTAGTCAATTAAGTGGCCCTGCGATTCAGACAGTGGGGGAGGGCGCGAGGCTGGCGGGAGGCAGGAGCGGCGAGACGAGGGGAATTGGGCGCAGGAATGGGGGCGTGTTGAGACGGGTGGCGGCTGTGTCGTAGGG
>JBEKLF010000117.1:0-25296 GCA_050010335.1 Terriglobia bacterium
CTTGGCGAGGTCCTCTTCCAGTCGGCTTGGCCGGGGTCAAAGGCCCAACATCCGACTCAATGAGACCAAGGCCGGCAAAGGGTAAAGACTTGGAAACCTTATCTCCGACGGGCTCCTAGCCGAAACTATCGAGGAGATTAATTAGATGAGCCTCCTGATTGGGGCAATGACCATTGGATTCATTCTTTCGCTGCTGGCCTTGGGCGTGTTCATTAGTTTCCGCATCTTCAGCTTTCCCGACATCACGGCCGATGGCTCGAGTACGCTAGGGGCGGCGCTCGCGGCCGCCCTGATCGTCAAGGGTGTCAACCCGTTGCTGGCCACCGCCGCGGGTTTTGCCGGGGGATTTATGGCCGGCGCGGTTACCGCCACCCTCGCCACCAAGTTCAAGATCAACGGTCTGCTCTCCGGCATCCTGGTAATGACCGCGCTCTATTCGGTCAACCTACACATCATGGGGCGCAGCAATGTTCCCCTGCTGGGGCAGCAGACGCTCGCCACCTATGCTGAGCGGGCGGGCACCAAGATCCTGGGCGGCCGCGCGGGTCTGAACGTGGGAGGATGGGAAGTTTCCAGCCTCGACGCCTCGGTGCTGGTCCTGACGTTTGTAGCCATCGCGCTGGCCGGTGTGGTCCTCTTCGCGTTCTTCCAAACCAATCTGGGAACGGCGATGCGTGCCACCGGAGACAACAGCCAAATGATTCGCGCCCTGGGAGTGAATGACGGCAACATGATCATCCTGGGGCTCGCGGTCTCAAACGGGTTGATCGCCCTCGCCGGCGCCTTCCTGGCGCAGTACCAGGGCTTCGCCGATGTGCAGATGGGTATCGGCATGGTGGTCTGGGGACTGGCGAGTGTCATCATCGGGGAGGCGCTGGTGGGAACAAACCAACTGGGCTTGACCATTTGCGGTGCAGTAATGGGCTCGGTGCTCTTCCGCCTGCTGGTGGCTATCGCCCTGCGCCTGGGGCTGAACCCCAACGACCTCAAACTGATTACCGCGGTCTTCGTCTTTGCAGCGTTGATTCTGCCCAATCTCCTGCGTAAGTTAAGGTCACAGGGGGCTAGCTTATCCCATGCTTGAAATGCGGAAGGTCACAAAGGTTTTCAACCCCAGCACTCCCAATGAAGTGCGCGCGCTCGAAGGCGTGGATTGCACCCTGGAGGAAGGGGCGTTCGTCGTCATTATTGGTACCAACGGTTCGGGGAAATCTACACTGCTCAATGCCGTGGCCGGGACCTTCTATGTTGATGCCGGCACCATTTCCTTGGATGGCATTGATGTCACACGCTGGCCTGAGTACCGCCGCGCGGGTGTAATGGGCCGTGTGTTCCAGAATCCCTTCAGCGGGACCTCTCCGAACCTGACGATTGCCGAGAACCTAGTGCTTGCCGCCCGGCGCGGGCTGCCACGTAGGCTGGCCTGGGCTCTGAATAGGAAAGTTAAGGACGAGCTTCGCGAGCGGGTTCGGCAGTTGAATATGGGCCTCGAGGACCGACTGGACAATGCCATAGGCAGCCTCTCCGGCGGGCAGCGGCAGGCACTGACGCTACTGATGGCGACTTGGCTGAAACCGCGACTGCTGCTGCTGGATGAGCATACCGCCGCTTTGGACCCGAGGAGCGCCGACCAGGTGATTACCCTCACGGACACCATCGTTACACGCGACCGGCTGACGACCCTCATGGTAACCCATTCGATGCACCAGGCGGCCAACCTGGGTGACCGGCTGATCATGATGCATCGCGGCAAAATCATCCAGGAATTCAAGGGCGCGGAAAAACGGCGGACCCGCGCGGATGATCTGTTGGCGCGTTTTGAAGAGGTGCGGCGCGCGGAACAACTGGACGAGACCGCCGCGGAGATGCTGGAGCGGACGTACGTCTGATTTTTGGGTGAAGTCCCTCATCTGCCGGCATGATTGGACTGGTAGCCACGACATGAACTTTATGCGGCGGGTTCGCCATTGTAGCAAAAAGCCCACCGATCTGCCCAGATTTTGTGCCACCTTAAGTGAGAGAGTCTACAGATAAGCGACTCTCGGAAAACTTGGCGTGAAAAGCAGGCTAGAGTTTATCCTGGCCAAATTGTAATGGTTATTCCGGGTATCCCAAATGTGCTTTCCTTTTCACCAAAACGGCGGTAGTTTCTAACCAGAGTTCGAGTCTCCTACTGCGTCCGGCTTGCCCTTTCGAAGCGCGGTGGGGAGTGGCTAGACGCGGGCAGTGGGTCAAGTTGCTCAGCGGTTCCTGACGAGGGCCGATCCGGCGGGGGAGACTCTGCCCAAAGGACTAAACCCGCCCACTGCTCAAGTGCTCCGTCATGCTAAGGATCCGAATTGTGCACACGCCAAAATCCGGACACGCACACTCCTCACCTTACCCTCGCGAATTCTGCACCGATTTTATTGAGTTCTCCGTCAGGACGGTCGATAACATAGGTTCTTAGGACTCTCGAGATTGCACCGGTTGCTGGATAACGCCTGAGGCGCAGGGAAGCGGCGATGTCCCGTCGCCGCAAACGCCGGAAACCCCGCAGCGCCGTGGCCGCGGCAAGCTGCCGGGCCCTGTTTTGGGGTCGACACTTGCTTCATCTTAGGCAACCGTGATCGAACTGTTGGAAGGTTCCAGGAGGCAGCGTGAGAATCTCGCTTCGGAACAAAATCTATGGCTTGGCGCTGGTGGCGGCGATCCTGCCTGTGTTGGTGCTACTACTACTCATGCTACAGTTTCGGAGCGGTGTCTCGCAGCAAGCCGCTCGGGAAATGATAGCTCTGGCGGAAGCCAATGTGGAGCAGGCCGCCCGCGATGCTTACGGGCTCTGCGAAACCGCGAACGACCTCTTGCAGCGCCGGGTGAACCAGAACCTCGGCATAGCCCACCGGTTCCTGATGCAAAAGGGCGGCATCACGCGTGGCGGCGGAACCGTGCAATGGCAGGCCGTGGACCAGATCACTCAGGCAACGGTGGATGTGAGCTTGCCTCAGATGTTGATCGGGGGCGCGCTGGCGACGCCTAACCGCAGCTTCCAGGTGGCGTCACCCGTAGTCGATGAGGTCAGTCGGCTGGTGGGCAGCGCCGTCACGGTTTTCCAGCGGATGAACGATCAGGGTGACATGCTGCGCGTGGCAACCACCGTGGCGTCGGACGGCAGTCGCGCCATTGGCACCTACATTCCCGCCCTAGATTCTGAGGGGAGGGCATCTACCGTGGTGGCCACGATACTGCGCGGCGAAACCTATCGGGGAACCGCTTTCGTTGTGAACGACACGTACGTGGCAGCCTATGAGCCGCTCCGTGACGAAACCGGCAGAATCGTCGGAATGCTTTTTGTGGGAGACCGGATTTCGACGGTCGAGTCCGTCCGCCGCACCTTTTTGAACACTGTCATCGGTCGCAGTGGATACGTGGTGGTAATCGGTGCCAAAGGCAACCAGCGAGGGAGGTACATCATTTCCAAAGGTGGGATGCGCGACGGCGAGAGCCTCTGGGAAACGCGGGACTCCGCCGGCAACCCGTTTGTCCAAAAGATGGTCCAAAGCGGCCTCGCCTCGCGGAAGGGGGAGATTTTCCACCAATCGTACGTCTGGCAGAACCCGGGTGAACCGAAGCCTAGATTAAAACACGCGGCGCTAATATATTTTGAGCCTTGGGACTGGCTGATCAATGCGAGTGCCTACGATTACGAGTACATGGAGCCGATTGAGGGAGTGAAGTCGTCGGCAACGAACCTCATGTGGAGTGTCATCGTGGCGGGCCTTCTTTCGCTCGGGGTTGCGCTCACCATTGCCTTCCTTATGGGGAGCCGCGTAAGCCGGCCGATCGGCCTGCTCACCAAGCTCGCCGAGAGAGTCGCCACCGGGGACCTGCACACGGCGCGCATCGACTTCGCCATTCTCCATTCCCACAAGCCTGCGGCAGGTCTCGATCGGTTGCATTTCCCGGACGAGAGCGTGGATCTGATGGCCTCTTTCGAGAACATGACCGAGCGGTTGGGCAGTTTGGTGGGGCAGGTGCAACGCTCGGGCATCCAGGTAACGGCCTCGACAACGGAGATCACGGCATCGGCCAAACAACTGGAGTCCACCGTTGCTCAGCAGGCGGCTGCCACCCGGGAGGTATCAGCCACCAGTTCCGAAATTTCGGCATCTTCGCGCGATCTGCTACGTACCATTTCGACCGTGAGTGGAGCCGTGGTCGAGGCCGCCGGCCAGGCGGAAAGCGGGCATTCCGAGTTGAGTAAGATGGAAGGCAGCATGCGTGATCTGGTCACGGCCACCGGCTCGATTTCTTCCCGTCTGGGTGTCATCAGCGACCGGGCGAGTAAAATCTCGACGGTTGTCACCACCATCAACAAAATCTCCGACCAGACCGCCTTGCTGTCTCTCAACGCCGCGATCGAGGCCGAGAAGGCGGGCGAACTCGGCAAGGGGTTTTCCGTGGTGGCGCGGGAGATCAGCCGGCTGGCTGACCAGACGGCCGTGGCCACGCAGGATATCGACTCAGTGGTGAATGAGATGCAATCGGCAGTCTCGAGCGGCGTGATGGAAATGGATAAATTCTCCGAGGAGGTGCGTCGGCGCGTCGGGCAAGTCAACAGTATTGCCGAGGCGCTCAGTCGGATGATCGCAAAAGTGCAGACCCTGGGGTCCGATTTCGAGGTGGTGAAGCAGGGGATGAACGCCCAGACGCAGGCGGCGGAGCAGATCAATGAAGCCATGAAGCAACTGGCGGAAACCGCCGAGCTGACCAAGAATCTGTTGAGTGAATTCCAGAAGGTAACCGGACAGTTGAACGGCGCTGTGCAGGGACTGCAGAGTGAAGTGGCGCGTTTCCGCACCGCCGCTTGAGACGTAGGGCCGAGCTCACCTCGGCCGGGGCGAACGCGGTTCGCCCCTACAAGGAGGAGAGGTGGAGCGAATCAATCGCTGGCTGGCGCGTCTGAAGATCGCGCACAAGCTCATGCTCAGTAGCGTGGTCTTTGCGCTGCCCATCGCCGTGCTGCTCTATTACGTGACCGCCCAGTACAACCGGGGAATCCGGATCTGCCAAAGGGAAGTCGCGGGCACGGCCGCACTGGCCGTCTGCCCGGGCTTGTTACGGGATCTTCGAAAGTGTGAATCGTGGGCCGAATTGGCGGCTGCCGGCGCAACGGGGTCGCCGACGAATGTGACGGAAGCTCGCAAGCACATTGATGATGCGGTGGCCACACTCCAGCGCAGCGAGGACGAGGTAACGAAGGACCTGATCGACCGGCTGAGCAGCCTCTGGAAGCAGTTCGAGGCGAATGGCTCGGCGATGACCCCGGCCGACCAGGCTGCGCTCGGTCGGCAGATGGTGGAAACCACCACCCAACTCGTCCCGGTCATTCTCGATGACTCTGCCTTGATCCTGGATTCGGAACTGCAAACCTACTATCTGATGAACGTTACGGGCCCCCTCCTGCTTCAATCGCAGGCTGCGGTGGCAGAGACTGCGTCGGTGGCCCTCAAGGCGAAAGCGCAGGGCCGCCGGCTCGACGCTCGCGACCTCTCCCATTTGCAGGCGCAGTGCGGAGCGTTGGTGAATACGATTTTCCCGCGCATGCGCTATTCACTGGAAACAGCTTTGCGTGAAGGCAAGCGCCTGCACGGCGTAGGCTCCTCTTTTCAGAGAACCGTTCCTCCCCTGTTTGAGCGGTATGTCGAGTTGGCCACGCAGCTCGCTTCGGCCGCGAGCGACTCTTCCCCGCAGACCGGCGATGCTCTGAGCCCCGACCGGTTCGTGCAGATGGCTTCGGCCGCTCAGGATGCGGGCGTGACCCTGGGTGAAACGTCCGTCCGGGAATTGCGGACGCTTCTCGTCGGGCGCATTGCCGGAGACCGCTGGTTACGATCCGAAGCATTCCTGATGAGCCTGCTCTGCGTGGGGTTAGCGGTGGGGGTGATGGTGATTGTCACCCGCAACATCACTCGCCCGCTCGGCTGCGTCGTTAGTCTGACGTCCCAGATCGCCGCCGGCAGGGTTAAGGAGGCACTGGCTCGCCTGAAAAGCGCGGAGTTTCAGGAGTTCCTGGTGAGCAATGGTGCTGGTGGGACCGTGGCGATGGAGGATGAGATCTTCCGCCTGATTCTGTCAGTTTCCATAATGACGGAGAGCCTAAATGCGCTGCTGAACAAGGTCACGCAAGCCTGCGTGCAAGTGGCGGCGAGCGCCACGCAGGCGACGGCCTCGGTACGCCAGGTAGATGCCGCCGTTGCCGAGCAGGCGGCTTCCACCAATGAGGTCAATGCCACCAGCAAGGAAATCTTCGCCACCGCTCAGGACCTTGCCCGCACCATGGCGGGCGTCACTCGCATGGCGGCGGAGGCGGCTGAGACCGCTGGCGGAGGAGTCAGCCGGCTCGAAGGGGTCCGCAATGCCATCGGGGAGCTGATTAAATCCAGCAACGCCATGACCGGCACCTTCGAGGCCATCAACGAGAAGACTGGCAACATCGACAAGGTGATCACAA
This sequence comes from Terriglobia bacterium, assembly GCA_050010335.1. Classification (GTDB taxonomy): domain Bacteria; phylum Acidobacteriota; class Terriglobia; order UBA7540; family UBA7540; genus Bog-366. The sequence goes on from JBEKLF010000117.1 coordinate 6,494, forward strand.
CCATCACCAAAGTGGCGAATCGCACCAACCTGCTCTCTCTCAACGCCGCCATCGAGGCGGAAAAGGCGGGCGAAAAGGCGGGCGGATTCTCGGTGGTAGCCCTGGAAATGCGGCGGCTCGCAGACCAGACCGCCGTGGCCGCACTCGACATCGAGAAGCAGATCCGCGAGATGCAGCGCACCGTCCAGAGGGGTGTTTCAAGCCTCGAATCTTACGTCCACCAGACCGAAGCCAGCTCCACGGCCGCCACCGATCTGAGCTCTGGGCTGGCAAGCATCATCGAAAGCACCACAAAGTTGGGCCCGGAGTTTGCGGCGGTGAACAGGGGAATGCAGATGCAGTCGGAAGGCGCGGGCCAGATTGCGGAGGCGATGCAGCAACTACGCGATGCGGCGACCCAAACCAAGGAAACGCTGACGGAGTTCCGCAGGGTCTGCGAGGATTTGCACGGCGCGGTTCGTGACCTGAAAGGGGAGGTGGGACGCTTTTCGACAGCCGCTTGAAGCCTATGTTACTTCTCATCTTCCAGGCCGGGACTCAAACCTACGGGCTCGATACGCGCCAGGTCGTTGAGGTGGCGCCGTACCCCGAGTGTACGCTCCTGGCGCACGCGCCGCCTTTCGTGGCAGGGCTTGCCAAATGGCGGGGACGGACCATCCCACTTATCGATCTTTCCGCTCTGATCGGGGGGACTTCTGCGCCAGCGCTGCTCAGTACTCGGCTGGTGGTCGTGGATTATCTCCAGTCGAATGGTCACAGGCACCCTTTGGGATTGGTGGCGGAGAAAGCCGTGGAAATCCTTGAACTTGACGAGAGCGATCTTGAGCCGCAGAAGGTCGGAATCCCTGATGCCCCCTACCTTAACGGAACCATGGAGAACGCGGGGAGGTTGATCCAGCGCGTGACCGTGAACGAACTATTGCCTGTTTCGGTGCGGGAACTCCTTTTCCCCGAGGCGGAGGCGGTATGAGCGTGGCGACCGCCGTCACCAGGCTTCTCTCCGATCGCTTGGGCCTTTCACCGGAACTGCTGGGCGCGACCAGTGTCGAGCGCGCCCTGAACTTCGTACTTGGGAAAGTCGCGGCGGAGGAGCGCGCCGAATGGACTGCACGCCTTCTGCAGACCGAGGGCGAGGAGTGGCAGATGCTGATCGAGGAGGTCATCGTTCCGGAGACGTGGTTCTTCCGGGACAGCGAACCTTTCCAGCTTCTCGCCTCGCACCTGCGCAGGGAGTGGCTGCCCGCGCATCCTACTGGAACTTTCCAGGCGCTTTGTATCCCCTGCGCTTCGGGCGAAGAGCCGTACTCTGTGGCCATGACGCTTCTCGATGCTGGGCTGGATGCGGGCCACATTCGCATCGACGCAGCGGATGTGAGCGAGCGGGCTTTGGCCCGGGCTAGGCTGGCAATCTATGGAAGGAATTCGTTTCGCAAGACATCTGGCCGTTTTCGGGAGGAGTACTTCATCGAGCGTCCGGGATGCCGGCAGGTCCGCGAGGAGGTCGTGCGCTTGGTGTGTTTCGAGAGGGCCAACCTTTTGGACCTCTCCGTGTTCCGTGATCGCGCCCCATACGATGTGATCTTCTGCCGGAATGGTCTGATTTATTTCGATCATCGCGCCCGCTGGGAAGTCACGCGCGCCTTGCACGATCTTCTGGGCGAAACCGGGCTGCTCTTTACCGGCCATACGGAGCTACCGCATTTTCTTGAGGCGGGCTATATGCCGGCAGACCACCCGCGCAGCTTCGCGTGCCGAAGGGGAGGAGTGATGGGGGAACGATTGCTCGCGCGCGACCGGGCCGCGGCCACGACCCCCGCTCCGGTTGGCCCCGCGCGCGACCTTCGTGGGTCAGCGACCGTCACACCAAAAGAGCCTCCGAAGGCAGCCCCTGCCCCCGAACACGTTCCGGGGCTCGAGGAGGCGGAACTCCTGGCAGGCCGCGGCGAATTGGAAGCTGCCGCAGCCATCTGCACGCGCCTGCTTGCCGCGGGCGCACAGGATCCCAACATCTACGCAATGCTCGGCGTGATCCGCGAGTCGGCGGGGAATGCCGCAGCAGCGGAAGATTTCTTCCGCAAGGCGCTTTACCTTGATCCGTACCATTACGAGTCCCTGATGCACATGAGCCTGATTTTGGAGCGGTACGGGGATGTGGAAGGTTCTCGCCTGTATCGCGGCCGTGCGGGCAGGGCCCTCTCTCGCCAGGAAAGGGAACGGGCGCTCAAGAGCTTATGATCAGGCATGACGGAGGCGATAACCATTTTTGCTGGCAGGAGATCGGCATCGCCGGCGATCGGTCGTGCGAAGCCCTGGGCCGTTATGTGCACTGTCGTAACTGCCCGGATTACTCTTCTCGTGGGCGAACCCTCTTCGACCAGGAGATGCCCGGTGACTACCGGCGCGAGCTGTCGGAGGAACTGGCGCGCGCGGTTTCGGCGGGGGTGGAAGACGCCGTTTCGGTGTTGGTTTTCCGCACCGCTTCCGAGTGGTTTGCCCTTCCCAGCTTAGTTTTCCAGGAGGTCGCCCCTTACCAGAAGGCCTATGTCCTGCCCTTCCGATCCGGGGCACTGCTGGCGGGACTGGTCAACGTCAACGGAGAACTGCTGCTATGCGTGTCTCTGGCAGCCGCACTCGGGATTCCGGTAGACGACAATGCCGCGCCCGGCGGAAAGCCCCGATTGTGCGTAGTGAAAGCGGGCCGCGAGAGGTTCGCCTTCGAAGTGGACGAAATCCTGGGCGTGCGGCGCATTTCTGCCGGCCGGTTACAGCCCGTTCCGGCGACGCTCGCCAAATCTCCTTCCGCACAAGTCGCTTCCTGTTTCAAGCTCGACGGCCGCAATGTGGGGATGATTGACGAGAAGCGGCTGTTCAATTCACTCGACCGGAGCCTGAGGTGGTGAGCAAACCCGGCGCTGACCCGTCGATGCTGGACCTGTTCCGCACGGAACTGGAGAAACACTCGCTGGCCCTCGAAAAGGGGTTGGCGAGTGCGGAAGGGGTCAAGGAGCGCGCCCCGGCAATGGCACATGCGGCCCATTCGCTGCGGGGCGCGGCACGCATCGTCGGGCTGGGCAACGCTGCACGCCTGGCGCAGGCGATGGAAGAGGCCTTGACTGCTGCCGGGGCGGGTGCGCGCCAAGTGGCGGCGGCCGACGTCGATCACCTGCGTGCCGCCACCGCACTGTTCCGCCACCTCGCGGTGTGCCCTCCTGCCGAGATTCCCACAAACCTGGATGCCCGCGCGGATGAAGCGGAGAAGCTTGCAGGGCAGCTCGCCGCCCTGCCCGCACCACCTCCTCCCCAGAAACCTGCGGCCAAAGCTGCTGATCCCGCCCCCGTGGATACGTTTCTGCTCGATCTATTCCGGACAGAACTCGAAACACACTCCCGGGTTCTGGAAGAAGGCTTGGTGGAAGCAGAAGCTCGTCACGATCCGGAGAAACTCCATGCCTTGATGCGTGCGGCGCACTCCCTCAAGGGCGCCGCACGCATCCTGGCGCTGGACTCCGCCGTGCGGCTGGCGCATGCCATGGAAGATATGCTCTCGGCAGCGCAAAAGGGTGGGCGGCAACTGACCAGCCCTGACTTCGATCTGCTGTTGCGCTCGACCGACGTCTTCAGTGGTTTGGCCAAACGCCAACCCGCCGACATCCCCGCCGCGCTCGCGGAAGAATCGTCCCGCATCGCGGAGCTTGCCGGTATGTTCGCTCAGCCGCCGTGCCCCGTGCCCGCCAAGGTTCCGGCGCCTTCTGTCCCCTCTGCTCCCGTAGCCCCATCCAGAACCGAGCCTGCGTCCCCCGCCGCCATGGGGGAGAAAACCGAGATCGCGTCGGTGCGCGTCGCTGTGGAAAACCTGAATCGCCTGGCAGGGTTTGCGGGCGAATGCTTAGTAGAAGCCAAGACCCTCCGCCCCCTAACCGAGGCCGTGCGGCGCATCAAGCAGCGCCACTCGATCCTCAGCAATGCGATTGAACAAGCGATCGAGGCATTGCGTAAAGAGTCAACTATGGAAGCGCAAGCCCGGCTGGAAGAGGCGCTGCGACAGGCTGGCTGGATTCATCAGGCCTTGCCCTCGTACCAAAGCGACCTGGAGCGCTTTTCACGCAAGCTGGAACACTTGGCCAATCGCCTGTACGACGAAGCAGTGGCCAGCCGCATGCGGCCTTTTTCCGACGGCCTGCACGGGTTTGCGCGCATGGTTCGCGATGTGGCGAAGTCGCTCGGCAAGAGCGTGCGTTTCGAAATCGAAGGGGATGCGACGCCGGTGGACCGCGACATTCTGGAGAAACTCGAAGCCCCCCTGACCCACCTGTTGCGAAACGCCGTGGATCACGGCATTGAAGCTCCGGAAGCTCGTATGCAGGCGGGCAAACCGGCGGAAGGGAAGTTGACCCTCGCGGCGCGCCATGTGGCCGGCGCGCTGCAGATCGTCGTGCAAGACGACGGCGCGGGGATCGACTCGGGCCTGCTTCGCCAACGCATCGTGTCCAAAGGTTACGCCTCTGCCGACATGGCTGTGAAGATGAGCGAGAATGAAGTGCTGGAATTTCTCTTCCTGCCCGGGTTTTCGACCGCCCAGCGCGTCACTGAGATCTCCGGGCGCGGCGTCGGACTGGACGTGGTTCAGTCGATGGCCCGGCAAGTGGGCGGCAACGTCCGCATCGAATCCAGACCAGGGCAGGGCACGCACTTCGCATTGCAGCTCCCGCTGACGCTCTCCGTGGTCCGCACCCTGAGGTTCGAAGTTAAGGGTCAGCCGTACGCGCTGCCCCTGACCCGTGTCGACCGGGTATTGAGCGTGCGCCCCGACGATGTACAGGTGGTCGAGGACCGGCAGTACGTGCGTTTCGGCGAACAGAACATCGGTTTGGTGGACGCCACGCAGGTGCTGGACCTCCCAACCGCCGATCGACCGTCCGGGAATCTCCGCGTGGTGGTGCTCAGCGACCGCCTCAACTGTTACGGCTTGGTGGTGGATCGGCTCATCGGCGAACGCGACCTCGTCGTCATCCCGCTCCCCGGGCGGCTGGGCAAAGTGCCGAATCTCATCGCTGGCGCCATTCTCGAGGATGGGTCGCCGGTGGCCATCCTCGACAGCGAGGACCTGGTGCGGTCCATCGATAATCTCTTGACGCGCGGCAGCCTGATGAAGCTCGGCTGGCACGAGCAGGCCGAAAGGGCCGCCCGGAAGCGCGTGTTGGTGGTGGACGACTCGCTGACCGTCCGCGAAGTGGAACGCCGGCTGCTGGAGAACTGTGGGTACGAAGTCGTAGTTGCCGTGGACGGCATGGATGGGTGGAACGCTCTGCAGAGTTCCCGATTCGACTTGGTGGTAACGGATGTGGACATGCCTCGCCTGGACGGCATCGAGCTGGTCAAACGCATCAAGGGGACCGCGCCGACCACATCCATCCCGGTAATGATTGTTTCTTACAAGGACCAGGATGATTACCGAACCCTGGGCCTGGACGCGGGGGCGAGCTACTACCTCACCAAGAGTAGCTTCCATGACGAAACGCTGGTGAATGCGGTTCGGGATCTGATCGGGAAGGCGCAAAACTGATGCGCATTGCAATCGTCAACGACTTGAGCATGGCGGTGGAGGTGCTCCGGCGCATAATCCAGAGCGCCCCGGAGTATGAAGTGGCGTGGACGGCGGCGGACGGAATTGAGGCCGTGGAGAAATGTGCTCGTGATTGTCCGGATCTGATCTTGATGGACCTCATCATGCCCCTTATGGACGGCGCGCAGGCCACGCGAATTATCATGAAGCAGTCGCCCTGCGCCATCCTGGTGGTCACGGCGACGGTGGCCGGCAATGCCGATAAGGTCTTTGAGGCCCTGAGCGGGGGGGCCCTGGATGCGGTTGCCACGCCGGTCCTGGGCACCAGCGGCGGCATTGAGGGAGGAGAACAACTCCTGCGAAAGATCGCCATCATGGGGAGGCTCGTGGCCCATGCCAAGCACCAGGCCCCGGCGACTCTGCCCTCCGCGCCGTCGGCGGCCCAGCCGGTACGCACGCCGCGACTGGTAGCGATGGGAGCGTCGACGGGAGGCCCCAACGCCGTGGCCATCATCCTGCGCAGCTTGCCGGCGAACCTGGGAGCTGCGCTGGTTGTGGTTCAACACCTCGACGTGCAGTTTGCTCCGGGGCTCGTCGATTGGCTGGGAGACCAGACAGGACTCAGGGTTTCGCTGATCCGGGAAAACATGCGGCCGGAGCCCAGCGAGGTGTTTGTGGCGGGGACTAACGATCACTTGGTGATCGGCCCCGACCTCCGATTCCACTACACAGCCGACCCCGTGGACTACGTCTACCGCCCGTCCGTGGACGAGTTCTTCCTCAGCCTGGATCGCTACTGGCCGGAGCCCGGTGTGGCGTGCTTGCTGACGGGAATGGGAAGGGATGGCGCCCAGGGGTTGATGGCGCTTCGCAAGGCCGGCTGGCGGGCCATCGCGCAGGATGAAAGGACGTCCATCGTCTACAGCATGCCGCGCGCCGCCGTGGAACTTGACGCGCGGGTGGAATCATTGCCCGTGGACCGGATCTCCGCCGCTATCATCGACGAACTTGGGAAGGAGCGACCAGAATAATGCCCGGGACCGCGAGTAAGGCATTTTCGCCTGCCTTGAAGGAATATCAAATCCGAGTGCTGCTCATCGACGATCAGGCGATGGTCGGCGAAACTGTGCGCCGCATGCTGGCGCCAGAGGCCGACATCGTATTTGAATACTGCCAGGACCCTACCCAGGCGGTTCCAACCGCAGTCGAATGGTCTCCCACCGTGATTCTCCAGGATTTGGTGATGCCGGAGGTGGATGGGCTGGACTTGGTGCACTTCTTCCGCGCCCACCCTAAGCTGGCGGACATTCCCTTGATTGTGCTTTCGAGCAAGGAAGAGGCCGTGACAAAGGCCGAAGCCTTTGCCGTGGGCGCCAACGATTACCTGGTAAAACTACCTCACCGCGTTGAGCTGGTGGCGCGAATCCGCTATCACTCGAAGGGATACATCAATCTGCTGCAGAGGAATGAGGCCTACCGGGCCTTGCTGGAAAGCCAGGAGAAGCTGGCGAGCGAAGTCGCCCGCGCCGCCGAATATGTTACTTCACTCCTTCCCCAGCCCATTACGCAAGGGGTGGTCACGACGGCGTGGCGGTACGTGCCCTCTGCTACGCTCGGCGGTGATTCTTTCGGTTATCACTGGATTGATGATGACCACTTTGCGTTCTATCTTCTCGATGTCTGCGGGCACGGCGTGGGCTCCGCCTTGCTGTCGGTCTCGGCACTGAACGTGTTGCGCTCCCAGTCCCTGCCCCATGTGGACTTCCGCGAGCCGGCCGCTGTGCTGGGCGGAATGAACGCCAGCTTCCAGATGGAGAAGCAGAATGACCTGTACTTCACGATGTGGTATGGCGTCTACGACCGCCAAACCCGGCGGCTAAAGTACTCCTGCGCGGGGCATCCTCCGGCATTGCTCTTCATCGGTTGCGAGCCTCCCACCCAACTGTTCACCCAGAATTTCTTTATCGGTGGCTTCCTCGGCGGACCATTCCACGCTGACGAAATCCTGGTGCCATCCCATTCGCGCCTCTACCTCTTTTCTGACGGGGTGTATGAAGTTGATAGTCCCGACGGCAGCATGTGGACACTCGAAGGCCTACAGGGTTTTCTTCAGAGTTCTGCCGCCGTCTCGGGCCAGGAAATCGACGCGCTCTGGAAGAAACTCCAGGAGATGCACGGGAGCGATGTCTTGGAAGATGACTTCTCGCTGCTGCGGGTTGACTTTCAATAGTAAAAGCTCAGCACCCCGTTCGGAGGTATAGCTGCTGTGGTTCGCCAAAATCTCATCCACGACGAAACTTGGCGCGAATTGTCCTCCTCTCAGCTTGAAAAGAGGGCCTGAGCTCGGTCAAGGTCTTCTTTGAGGAGCGCGAAGTTCTCTGGGGGGGAGCAGTACGCATGTACATGTAGCTCGTATATATTTGTTGTATATATATGTTTAGGACGAGTGAAAAGTTAACCTTCAGGTGGCAACGTCGGCTCCCCTTTGAGTCCCTTTTGCCCCGGTTTCCTTTTTTTTTGTCTTCGGCCTCTCTAATCCGTGAATTCTGCGCAAGGTGCGGATATAATCCTCGTCCATGGCGATCACCAATAAAAAGGCAATGATGTTTGCGCGGATTTGCGCCGCCGCGGCGATTCTAATCTGCGCGGTCGTGTCGACACTTGGGCAAGCGCCGGGGCAGGGGCCGGGTCAAGGACCTCCTCCTCCGATCCATATCCCCCACATTGGAAGCTCCAAGCAGGAGCGGCCCCAGCCGGAAGTTGCCACCGAGGGGCAGGTCTACGTCGTGCTCTGGTTTGACACGGAAGATTACATCTTGCCGCAAAGCGACGATGCCGCCAAACGCATTGCGGTGTTTCTTACGCAGCAGGGAGTCCCGGGGACCTTCAAGGTGGTGGGCGAGAAGGCCCGTGTGCTCCAGCAGCGCCAGCGCCAAGACGTAATCTCCGCGATCGCCCAACATGACATCGGCTATCACTCCAACACCCACAGCCAACACCCAACGGTGGCCGAATACGAATCCAACCTGGACTGGGACGCCGGGGTGGAGGAATTTAACCGCCGCGAGCGGCCCGGTTTTGACGATGTGGCTCATGTCTTCAGAAAGACTCCCGTGGCTTACGGGCAGCCGGGCGTTTCCTGGGCGCCGCAAGCTTATCCGGCGCTCGCAAAGTGGGGCGTGCGCGTCTATTTGGACGAGGGCAAGCAAGTGGGATTGCGAGGCCGTCCGTTCTGGTACGGCGGTTTGCTTAATATTTTCAACACGCGTGAGGGCGAGCAACTGCGCCCCGATGATCATTGGTCCAATCTGGACATGGCCAAAGCCCGATTCCAGGATGCCTACTTCACCATGTCTTCGCGGAAAGCGGGCGGCGTCATCAGCGTAATGTTCCATCCTTGTGAATTTGTGCATAAAGAGTTTTGGGATGCAGTGAATTTCCGCGACGGAGCGAACCCGCCGCGGGATCAGTGGAAGCTGCCGCCGGTGAAAACCCCCGAGGAAACCGAGAAGGCTTTTCAGTATTTTGAAGACCTCGTGCATTTCCTGAAATCGTTCCCCCGCGTCCAGTTCCTTACCGCTTCCGGCGCCGCGGAGAAATTCCGAGACCACGCGCAAAATCACGTCTTCTCCACCCAGGAAGTCGCCGCCATCGCCGGCCAAGTGGACCCGGAAGTGTCGTTTCAAGTCGGTGACAGTTTTGATCTCAGCGCCAGCGAAGTTTTTTACGTGATCAACAAGTTCTTGGCGGGAGTCGTCCGCCGCGGCGGGACGGAGCCCCTGCTGCTTGAGCGGACTCCCTACGGCCCGGCCTCGGCACAAGCGCCACTCACCGCCAAGCTGGTGGCGCCGTGGAATCAAGTCGCCCGCACCGTGTTAGACGTCCAGGATGCCCTGGATAAAACCGGACAGATTCCCAGCGCGATCTGGCTGGGCAGTCAATCTGTCCCTCCCGAGAGCTACCTTGTGGGTATCGCCCAAGCTACCCAAAGCCTCATAGAAAGAGGTCAACTGCCGGATGCCGTCACCTTTGCGCCTGCGCGCCTTGCCGCTGCGGACTATGTTCCTGAGGACTCCCCCGACCTCTGGGACTGGGTGATATTCCCACACGGTTTTCATGCCGCGAAGCTGATTTCGCTCGCCAAGCTCCAAACATGGACATTAAAGCCAGCGTCGAAGTAGGTCCCAGGCGCGGGAAGAAGTCTTCACAATTCTCGGCAATTCAAAGAAGAGGGCGAGGCGTCCAAGCTCTAACGATATGTCTCTATGGATATGTGGAGTGGTTCTATTATTTCTCATATTCGGCCTACATGATGCACACTTCAACATTGAGATTCGCCAATTATAATCAATAACTTACTGATTTAGTGGGTTTGGCTGTAATCTTGCCTTATAATGAGGTTAATCTGGCAGGCCCAAGTTGACAAGGGATACAGAATCTATGGAAATTCAGGCCTTATCTTCCAACGCACGGCAGTTTAGGGATGATCATGCGGCGCTGTCCGGCTTCTACCCGAGGACTAGCCAGACTCGATATTCTAATATTGTAAGGAGGTAGCATGTGTATTCACCCGGTTCTTAAGGCATTGATGCTTTTTGCTATTTTGGGGCTCATGATGCCATCAGCCAAAGCCGACGATTTGTACGCGAAAATCCGCGGCATAGTGACCGACCCCACAGGTGCGGTCGTCCCCGAGGCCACGGTAAAGGTCACGAGCGTCGAAACAGGAATAACCAAGGAGACCAAGAGCGCAGCCGATGGGAGCTACACATTTCTCCAACTCGTTGCTCCGGCAACGTACGAGGTCGGTGCCAAAAAAGCCGGTTTCAAGATGTTCAGCGTCAAGGGCATTCATTTGGACGTCAATCAGACCTACGTCCAGGACGCCCCCCTGGAAGTTGGCACCTTGCAGCAGGAAGTAGTGGTGGAGGCCAACACCTCTCAAGTTGAGACGACGAGCATCCAATTGGGATTCACGGTTTCGGGCTCGCAGATTGTGGACATGCCACTCAACGGGCGCAACTGGATATCGCTCCAGCAACTGGAGCCCGGCGTGGTGTCGCAGGCTGACGCGCGCGGTAACTTCTCGACGAATGGCGCCCAGACAGCCCAGAACAGCTATTTGGTGAACGGGAACGACACCAACGACCTCCCCTTGAACACCCCGCTGGTAATCCCCAGCCCCGACGCCATCGGCGAATTCCGCATGGTGACGAATACCATCAATCCTGAATACGGACGCAACTCAGGCGCTATCCTGAACGCGATTATCAAGTCAGGCGCCAACCAATTCCATGGTGACGCATTTGACTTCTATCGCGACACCAGCCTGAATTCCCGCAACTTTTTCTCGGTGGCGCCTTCGGTTTTTCATCAAAATCAGTTCGGTGGTACCGTGGGTGGTCCCATCTGGAAGGATCACACGTTCTTCTTCGTGTCATACCAAGGCACCCGCGCCCGCCAACCCAGTGCGAATGGCGGCGGCCTGGCAACGGTGTTCACCTCGGATCAGCGGAACGGGATTTTCCCGGATATCGCCACCTGCGACACCTCAATCCTTGCCTGCCAATCTCCGTTCGCGATGGTGGGAGAGGACGGCACGACTTATCCAGCCGGAACCCCTTACGCCACGCTGTTCCCCACCGGATCCATTCCCTCCGCGGATTTGAACACGCTCGCAGTAAACCTGATGAACACCTACGTGCCCCCGGCGAATTTTCAGGGCAACCAATACTCGTTCAATCCCCTTACGGTTTCAGTGCAAGACCAGCTCATTACCCGGGTCGATCACAACATCGGGAGCAAAGATTCCATTTGGGGTTACCTGCTGTGGCAGCGAAACCCCACCACGGATGACACGGCCTTCACGGCAAGCAATTTGCCGGGCTTTCCCGACGTCAATCAGCGCCACACCCAGCAAGAAACGTTCTCCTGGACGCACACGTTTTCCCCCAACATCCTGAACGAGGCCCGGCTGGGCTACACCCGTTTTAATTTTGTGGCCGCAGCCCCCGTGAAAGCGGTGTTGCCTTCTTCCGTGGGCTTCGACATTAATCCGCAGGATCCGCCGGGCGCGGGACTCCCGCTCATTGGTTTGACCGGGTATTTCACCCTCGGCTTCTCCAACAACGGGCCGCAGCCCCGCATTGATCAAACGAAGCAGTTCATTGATAACCTCACTATGAACGTGGGAAAGCACACGATCAAGCTCGGCATCGACATCAGCCAGTTTGGCGTCTATAACCCATTCTACGGCAATAACAACGGCAACTATGGCTTTGGTGGGGCCGGTTCATACTCTACGGGCGATGCCGGCGCCGACTTCCTCCTGGGCATTCCCGACACCTACGCGCAAGGGAGTGGTGACATCATTGATGCTCATGCGAAGGAGTACTACACCTACGCCCAGGATCAGTATAAAATCCGGCCCAATTTGACTCTCACCTATGGGGTAGGATGGAGCGTGGACACTCCCATTAACGACATTTACCACAATGACCACGCCGCAGTCGCATTTCGTCCGAACCAGCAGTCCACTATTTTCCCCAATGCTCCCCTGGGGTATGTCTTCAACGGCGACGCCGGTGTACATTCCGACGGCGTGACTCACTACAAGAACTTTGGGCCGCGCGTGGGCTTTGCCTATAGCCCTGATTGGGGACGGCTCACGGGCGGAGCAGGCAAGACGAGCATCCGTGCCGGATTTGGCATCTACTTCAACCGGTCGGAAGAAGAGCCACTCCTGCAATTCCTCGCCGATCCACCTTTCGGACTGACGAGTTATGGCGCTGGCTCAGTTGGCGGAAGCCCTGGTTTTGCCAATCCCTTCCAGGACATCGCGGGGCGCGAAGGCTTATCCGTATCCCCCAATCCCTTCCCGTTTGCCGGGCCCAGTCAGAATATCACCTTCGATCAATTCTACCCGCTGGACCTAAGCATAGCCGACCCCCATATTAACGACCCCTATGCGGAAAACTGGAACTTCACCATCGAGCGTCAACTCACGGCCGACACCATCCTTTCGCTCGCCTACGTCGGTTCTTCGGGCCACCGGCTGGTGCTGGAATCAGAACTTAATCCGCCCCTTAGCCAATCTGCCTGCGCAGCAAATGCGACCTGTTTGGACAACCGTACCCTCCAAGGCTTCTATTTCCCGCAGAACTTCGCTTACGACCCCACCGTATTCGCCTCGTTGGGGAACATTGAGACGGTGGGCAACTCCAACTACAACGCATTCCAGGCGAGCGTAGAGAAGCGTATGTCCCATGGCCTGCAATTCAGCGCGGCCTACACCAGGTCGCACGCGCTCGACAACGCCTCGGGATTTGAGAACGCCGGCTTCGGTGGTGGTGGCTTCGGAGAGTATGGGAGCTCCCGCTCCATCAATCCGTACAACCATGAGGCAAATTACGGCAACTCGATCTACGATGCCACAAATCGAGCTGTGTTCGGTTACGTTTACACTATTCCGAGCATTCGCCACTTCCAAACCTTCCAGTCGGTTCCCTCAAGGTTGGTCGAGGGCTGGAGGATGACGGGTGACACAACGTTCCAAAGTGGATTCCCCTTGGACGTGGTTGACTCGCAGTTCCTCTCCCTGAGTTGCTGGGCGTACACCTATTATGGTTGTGCGGATTCACCGAACGTCGTTGCGTCGCCTCAATATGCCAACCCTCGCACTTCTGCATTCGTCAACGCGGACTTGGGCGGCACGAAAACCAGGTATGATTACTGGTTCAACCCGAACACCTTCGCAGTTGAAAGCCCTGGAACCTTCGGCAACGCCGGACGGAACATGCTTCGTGGGCCGGGTCTCAACAACTTCGACTTCTCCTTGATGAAGGATACCAACATCACCTCTGACGGCACGAAGCGGATCGAACTGCGCTTTGAGTTCTACAACCTTTTCAATCACACGCAGTTTAACCCCGCGGGAGTCTCTACGAATATAGCCTCATCGAACTTCGGCAGAATAACTTCGGCGTATGCCTCTCGCATTGTCCAGTTGGCTGCGAAGATTTACTTCTGATCCCGAGTAACTCTCGGCAGTTTCAAGGGCGTCCCGGCAAGGTGGGACGCCCTTGCCTTTTGTGTACCACCGATCGAGTAGGCGTTCGAGGGGTGGTGTAGCGCTGAGCCTACCACCCATTTTGGCCAATTGACCCCTTGCTCCAAAACAGGTAGCGTGAGATTTGTTCATACTTGTCCGACCGCGGCGGGGGGGAATCAGTTCGTCTCATGCTGACCTTTAACGAGTTCTTGCAGATCACCGCGCAGAAAGGCGGGACCATCAACACGATGTTTGAAGAACGTATGTTTGCGTTGGTGGGCACACTCGAAAGAATTGCCGGATCCCTTGCTGCTGAGAAGATCCCCTACGAAGTTATCGGTGGGATGGCGGTGATGATACAGGTGCACCGGGTGGACGCCTCCGCCGTCCGAAATACCAAGGATATTGACATTATGATCCGGCGCACGGATTTGGAAAGGATCAAGGCCGTGGCGAAACAGCACGGTTTCAGCTTTCGCCACTCCGCTGGTGTGGATATGCTCCTTCCACCCGGCGAAACGAACGCTCGAAGCGGCGTTCATTTGGTCTTTACCGGAGAGAAGGTCAGGCCAAATCAGGCCCTGGCGAACCCCGTGTTGAGACCCGAGCACCTGTCAGTGCATGGTGTCGAGATTGCCGTCATCCCGGTAGCGGATCTCGTCCGCATGAAACTCAGCAACAACCGGGACATCGACAGAGTCCACATTCGAGATTTGGATTCGGCCGACCTCATTACAACGGAAGTCGAAAAGGGATTGCCTTCTATTCTCCGCACCCGATTACAGGAGATTCGCAGCCAGGAATGAGCTTCGTCTCGAACCCACAAGTCCCCCATGGGCAAGGAAGAGCCGCGGACCTTCAGAACAGTCACTCATGTCGCCATGCGACACCCCGAAGCATGAAAACACGCCGAAATTTCGGCGGGGACCAGGCGCCTGCCGAAATTTCGGCGAATTTTCGGAGCAGGTCTGGCTACGCCTGCTCTTGCTTCAGACGGTCGGCAAGAAATACCTTAAGCAAAGACCGATAGGGGACGTCACGCTTGTTGGCGAGGGCCTTGAGGCTGGCGATCATCGAAACGGGTAACCGAATCGAAATCGTTCGCACCGAGGGCTTTAGATTCGGAAAGGTTACGCGCTCAGCACTGCCCCAGGCGACGTAATCCATCGAATCATGAGTGGACTAAAATTCTCTTTCTTCGTCTTCCGTCTTGAAAACTGGAAGGGGTTTAAGTCTTTTCTTCGCGCTTTTCATAGCTGAAGTGGAATCTCCGTTCTCTCCTTGTCATCTCGCGGCCCGAAATAACTCGGAGAAGCTTATTTCGCATCGGGAAAGCGGCCAACACCTACTTGGACAAAGCGGAAGCCGCCGGCACCTCCCCTGAGGTGCGACTCCTGCGCGCCGAGGCCTTGCTGGGCGGAGGCAATTTCGACGGCGCGAACGAAGAGATGACCCATTACCTGGACGGGCGCGACGTAAAGACCATGCCCATTACGGTCCACCAGCTCTGGGCGCGGATTGCGGAGAAGAAAAAAATCGAGGTGGTCTACGTTAAGCCGAACGCGAGGGCCAACCAACCCATCGACTATCTCCACCGCCCCGTACCGGAGCTCAAGGACCTTGCGCCCGCGACGGACCAGGCGCCCTTGGATTCCGTCCTCAGCGCGGTGGGCTAGAGGGTGGAGGCGTATTTCCGGAACTTCCCCAACACGGTTTCCCTGGAGGAGATTCATCAGGAAAAGCTCTCCCACAAAGGCAAGGCCGGTGAGACCTTGGACGAGAAGTTTCACAATCTGCGTTTAACGCCGACGGAGGAATCGGGACTGGGCTTTACCGAGTATCGCGCCAATTTGTCGGGAGAAAAAGGTCAGCCCCAAGGCCTGAAAGACGGTTTCATGCTGACTTCGGGATTCGCCTCCGCTTCTCTCTTCTTCCATCCCGGCCACCAGGCCGAATCCACTTTCCGGTACCTCGGGCGCCAGAAGATTGACGGCCGGGACACGTTCGTGGTGGCTTTCGCCCAGCAGCCTGAAAAAGCGCGCCTATACGGCGTGTTTAAGATGGGTGAAACCAGCATGCCGACCTTTTCCCAAGGTCTGGCCTGGGTGGATTCCGAGAGTTACGAAATCATCCGTCTTCGAACGGATTTGCTGAAGCCGTTGCCGGAGGTACGGCTCGACAAAGAAACCACCGAGATCGACTTCGGCGAAAACCATTTTAAGTCCAATGCCGATGGATTCTGGCTCCCACGGGAGGTGAAGGTGAGCGTGGATTGGAATGGCAAAAGTCTCCGTAACAAGCATGGATACTCGGACTTCAAGCTATTCAATGTTGGCGCCACGGAAAAAATCGGAAGACCGAAAGAGGTAGGGCAAACTTCCCGGGAAGAGACAACTCCCCAGGCACCGGACTAGCGCCGCGTAGCCATGGTCAAGGATTGGATGTTACAGCACACTCATGGAGCGAGGCTCAAATCGCGCTCCATTGGATTCTCAGTTCGAAGCGCCTTCGCCTTGGAGGGCTTCTTGCGCGCGGCCGAGGACGAGCGAGGGCATCAAAGGATGGCCCTCCAATGACTGCCCGACGACAATGTCAAAATTGGGATGTCTTTCCTTAGCGGCAGCGACCAGCGTGGGCAAATCGCGGCGCAGGTGAAGGCCGACCGTCAGGAAATAGGGAATGATGACCAGGCGGTCGAGACCGGCCGCGGCCGCTTGCATGACTCCGGCGAGAAGGTCGGGCTGCCCACCGTCCAGAAATGCCGCGCGGACATAACGGAAAGGCCCTGCCGCCTCAATCTTCGCCGCTAATTCATGCACACCGCGGTTGGCATCTTCCACGGGACTGCCATGGGCAAACAGGAGAATCCCGACCGTGGACTCGTCGCTCATCTTTTCCCACAGACTTCGCAGACTTCTCAGATCAGACAAGAAATTGACTGAATGAACCCCCCGGCCGTAAGAGGCTCAAGCGATTGGTCAACAATGCTGGAAAGAGATTGTGCTCACCACCCGCCTCATTCTAGGTTATTCGTTGAGTTAACTTCGGGCAGATGGTTTTGTCTTCCTGCTGAATCCGTGTAATCCGCGTAATCCGTGGATTAGCTCTCCGCTTCTTCGCCCGCCGGCAGGAAGACCGCCGCGGCGCCGTAGACGCCCACATTCGTCCGCAGTTTGGCGGGCAATACCGGCGTCTGGGCCGCGGACTGGTTAACCGTATGGCGAGGTATTGTCATCCTGATCTTATCAAACAAGGGCTTGCCAATGTGTGAAACGCCGCCGCCGATCACGATGGCCTCAGGGTCGAACAGGCTGATCATACTGGCCAGCCAGAAGCCCAGGAGGAAGCCGGTTTCATCGAGGATGGCCTTGGCCACAAGGTCGCCTTTACTGGCCGCCTGCTGAATCATCAGGGGCGAAATCTCTTCGGCGTGGCCGTGCGCCAGATCGCGTAGGATGCTGGGCATGCTATGTTCCTGCTCGAGCATCACGCGCGCTCGCCGGGCCATGGCCGGGCCCGCAGCCAGGGATTCAATGTCGCCATAGGTTCCGCAGCCGCACCGGTAGGAGCTGCGATAGTCAATGGAGACGTGCCCGCCTTCGCCGGCGACGCCGTTTTTGCCGTGGTAGATCTTCTTGTTGATAATGATGCCGGTTCCGATGCCGGTGCTGACGGTGACATAGAAAACATCTTTGTAACCCACTGCGGCGCCGAACAGCACCTCCGCCAAGCCCGCGGCATTGGCGTCATTCTCCAGTTTGGTCGGCAAGCCGAATTCTTTCCCCACCATCTTCGCCAATTCAATGTTCCGCCACCCGGGCAAATTGGGAGGATTCAGCACCACCCCTGTTTTGGGATTGAGCGGACCGGGCGCGCAGATGCCGATGCCGCCCACGTTTCCCTTGCCTCCTGCCGCGCGCACCAAGCGCCCGATCAGGTGAACGATCTGGGCATAACTCTTCCCAAATCCCTTGTCCGCATGCGTGGGGACGACCTGTGATTCAACCAGCCGTCCCTTGAGTGTTACCAGTCCTCCTGCCACTTTTGTGCCACCCACATCGATGCCAATAATGACTTGCCCCATAAGTTACAGTCTCCCTTCGCCAAAAGCCTGATCGCCTCTCGGCTATTCCAACCTAGCGTTCGGTGAGAGTCCAGCTTCAATTCCGAACCCAGGAGCATGAGCCTCCTGGAAATGGCAGAGTATATCGCAAGGTTGGGGATTTCGGGTAACGATCCACAATTACGCAGATTTCACAGTTTAGAGAAGACCACAAGAAAGAATCAACGACAGAGCAGGAGCCGGCGAGAATAAGGATTCTGGGGCAAAGCGTGCTCGCACAGGAGCCGAGGCCGTGACGGGGAAGTTGTGGCCCCCGCGCGCTGTTCCCGTTTGCCGCTTGGTCTTTTTTCCTCTCCTCTTGTTTAATCTGTGCAATCTGCGTAATCTGTGGATTATGTCTCGAGGTCGCGCTGCACGCTTGATCGAGGTTACGCCCACCGACGTGGCGATCCCGGACAAACTGTATTACCGCATCGGCGAGGTCAGCGAGTTGACCCGTACCAAGGCCTTTGTCCTGCGGTATTGGGAAACGGAATTCTCTTCCCTGCGCCCGGTGAAAGGCAAGTCGGGACACCGGCTTTACCGGCGCAAAGATGTGGACCTGGTCTTCCAAATCCGCCGGCTCCTCTACGAGAAGGGGTTTACGATTGAAGGGGCACGACGGTATTTGGCGAGCGAGGGTAAGAATCCTGCGGAGCAGAAGCACTTGTTTCAATCTCCCTTGAACGCGGCGGAACTGAAGGAAATCCGGCAGGAGATGCAGACGATATTGACAATGCTTTCGCGGAAGTGCTAGCGTGGTTTAGGGTACAGGTTACAGGGAAGACCGTTGTTGGTTCGGTTTTTGCCTGTTACCTGTTACCTGCATTTATCGGGACGTAGCGCAGCCTGGTAGCGCACTTGCTTGGGGTGCAAGGGGTCGCCAGTTCAAATCTGGCCGTCCCGACCAACTTGAGGTTACAGGGAACAGGTTACAGGTTATAGTGGGGATGAGAATTGCTTCGGTTTCGTCCTGTAACCTGTCACCTGTTCCCTGCAACCTGCTTTTATCGGGGCGTAGCGTAGCCTGGTAGCGCGCTTGGTTCGGGACCAAGAGGTCCCCAGTTCAAATCTGGGCGCCCCGACCA
>JBEKLF010000118.1:0-25123 GCA_050010335.1 Terriglobia bacterium
CACCCTACGACACAGCCGCCACCCGTCTCAACACGCCCCCATTCCTGCGCCCAATTCCCCTCGTCTCGCCGCTCCTGCCTCCCGCCAGCCTCGCGCCCTCCCCCACTGTCTGAATCGCAGGGGGACCATGTGTGTCATTGACTGTTGACGGCGACTGTGCTAAAAATCCTGCGGTATTCTGCCCCATGGCGAACATCACTTGCGCCCATGCGATGCTTGGTGCTTTTCACTTCGCGACCCCCCATTCTATGGACTAAGACCTTCATGAACAGGAGATCTTGCTTGTGGTTGGTTCTTCTATTCTCTGCGGGCGTAATACTTGCTCTCCCCCAAGTGAGGGAGGCTGCGAACGCGGGCTTGGGAGACAATGCCTTTGATGGTGGAAATGACCCGAGGATTGCATCGCTGGCACCAGACTCTTCCACATCGATCTGCTACGCCTCGCCCCATGGGAATGACTCAGCGGATGGATTAACTCTCAGGACCGCCAAGCAGGATGTGATGTCCTGCTATGACGCTATGTCCAGTGGAACCATCTTTCTGCTGGATGGCGGTCATGGCGTCCCGTTGCGAGCCTGCGCGCAAAAGGATCCGGCAGGCTGCGGAATCTGGATAATGGGTTCGGCAGACCCGAATTATGCACATCCCCCAGCCGGGTGGAGAAAAGAGAAAGCTATCAGTTTTGTCGGGGGCATGGGAACGGGTGGCGGAGCGTTCTCTCATGATTACCAAACTAATATCGCCGCAGGCGGATCTGATTCGAAGCATCCTGGTATTTGGCTGAGTTCCACATTTCAAATAACCTTTGAGAATCTTTCTATAACTTCCTGCCTGCCTGCCATGGTTGGGACAGACTCCAACGGGAACCCCGCCAACGGGCAAGCCTGGGATAACGTATTCGATAATGTCGGGCTTTATGCATTAAGATCTGTGGGCTGCGGGCCGGGGATGTTTATTGGTTCATCCTCAAGCCGCAACTTCATAAGGCACTCGCAGATTCGAGGGTCTGCCTTAGAACAGGCCCTCGTCTCAATGATCTCGCGCCGATCAAACATCGTGACATTCAGGGCAACGGCCAAGCTGCCGTCATCGTGGAAAACAGGTACGGTGGTCGGCGTGGTAGGCGTTAGTGATCCTAGCTTCGACGGCGGAGATTTCACTATCACCGTCACTGGCCACAATACGTTTACCTATCCCCAAGCCGGGCCGAACGCCACTTCTTCCAGCGGCAGAGCAGCATCAGATGGTAACCAGTCAATTGTGATCAACCCCCACGGGGCGAAAGGAAACACTCTGTACGCAGATGATTTGTCTTTATACGACGGAGCCATAAGAGTATATGCCGGTACTTCGGGTACAACCTTAGATGTGGCGAAAGTGGATCAAGAGCCCGGGTTTGGCCCGGCAGTTTGGATTGCCACCTGCACTTCTCCAACGGTTGTATACAACCGGGACATGACTGCCGCCGATGGCGGCAAAAGCGGAATACTTGCGGCAGTCAGATCCGATTGCCCAAAAGGCACGAAAGAACTTGCCGATCCTATACAAGCGTCAAACCCCTCCGTCGACGGTTCACCAACGACTATTGGGGGCGCGGGTCCGCCAAGGACGACCTCGAATCCACCCTTGAGTTATCAACACGGGGCCTCACAGGGTCGACCAACGGAACAGGTAAAGGCCCATGCCGCCCAGGGGGGTGCGAGTCCCTCGGGGACAACCGCGAATCCACCCTTGAGTTATAAACACGGTGTTTCTAAAGGTCAGCCGACAGAACAGATGAAGGCATTTGGCGTGCAGGTGGGCACTTTCCGCGACCCGGCCAATGCCGACCATTTGAAGGCGCTGATTGGGGCGAGCTATGGACCGGTAGTTATCCTGCGTTCAGAACAGGGCGACGGCCTTCTCTACCGCGTTTGCGTGGGCCATGAAAGCTCTGAGGGTGCGGCCCGTGAATTAGCCGAAAAGCTCCGCAACGCGAATTTGGCGACATCGACTCTTGTCGTCAAGGTGAACTGAAGGTGATTCGCCTGTTCTGCCAGATCATCGACCACAAGGGGCCCGCCAAGGCTGTTTAGGACGACGAACAGGCCGTGGGTTCAGTGGCATCGTTGGCAATGCCGAGGAGCCAGCGGCGCGGCACCATCATGAGGAATGCATCGCCGCCACTTCATAGTCGGCGACCTTGGGAATGGTGGAAGTGACCGCCCCATCATCCAACTGGAATGGAATCTCAGTAGCGGCCCGTAATAACTCCACCCGGGAGATATTACGGCCCTCCGGTAATTGCATCCGGACACGCTGCTCGCCGATGGAATAGAACTCCCGGATCCAGCCCCGATGCACCTGAGGGTTCGTGTAGTTCAGTACATGGACCGCAAAGCCCGCCTGGGTCTCCCAGGCGAAGGCCTCAATAAGACCGTCGCCGGAGATCGAGACCGGCTGGTCCTCGCCCGCCACACAGCGGATGGAGTTGCGCAACAAACGGGTAAGGTCGGTGTGCCCGGAGTGCCACAGGGTGCGGTCGATATCGCCGGGGAAATAGATCAGGCGGCTCTTGCCCTTTTCGCGAAGGACCACGGCGGGCTCAGTGGTATGCGAAGGGTCGGGATACGAAAGCTCCGGAGGATACGCAACAGAGCCAGGCACGACAGTCAGAATCGGACCCTCTACCGGCACGAGGGGCACGCGGTACTCAGCGCCCGCAATCCAATTCGTTCCGGTGAACCCAGAAAGGATCTGGTGCCGCTTCTCGATTCGCGCGGAAAAGGCATTGCCGGTGGTGCCTAGGATCTCGCCCGCCTTGCGGATTCCGAAAACATCCGCCAATCCAAAATCCGCCCGCTTCTGGTTGCGCTCCGTGTACAATCCGGTTTCAAAGGTCGCCAGCAGCGAGCCTCCCGCATCCACATATTCCCGCAACTGCCGGAGTTGCGAATCACTGAGCAGGGCAATGTTAGGCAACA
The DNA here is from genome assembly GCA_050010335.1 of Terriglobia bacterium. GTDB lineage: Bacteria > Acidobacteriota > Terriglobia > UBA7540 > UBA7540 > Bog-366. The sequence goes on from JBEKLF010000118.1 coordinate 2,964, forward strand.
ACAGGGCCGAGTACTTTTGCAAGTTGTGCAGGGTGAGCTTTTCCTCGTGCACAAAGTCGAACAGGAAGCGCCCTTCAAGCAGCGCAAAGTACATGCCCTCCATATACTGCCCTGCCGAAGCCCCCGGGGGAGGTTGGTAGAACAACTGGGTGCGCTGGCCCATCACCACGCCAATCGATGCGATGGAGCGCTTGTTGGTGAAATGCGGGTCGTGCTTCGCAGTCCAATTGAAGAACTCGCGGGCCGGCGCAAGCGAGCGCCGGTCTTCGCCCATGCCGTTTTCAGCGCCCACGATATGATGATACGGCACCATGCCGCTGGCCACGGTTTCGTCCGCCCAAATGCGCCACTCCGCCTCCGACTTGGAGACGCCGCGCCAACGGACCGGTCCCGTGGACCATCCCGCATTCACATTGGTCGCCATCTTACCTTTCTGCACGGCGCTGCAAACTCGGCCTTGCATCGCGCATCCCCAAATAGGGGCATCTTCTCCGCCTCGACCCTGATTGTCGGCCTGGAACCACTCGCAGAGGTCCCCCAGTTCTACCAAGTTGGCCGTAGAGCGGATTCCGCCGCCTTGGAAGGTGACGACCTTTGAAGACATGGGTCCGATCTACCGCTGCCCCTGGAGGGCATCGAGTTCGTCGATTCGGCGCTGGAGCCAGCGCGCGGCACTTTGGTTCAGTTTCCAAACGAAAACAAATGCCAGCGCGGCAACGAGGTTTAACCCCGCCAAGGTCAGACCGATGTGCCGCACGTGGCCGGGGTTGGTGCGGGCGAAAGCCACCGTTAGGACCACCCAGCCGGGAATGAGCGGCCCCAGGTACCACGACCAGACGTTCGCGACGAGGCGCCGCTGCTTTTCGAGCTCCCGCCGGAAGAACTCGAGTCCCGTGGCAAGCCCCAATTCCTCGGGCAGGGTTCGCGAGGAGCCCCTCTGGCGGAGTTGCCAAACCAAGTACAGTAGCCCGGCGATCATCAGGCCAACGCCAACTCGCGTTAGCGCATCGGGCATGCGCCAAAACTCGAACCCGAAGAAGACCACCATCACTAGAGCCACAACGTACTCGCGCGCGTTGCGCCAGTAAATCTTCTTTTCGAACTTCCCTGCGCGACCGCGGATTTCTTCGATCGACATACGGATACCCTCCGTTTTCTGGTTCTGCCAAACATTTCTCATATCGTTCGGGGAAGATTCATTCCTCATCGCGCCTTCCCTCCTCGAAACGTCGCGCCAGAAGCCGCTTGATGCGATGGATCTTGGTCGCAACGTTCACCGCCGATAGTCCTGTAATCTCCCCAATCGCCGCCGCATCCATGCCTTCGAGGTATGCCAGCATCACCTGACGGTCAGGGTGCTTTAACTGCTGAATCAAGGCAGAAGGCGCTGGAGGCTTTCGCGTCGGTGGGGGGCCGTTTCGCCCTCGTTCGCGTCGGGCAGAAGCTTGACGTCCTCCAAACCGACCGGTGTTTGCGTCCGAGTGCGGCGCTGCCGAATTACGTGCGACATGGCCACATTGTGTGCCACGCGATAGGCCCAGGTGCGCAAGGAGCAAAGACCGTTGAAGCCTCAGAAACTTCGCCACAGGGCGATGTGGATGTCCTGAAGCAGGTCCCGGCGGATTTCCGGGTCGGCTTCGTACGCGCCCGCCAGACGCTCCAGCGCCGCACCAAAGCTCGCTACGGCTTCCCGGTAGAGATCGTCTTGTGAGGAGGTCGGAGCGGTCATGGACTCGGTTTCTCTCACATCTAAGGTAGTCAAGGAAAGGGAAAGTTTCTTACAGGGATTCTCGAGCGTGGATTCTCTTGCCGTTTTCCCCCTGCGCTGTGTAGGATCATTTCTTGAGCGCAATGCGGCCTGGGTGCACCCCGCGTGGCAGGGCGTAAATCCATACACCCATATTTCAGAGAGGTTACCAAGGATTGATCGGCACGAACTCCAGTCTCGATACGCGCGTCGGGGTGGTACTGTTTCAGTTGGGCGGTCCTGACTCGATTGACGCCATCGAACCATTTCTTTACAACCTGTTTTGCGACCCGGACATCATCGACTTCCCTTTTGCGCGGCTGGCACGCGAGCCCCTGGCGCGGCTGATTTCCTCGCGGCGCGCGGGCAAAGTCCGCAAGCACTATGCGGAAATTGGAGGAAAGTCGCCGATCGGCGAGGTGACGGCGCGGCAGGCGCGGGCGCTCGAGGCGGAACTCAGCAAATCGTTTGTGGCGCGCGTGGTGGTGGCCATGCGGTATTGGCATCCCCTGACGGATGCGGCCATCCGCGACCTAATGGCTTTTGCTCCCGAGGAGATTGTCCTGCTGCCACTCTACCCGCAGTATTCCTCCACCACCACCGGCAGCAGCCTGAACGAGTGGCAGCGCCAGTTCCCGCGCGAGCACGCGGCAACGGTGCATGTGGTACGCGAATTCCACACTCATCCCCTCTACCTCGACGCGGTGGTGGAGCGCATCGAGCAGGGGTTGGGACGATTCCGGCGCTCCAACGGCCATGCCGCGCGCGTCCCTTCCGACGTCCACCTGCTGTTCAGCGCCCACAGCATCCCCGTCAGTGTGATCCACGGCGGGGATCCCTATCAGACACATATCGAGGCTACAGTTAAGGCGGTGATGGAACGCGGGCGCTGGGCCAACCCGCATTCTCTGTGCTACCAGAGCCGGTCCGGCCCCGGCCATTGGCTCCAACCTTTTATCCACGAAAGCTTGCAGCAAATCACCGCCCGCGGCGCAGAACGCGTGCTGGTGGTGCCCATCGCGTTCGTCTCCGACCACGTTGAGACCCTGCACGAAATCAACATCGAGGCGCGGGAAATGGCGGAGACCCTTGGCATTCAACAATTTGAAACCATGGAAGGATTGAACGATTTGCCTGCCTTCATTTCCGCCCTCGCGGACTTAGTGTTGCGCAAGGTTGGGGTAAAGGTTTAAGGTTAGTTATGTAGGCCTATGACGTCAGTGGCACAGCCACTCCCGGTTGTGCCAGGAAGAAAAAAGCACAGGCAGGAGTTCCTGTGCCACCCTCCTCCGATCGTGCCACCCAGAAATGTTGCCCTTGCGCTTTTCATGCTCTTGCTGTTCTATAGTGAGCATGAAAAACATAATTCACTCTACTCTCTTGCTGACCACTCTTTTCGCCGCGTGCATTTACCCGGCCAACGCGCGGGGCGATGAGACGTCGAAAACCATGAGCGACTCCTTTGTTTACATCGGCACTTATACCGGGCCAAAAAGCCAGGGAATTTACGTTTACAAGCTTGCCGCAGTTACCGGCAACCTTACGCCGCTCGGCTTGGCGGCTAAGACGGCCAGCCCTTCTTTCCTCGCGGTTGATCCCAGCCACCGCTACCTTTACGCGGTGAACGAAATCTCGGACTACGACGGAAAAAAATCCGGAAGCGTCAGCGCTTTCTCCATTGACCGCAAGACGGGCAAGCTAACATTTCTGAATGTGGTGCCGTCCGGCGATCCCGGCCCTTGCCACGTAACCGTCGACCACACCGGCAAATACGTGTTTGTGGCCAACTACGAGGTAGGCAGCGTGGCGATGTTTCCGATTCTAGCGGGTGGGCGTTTGGGCAAGGCCACGGCCTTTCTGCCGCACACGGGGCACAGCGTCGACCCGAAGCGCCAGGAAGCTTCGCACGCCCATTCTATTTATGCGTCACCCGACAATCGCTTTGTGGTCTCCGCGGATTTAGGCACCGATCAGGTGTACGTTTATCGCTTCGACGCAACGAAGGGAACGCTCACGCCCAACGATCCACCTTCGGCTGCCGTTCCTCCCGGCAAGGGTCCGCGCCACTTCGCTTTTAGTCCCAACGCCAAGTTCGGATATGCGATTGAGGAAATGGGTTCCAGTCTCACCGCTTTTTCCTATGATGCCGCGCGCGGCGTGCTGCATCCGTTCGAAACCATTTCGACCCTTCCCAAAGACTTCAAGGGTGAGAACGACTGCGCGGAGCTGATGATGCATCCGAGCGGGAAGTTCCTTTATGGCTCGAATCGCGGCTACGACCACATCACGGTTTTTTCCCTCGATGCTGTGAAAGGGACACCCACACCGATCCAATATGTTTCCACCGAAGGCAAGACGCCGCGGGGTTTCGGGATCGACCCCACGGGCTCTTACCTGATTGCCGGGAACCAGGATTCCAATTCGCTGGTGGTTTTCCGCATCGATACGCAAACCGGCCGTCTGACGCCCACCGGGCAGAAATTCGAAATCGCGTCGCCCGTGTGCGTCATGTTTGAACCGGCGGAATAATCGGGACATCGGCTCATCGGCCGATCGGTTGCGAAGGTTTTGAGTGCGGCAGCAAACGGCCGAACTCCAACTTTGCACGCAAGTACAAAGTGTAATTGCGGCGCATGCTGCGCCATTTCAAACGCGTAGTGAGAAATGGGGGCCATGCGGCGCGGAATTCGCCCCGAAAACCTGTCGCATTGCGATATGATTTGAGGCGGGAAAATTGACGGACGTCAAGGCATCGATTTATTTGTAATTTGTGTCTATCAATCATTGACAGATTTGCCGAGCTTCCACTATAGTTTTTCTGTCTGGGCTTGCAGGAATTCAACTAACTTCAGGAATCACGAAAGCCAGCCAACGAGGTTTCGGTTATGGCGAATGCGGGTGACGCAGCCACTCCAACTCCTATCAAGGCACCAGTCTCTGCCGTCGCCACTCCTCCCAAGCCTGCTCCCAAAGCCGCATCCTCCAAAGGCAAACCTGCTGTTGAAGAGATTTCTCCCTCCGCAAAATTGCGGCGTCGAATCATCTGGAGTTGTATTTGGGGTTTTGTTGCCGCAAATCTTTTGATGTTCCTCCGTTTCTTCTTTCCTCGCGCACTTTTCGAACCCAGCACGGTTTTCAAAATCGGGTACCCGTCGGATTTCCAACCTGGAGTGGATGAGCGCTTCAAGGCTCAAGCACGCATCTGGGTGGTTCGCGAAGCCGACCGCATTTTCGTCATCTTCGGGCGATGCACGCATCTGGGCTGCACGCCGGATTGGAAGCCGGCGGAGCACAAGTTCAAGTGCCCGTGCCACGGCAGCGGATATACGCCGGAAGGAATCAACTTCGAGGGACCCGCTCCCAGGCCCATGGATCGCGCGCACGTGGAACTGGACGCGACGGGCCAGATTATTGTTGATACCAGCCGGCTCTATTCCTGGCCCAAGGGGGGCGTGGACCATTTCAATGATCCAGGCTCTTTCGTGAATGTTTAGCAATGCCGGACGCGACAGTCAGGGATCGGGTCATCGAGCCATGTGGCCATGTAGCCATATGAAAACCACTCGCTCCATCACCCAATGGCTCGATGATCCGATGGCCCGATGACCCGATCAGGAGAGATTGATGGCTGACGAGCACAGCGGGACTCCTCCCAAGGAAACGCCGACCGAAGCTCCTTCCAAGAAGGGGCTCACCGCGGTCCTGGACGATGTACGCGAGACCACCGAAGTCCTGAAAACCAAAGCCAAGGAAGACCTCGAAAGCCTCAAGCAGCCGGAAAAGACCGCTCTCTTCAAATCCATATTCCGCGTCAAGCACGACGATAGTTCCCGCAGCCGCGCATTGGGGGTGCTTTCCAACGTTTTCCTGCACCTGCACCCCTCCAAAATCAATCGCGACTCAGTGCGTTACAGCTATACGTGGGGGATGGGCGGCATCACTTTCTACCTATTCTTAGTCCTCACCCTCACCGGCGTGCTGCTGATGTACTACTACCATCCGACTAAGGGACAAGCGTACCGAGACATTGTCTACCTGATGAGTGACGTGCCCTTCGGCTCGTTGCTGCGCAACATGCATCGCTGGGCAGCGCACCTGATGGTTATTACGGTTTGGCTGCACATGTTCCGCGTCTTCCTGACGGGTTCATATAAGAAGCCGCGCGAGTTCAACTGGTGCGTGGGCGTCATCCTGCTGGTCCTGACCCTGCTGCTCTCTTTCACCGGTTACCTGCTGCCGGACGATCAACTGGGCTTCTGGGCGGTGACCGTGGGCACGAACATGGCGCGCGCCACGCCGCTGCTGGGACACGAAGGCCCGTTTGGAGCGCAACTCGGCATGACTCCCTACAACGATGTGCGCTTCGCGTTGTTGGGCGGCTCGATTGTGGACGCCAATGCGCTCTTGCGCGCCTATATTTGGCACTGCATCGCGATCCCGCTGATTGGAAGCGTATTCATGGGCGTACATTTCTGGCGGGTGCGCAAAGACGGCGGCATCTCCGGCCCCGCCCCCGTCGTGTTGGAGCAGGAAGCGCTCAAGGCAAAAGTGCTGCCCTACGTGATACCGCAGCATACGGAGTGACATGAATTTAGCCATTGAGCCATCGGGCCATTGAAAAGATCACGGAGATGCGAGCCGGTTTCGATGGTCCGATGACCCGATGAAAAAATGAGTCGATAATATGGATTGGCATCAACTCTGGGATATTACCTCCACTCCCGACAACGTCCCCATTGTGGCGCTGATTGCCTTGGTGCCTTTCTATACGTGGTACGGGATTCGGCAGGCGCTTGCCAACGACCGGCTGATTGCGCAACTGGAAGCCGACCCGCAACTCGCCAAGACGCATCACCGCAAGACGCTGCCGTGGAAGCCGGGTTGGGCAAAGGAAGTTCCGGTTTGGCCCTTCCTCCTGCGCATTGAGTTCCTGGCCGCCATCATCGTGACCGTCATCCTGATGGTGTGGGCCATCACGCTGAACGCGCCCCTGGAAGAACTCTCGAATCCCAACCTGACGATGAACCCCGCCAAAGCGCCGTGGTACTTCCTGGGGCTTCAGGAAATGCTGGTGTACTTCGACCCCTGGATGGCGGGCGTGGTGATGCCATCGCTGATCATCGGGGGCTTGCTCGTGATCCCTTACATTGACGCGAACCCGCTCGGTTCCGGGTACTACACCTGGAAGCAGCGGCGATTCGCCATTGGGACGTTCTGCTTCGGCTTCATGCTGCTGTGGCTGCTGATGGTGGTGATCGGGACCTTTATCCGCGGCCCGGGATGGATGTGGTTCTGGCCGGGACAAACGTGGGACCCCAACCGCCAGGTGTTCGAGGTGAACCGTGATTTGCCCGACATGTTCTTTATCACCTCCGCCTGGGGAAAGACCATCTTCGGCGCGGCGGTGATGGGTATCTACTTTGGTGTCGCCGGCGGAGTGGTTCACAAGCTGATCACCTGGAACGATTTCAACAAGAAGATTTACCAAAAGATGAGCTTCTTGCAGTACGTGACGATGCAAACGTTTTTGACGATCATGATGTTGCTGCCGATCAAAATACTTATTCGGCATTTGCTGAGAATCAAATACATCTGGGTAACGCCGTGGTTCAATCTGTAAAAGGCAGTGACAAGTGACGAGTGACTAGTGACAAGCTCGCGGGCACAGGCCGTGATCAAGCGGAGAAACGTGACAACCAACCGGCCTGCTTGTCACTCGTCACTTGTAACTTGTCACCGCCCTTTGGGGGTTCAGGTTGCCTGAGGAAAAAGATCCGGTCATCTCAACATCGCTCGCCACACTCTTAGTGATTTCGTCCGTGCTCCTGATGTTGACGCTGGTGTGGGCGCTCTACAACGAGTTTTTCGGCCTGCGTCCGTGGAAGAACTACCAGCGCGAATTCGCCCGCCAATATCACTCTTTCCTGAAGAAGCAGATTCCCAAGCAAAAGACCGCGGAAAAAGAGATCCTGGCGTCGCCGGAGTACCAGCAGCTTGACCAACAGGTCAAGACCATGGAAGACCAGGTGAAGGCCCAATCGGAGGAGGCCGACAAGCAGATTGCCATCATGGACGCGCGCTTCTCCGCCCTCACCGAAACTTTCACCACGGCGCGCGCTTACGTGGCCACCCAGGTCTACGCGATCGAGCACACCTCGCTCGGCGGAAAATCCTCACTGCAAAAAAAGCTGGCCAGTTACGAAGCCGGGCCGTTTGAGCTCGCCCTGCCTTCGCTTCCCGACGGGCAGCTCCAGAAGGGCACTTACACCTTCCAGCAGTTGGAAGAGGAGTTCAACCGCGTTCAGCTCGACAAAGCGAAAATGCTGGAGGAGAAGTCGGCGCTGCTGCGCCCGGTTTCCGAGCTGCGAAAGAAGCGTGACTCTTACGTGGTCGACCACCTCAACGGCCTGACCGCCGACCAGTTGAGCGGGCTCCTGAAAAAGTCCGAGGATGCATCGGTGGACATCCGGCAGATCAATAATCCCGATGCCGCCGTCGTGGACCGCTGCGAGTCCTGCCACACCGGCATTCGCGAACCGGTCGTGATCACCGCCAAAGATATGGGCGGAAAAGAAGTCTTCGTGAGCCACCCCGAGCCCGACCTCCTGCGGTTGCACGATCCGGAGAAATTCGGATGTTCGCCCTGTCACGGCGGCAACGGCATGCAGGTGGAGAGTGTTGAGACAGCGCACGGCAATTATGAGCACTGGCTGTGGCCCCTCCACCCCAAGGCCAACGTCGAGGCCGGCTGCCAGCAATGTCACGCCCTGGACATGGTCGTGGACCACGCCCCGGTGCTGAGCTACGGCAAGGACCTGTTCCAATATCGCGGCTGTGTGGGCTGCCACCGCTTTCAAAACTACGATCGCGAGCCGGAAGAAATCGCGGCCGTGCAGCAGCAGGAATTGCAGCTTGAAACTCAACGCCACGACGCCCAGCGCGACATCCAGCAAGACATTCAGATGGGCGACACGGCTCCCGACAACGAAACGGCGCGGATGTATTACACCCAGGCCGACAAGCTGCGCGTTTCCATCAGCGACGTTGACGGCCGCCTGGAGCAACTCGATCGGCGCTCGAAGGATTTGCTGCGCGACACGAAAAAAGTTGGACCGGACCTTAAGGAAGTGCGCGTGAAGATTCATCCCGACTGGATCCCGGTCTGGATCACCAATCCCCACGCCTGGCGGCCTGGCACGCGCATGCCCCGCTTCCGCCTGGCAGACGACGAAGTTAAAGCGATTGCCTCCTTCGTTTGGCAGAGTGGGATTGACGGTACGCTGCCTCATCAAGCGCCCGGCGACCCGGTGAAGGGCAAGGAGAGCTTTGAGACTCGCGGCTGCATGGGCTGCCACTCGCTCGACGAATCTAATCCCGGTTTCGCCGCCAACCTCTCGCGCGTGGGGGAAAAGGACAACTACGATTACCTGGTGCGCTGGATTCACAATCCCCGCGAGCGCACGCGTCCCTACTGTCCGTTCGAGAAACGCGACTTGACGGAAGAAGATTACAAGCGCCACGGCTTGCCGTTCGTCTTCGACTTCGACCACAGCAAGTGCCCGAATGACGGCCACGAACTCCAGGTGGAGCAGGAAACCATCATGCCCAACCTGCGCCTTTCGTGGGACGAAGCGCGGGATATCGCGAGCTACCTCGAGACCCTGAAAAAACAGGATCCGTCGTCGTACGCGCGCGCCGATTACCTGAACGATTCCAGCCTCAAAGCGCAAGGGCACGCCTTGGTGCAGCGTTACGGTTGCGCCGGCTGCCACGAAATCTCCGGAATGGAAGATGAAGGCCGTATTGGCACCGAACTCACCAAGGAAGGTTCCAAGCCCATCGAGCAGATTGACTTTGCTCTGCTCGCCGCCAAGGCGCGCGATGAGGGCTGGTACGACCATAAGGGATTCTTCGAGCACAAGCTCGAGAAACCCGAAATCTATGACACCGGCCGCGATTGGAAAGACCGCGATCCCAATGAGCGCCTGCGCATGCCGGACCTCGATCTGAAGCCGAAGGAGATTTCCGCCCTCACCACGTTTCTGATGGGCGCGGTGGAATCGCAAGTGCCCGCGCGTTACTGGGACACGCCGGAAGACCAGCAGCGCGACATCAAGGAAGGCTGGTGGGTGGTTAAGAAATACAACTGCATGGGTTGCCACCAGTTCACGGTGGGACAGTCAAGCCAACTGATGACTTTGGCGCGCTACCAAACGCCCGAGTGGAAAGATCAGTTGCCGCCCAAGCTCATGGGTGAGGGCGCGCGCGCCAATCCCGACTGGATGCTGAAATTCCTCGCCAACCCGGCGATGGACCCCAAGGATACCGATCGCAACGGCGTGCGGCCTTACTTGAAAGTCCGGATGCCGACCTTCTTCTTCTCGCCCATCGAGGTGCGCAAGCTGGTGCGCTTCTTCCAGGCGCTGGCGGGCCAGCCCATGCCCTACATCCCGCAAAGGCTCGATCCCCTGAGCGACCAGGAAATCGCCATGGCGCGGGCATTGTTCACCAGCAAAGCCGCGCCTTGCCTGAAATGTCATGCCACGGGAGACGCCGCGCACGACAAGTACGCCACCGCGCCCAACTTCCTGTTGGCGCGCGACCGCCTGAAGCCCGGATGGGCGCGGCGCTGGATGCTCGATCCTTCCATGATCAGCCCCGGCACCGCCATGCCTTCCGGCTTGTTCAGACCGGTCGCTGACCACTACGTCTTCGCCGGTCCAACGCCCGATATCTTTAAGAGCTACGACGGTGACTATCCGGAACTCCTGGTGCGCTACATGTTTGAGATTACGCCGGCGGAACAACAACGATTGATGGGAATGAGCGCAGGCATGCTGAAAACCTCAGAAAACCGTCCGGCGTCTGGAACGCCCGGCGTCGCTTCTCCTAAGGTTGACGCTGCGGCAACCTCGCGCCGCGCAAAGGTGACGCTCGCGAGTTTGATCGTAAAAGCGCATAATTGATGGATCGAATCACCAAATTCAGAAGGTCAGAAGGAAGGTTTCTCCTATGAACAAGCGAAATTTGATTTTGCTCTGTACTGCCGTGATGATTCTGGCGCTGGTGGGTTGTAGCAAGAAAGAAGAGACCACCACGGAAACGCCAACAGAAACCCCCTCGGCTCCTGCCGCGACACCAATTGACCAATCGACGGTGGGGTCGGTAACCGGCAAGGTTTCCTTCGATGGCGCGAAGCCCAAGCAGCAGCGAATTATGATGGACCAGGACCCGGTGTGCGTGCAGAAGCACAGCGGCGCGGTCCTCGCCGAGGACGGCGCGGTGAATGACAATGGCGCCGTGTCCAACGTGTTTGTATACGTGAAGACGGGCGCCGAAAAGTACACCTTTGCGCCTCCCGCGGACGCCGTCACCCTGGATCAAGACGGTTGCATGTACAAGCCCCATGTGCTCGGGATCATGGCGGGCCAGACTCTGAACATCGTTTCCAGCGACGCCACGACGCACAACATCCACCCCATGCCCAAGGACAATCGCGAGTGGAACATGTCGCAGGCTCCCGGCGCCGCGCCCATCCAACAAAAGTTCGCGCGGCCGGAAATCATGGTCCCGGTAAAGTGCAACCAGCACCCCTGGATGCGCGCGTGGATCGGCGTCACCTCCAACCCGTTCTTTACCGTGTCGGGTAAGGACGGCACGTTCACCATCAAGGGGCTGCCGCCGGGGGATTACACCATCGAAGCCTGGACCGCGACCTTCGGCACGCAGGATCAGACCGTGACCGTCGGCGCGAAAGAATCCAAGACCGTCGATTTCAAGTTCAAGGCGTCCTAAAACCTAGTCCGAAGTCAGGGGTCCGGAGTCCGAAGTCGACTCCGAACCCCTGACTCGGAAGAACTCAAAAGAACCGTAGCGCGGACCTGTTTTCGTAGCGCGGGCGTCTCGCCCGCTGGGGCGTGGGCATCCTGCCCGCGCGCTGGGCGGGAGCGGGACGCTCCTGCGACAGCGGGCAAGATGCCCGCGCTACAACAGCAGGAAAGCCATTGGGCGGAGCGGCGCGCGTGGGGCGCGCTGGCTGCCTGTTCGCACGTGAACGAAAATGGGAAATGGACATAATGTCTCTTGACGCTCGGACAGTTTATCCGTCACATTAGTCTTTTATCCCTTTCTCTTTATTTAGGGCATATCTTCTTCCAAAACTGAACTGGCAAAGATGGGTCCGAAGTCCGGCGCCCGAGGTCCGGAGTCGGCTTTGTAAAAGACTCCAGACTCCGGACGCCGGACGCCGGACTTCAGACACGAAAGGATTCCTTATGGCGCTGGCGATTGCGCTGGTGGTGATTATCATCACCTTGCTTTCCGGTTACTTTTTCTGGTCGCACACGTGGTGGTTCCCGATCGACATTTCCACCCACGGCGCGGCCATCGACCACCAGTTCATGCTGACGCTGATCATCACCGGGATCATTTTTGTGGCGGCGCAATTCGCCTTGGCCTACGCGGTTTGGAAGTATCGCGACCGCAACGATGGCCGCACGGCAAGGTACTCGCACGGCAACAACGCGCTGGAATTCACTTGGACCCTCGCCGCCGCCGTCCTTTTCATCGGCCTTAACCTGATGGGTTACAAAACCTGGGCCAGCATCCACTTTGTGGGCGCGCAGCCCGGCGCCATGCAAATTGAAGTTTGGGGGCAGCAATTCGCCTGGTATTTCCGCTACCCCGGCGCAGACGGCAAGTTCGGCCCCGTACACGTGGAGAAAGTGGATGACTCGATGGGAAATTTCCTGGGACTCGACCGCGACCACGACGCCGCCTCCAAAGATGACATTGTCACCGCCACGTTGGCGTTTCCGGTCAATCGCGAAGTCCAACTGATTCTCCGCTCCAAAGACGTAACGCACTCTTTCTTTGTTCGCGAATTGCGCATGAAGCAGGACTTGGTTCCGGGAATGGAAATTCCCATTCACTTTACGGCCACCAAAACCGGGCGTTACGAACTTGCCTGCGCCGAACTGTGCGGCTTGGGTCACTACAAGATGCGAGCCTTCGTGGAAGTGATGACGCAGGAAGATTTCGACAAGTGGCTCCAGAATATGGCGGCAGCGCAGTAAGAGCAGGTTGTAGGTTACAGGGGACAGGTTACAGGTCATAGGGGGGCAGTTAGGCAGATGGGCAGTTGGGCAGTTGGAAAAGCCTGGCAGCTTGGCAGATAGAGAATCATTCCCCATCTGCCCACTGCCAACCTGCCTATCTGCCCAACTTGACCGGAGGTCAGTCTGATGGGCACTGTCGACGCGGGAGTCGGGATTTCGCGGCTGGGGCAAATTCAGGTGAGGGCGCATGACGTCGAGCGGGCGACGGCGTTTTACCGGGATGTTCTGGGCCTGAAGTTTCTTTTCAAAGCGCCACCTAGTCTGGCGTTTTTCGACTGCGGGGGAGTGCGGCTAATGATCGACCGCCCGGAGAAACCCGAATTCGATCACGCTTCGTCCATCCTGTATTTTGCCGTGCCCGACATTCAGGCAGCCCATGCGCAGATGAAGCAGCACGGTGTGCGTTTTGAGGACGAGCCGCACATGATCGCTAGAATGCCGGATCATGATTTGTGGATGACGTTCTTTCACGATTCCGAAGACAACCTGATGGCGCTGATGAGCGAAGTGAGGAGACCGTAGACGGCATACGGTAGACGGTAAACGGGGGAACGGCAGTAGACGGGATACAGTAGACAGTAGACGGGGAAAAGACTGTAGGCGGTACACGGTAGACCGTAGAAGGGGTAGAGGCAGTAAAGGGCAAAGGGTAGACGGCAGAGGGGATCCGGCTTTTCCCCTGTCTACCGTATGCCGTCTACCGTATCCCGTATCCCGTCTACCGAACGCGGAGGATTCTGATGGCTGAGATGCACGCGGAAGCAATACACCAGCACGAGGCTCCCAAGGGTTTCATCTGGAAATACATCTTCAGCCTCGACCACAAGGTGATTGGCATTCAGTATTACTTCCTGGCGCTGTTCAGCGTGTTCGTGGGCCTCACGCTTTCCATCATGATGCGTTTGCACCTCGGGTGGGCGACCGCCAGCATACCCCTGCTGGGCAAGCTCATGCCCACCGCCGCTCCCGGGGGGGTCATCAGTCCTGAATATTATCTTTCTTTGCTCACGCTGCACGGCACGCTGATGGTTTTCTTTGTCCTTACCACGGCTCCGCAGAGCGGCTTCGGCAATTATTTTCTGCCCATCCAAATCGGCGCGGAAGACATGGCTTTCCCGCGCCTTAACATGATGTCTTTCTGGGTGACCTTTCTGGGCCTCGTGGTGCTGATGGCCACGTTCTTCATCGGCGACGGACCTCCCATTGGCGGTTGGACCTCCTATCCGCCGCTCTCCGCCGTGGGAGGCGCAGCGGGCCCAGGTATGGCCGTGGGTGAAACGCTTTGGGTTTTCTCCATTGCCATTTTCTGCGTTGCTTCCATGCTCGGCGCCATCAACTTCATCGCCACCACGCTCGACCTTCGCACGCGCGGAATGTCATTGATGAAGCTGCCCTTGACCTGCTGGGCGTGGTTTGTGACCGCCATTCTGGGCTTGCTTTCGTTCGCCGTCCTGCTGGCGGCCGGCGCCTTGCTGTTGCTCGATCGCATGGGGGGTACGAGTTTCTTCATTCCCGGCGGACTGATTATCAGCGACAAGGTGTTATCGAATCACACCGGTGGCTCGCCGCTGCTTTGGCAGCATCTGTTCTGGTTCTTCGGCCACCCCGAGGTCTACATCGCCATCCTGCCGGGCATGGGCGTGACCTCCCACATTCTCTCCACGTTCGCGCGCAAGCCGATTTTCGGCTACCGCGCCATGGTCTACGCCATGGCGGCGATCGGCATCTTGGGCTTTACGGTTTGGGGCCACCACATGTTTGTGAGCGGCATGAGCCCCTACTCCGCCTTCGCCTTCTCGATTCTCACCATGGCCATCGGAGTGCCTTCCGCCATCAAGACGTTTAACTGGATTGGCACCCTATTGGGCTCCAGGATTCGCTTCGACACTCCCATGCTCTACGCCATCGGTTTCGTCTCCATCTTCGTAACCGGGGGACTTTCCGGAATCTTTCTGGGCCAGCCCCCCATCGACATCTACTTTCACGACACTTACTTCGTCCTCGCCCACTTCCACTTCATCATGGGCGTTGCGGCCATCTTTGGCATGTTCGCCGGAACCGCTTTCTGGTTCCCCAAAATGTTTGGCCGCATGATGAACGAGACGGTGGGGAAAATCCATTTTTGGCTTACCTTCATTGGCGTCTACGCCATTTTCATGCCCATGCACTACCTGGGCTTGGAAGGGAATCCCCGGCGCTACTCCGAATTCATTGACAACTTCTTGCTGCCGTTGATCAGCGTGCACCGGTTCATTTCCGTTGCCGCGTTCATCACGGGAGCGGCGCAACTGCTGTTCTTCGGCAACCTTTTCTGGAGCATGTTCTGGGGCAAGAAGGCGTCGGAGAATCCCTGGGAAGCCACCACGCTCGAGTGGACCATTCCCTCGCCGCCGCCCTTTGACAATTTCGCGGGAGTGCATCCGGTAATCCACCACGGGCCCTACGAATTCGCCGTGCCGGGAGCAGAGAAGGATTATGTGATGCAGGATTCGACGGAAGTTATTAAGGCGGAGTGAAGCTCGAAAATAGAAACTGGAAACTGGAAATTAGAAACTGGAAAATGGAAACTCGAAACTCGCAATTCGCTCCGCCTAGTCCCGTTGGCCCCGAGTTTTGAATTTCCAATTTCGAGTTTCGGTTTTCGAATTTCGCGTTTCGATCTTCAAATTTCCAGTTTCGAGTTTCGAATTTCCAGTTTCGAGAAAGAATTATGGCTTCAACCGTTCTAACACCGGCGAAACCCGAACCCTCCGAGGGGTTTGGCGGGGGACACGGTCCAGGCAGCAACGGCTTTGGCTGCGGTGGTGGCGACTCGGGCTTGCCGGAGTATCGGGTTCCTGGGCACACCTACCAACTCGGCATGTGGTTTGCGCTCCTTGGCATTGTGATGCTCTTCGCGGGCTTCACCAGCGCCATGGTGGTGCGCCGCGGCATGTCGTTCGACTGGGTTTCCATCGCCATGCCGCGACTGCTTTGGGTGAACACCGGCATGTTGCTTGCCAGCAGCCTGACTTTGGAATATTCGCGCCACGCCCTGAAAGATCACGCCGTGGTGAACTTCATTCGGTGGCTCGGAGCAACGGTGGTGCTCGGAGTCGCCTTCCTGGCGGGACAATTGGTGGTTTGGCGCGAGCTCGCAGCGCGCGGGGTTTACCTGGCCACAAATCCCAGCAGCTCGTTCTTCTATGTTTTGACCGCCGCGCACGGGGTGCACTTGCTGGGCGGGGTTTTGGCGCTGGGATACGTGGTGATTCATGCCGGCCGCATGGCCCGAGGGCGAGAGCGTCGCACCGCGCTCGATGTGACGGCGATCTACTGGCATTTTATGGACGCGCTCTGGATCTATATTTTCTTCGTGCTGACGAAGTGGGCGTAGGCATTGGTGATTTGCGATTGGTGATTGGTGATTGATGATTGCCGATTGAAAATCCCCGGCTTCTTCAATCGGCAATCGGAAATCGAAAATCGGCAATTCTTTGTCACTGACAACGGCTATCAGAGGGGGAAAAGGGATGTCGAGCCACGAGGCAATTAATTCGAACCTGCAAGGGGTCCGTGAATCGGCTTGGGGCGGGGGTGTCCGGCCCTTCGCCACCGGCTCCAAGAAGCTCGGGATGTGGCTCTTCATCATGTCCGACGCCATCACCTTCGGCGCATTGCTCATGGCTTATTGCTACGTGCGGGTGGCCAGCGACAACTGGCCGCAGCCCTTCGAATTCTACCCTGCCCTGGTGAAAGCCACGGTGATGACCTTCATCCTGCTCTCGAGCTCAGTGACCATGGTGATGGCCGTACAAGCTTCAAAGCGCGACCAGCGCGCCTCGGCGGTCAAGTGGATTCTGGCAACCATGCTCGGCGGAATGCTGTTCGTTATCATCCACGCCACCGAGTGGGTGGGACTGATTGGCGAGGGCGTGCGGCTGTTCCATAACCCCTGGGGGGCGCCACAATTCGGCGCGGCGTTCTTCACCCTCACCGGTTTGCACATGACCCACGTTTTCTCCGGCGTCATTTACTTGGGCATCGTCGCAGGCTGGTTCGGCAAGGGCAAGCTCAGCGCGGAAGATGTGGAAGTCGCGGGGCTGTACTGGCACTTTGTCGACTTGGTGTGGATGTTTATTTTTCCGCTGGTGTACGTTCTATCGATTAAAGGATGAGAAAAGCGTCCGTGGCCGGGAAAGGACGAAACTGGAAACTGGAAACTGGAAACTCGAAAATCGAAACGCGAGCGCGCCCAACAAGGGCGATTTTCCAGTTTCTAATTTCCAGTTTCTAGTTTCGATTTTCGTCTTCTGGAGGTTTCATGAGTTCATCGACCGAACACACGCACGCGGAGGGCTCCACTCGGGTCTTCATGATCGTTTGGTTTTGGCTCCTGGCGCTGACCGGCGTGGAGGTTTTTCTCGGGTACAAGCAACTGGAGCTGAAGCTGATGCTCGTCCTGCTCATGGGCCTGTCGGTGGTTAAAGCGGCGCTGATTATCGCGTACTTCATGCACCTGCGATATGAGAAAGCCAGCATGGCGGCCACCCTGATGCCGGCCTTGGTCATCGTGATTGTGCTAATGAATATCTTCCTGCCTGACAGCCTGCGGCTTCTCCACATGAGGCCCCATTAGAACAGAAGGCAGTAAGCAGTGGGCACTAGGCGGAGAGGACGTAGCGCGGACCTGTTCTTTAGGTCCGCGGTTCTTCCCTTAAGGGTATAGAAAAGCTAAAAGAGCAGCGGGCAGTCCACGGTTTGTCACATAAGGGCAAGGGAAAGCCGCGGACCTAAAGAACAGGTCCGCGCTACGTGGAATCCTCGTGAGGCCGCATAATCAGAGTAGGCAGTCGGTCGGTAGGAAGTGCAAAGGCAAAATGCAAAAGTCAAAAGTCAAAAGTCAAAACGCAAAAGTCAAAACCGAGGATGGCCGGCAGGACTACGCCGGGGAAGTGTCGGAATCCCTGGCGCCTCGCACTGTCACAGGCTACGTAGCACAAAAGTCAAAGTCCTGGAAGCTTGCACTTTTGCCTTTTGCCTTTTGCGTTTTGACTTTTGCCTTCGCTTTTTCCCTCCTGCCCACGGCTCTCCACGCGCAGGGCTGCGCGATGTGCTACACCAGCGCTTCCGCAGCAAGGACGGGCGCAAAGGAAGCTTTGGCCAACGGAACCTTGATTCTGCTGATACCGCCCATGGTGTTTTTTGCCCTAATCACTGTGGTAGTCTATAGGTACCGGAACAGGTATCGTGAGACGTCCGTGGGCAGTTGTGGAGAATTGTCGATTGCCGATTTTCGATTGCCGATTGAAGAAATCGAAAATCGCCAATCGGCAATCGTTAATCCGCAATGGACCACGGACCACGGTCAATGGGCAAGCAAGGGGTAAGGTAACGACCATGACAGAACACCATCCTTGGCTTCATCGATACGCGGCGTTTGTCGCGTTTTGTACGTTTCTTCTGATTATTGCCGGCGCGCTGGTGACCGGCAATGACGCCGGCCTTTCGGTTCCCGACTGGCCCACGTCTTTCGGCACCTTCCGCATGCCGCGCATGGTAGGAGGCGTAAAGTTCGAGCACGGCCACCGCATGATTGCGGGAACGGTTGGCATTCTCACCATTCTTTTAGCGATATGGATTTGGCGCCAGGATTCGCGCCGTTGGCTTCGATGGGTGGGCTTTGCGGCGGTAATGGCGGTGCTGGCGCAGGCGATTTTGGGCGGCGTCACCGTGTTGTTCTATCTTCCCGTCGCGATATCCACCGCGCATGCCACGCTGGCGCAGATCTTTTTCTGCCTCGCAGCGAGCATGGCTTTCTTTACCAGCTCCGGCTGGCATTGGGACGAGGCCAACGTGGAGGACACGTCTACTCCCTCGCTCCAGCATCTCACCATGATCACAACCGGCGTCGTCCTGGTGCAACTGATTCTGGGCGCGGTGTATCGTCATTCCAAAGATGGCATCATCGCCCCGCATGTGGTCGGTGCTTGCGTGGTCACTCTGCTGGTGGGCTGGGTTGTTTCCAGCGTCCTGATGCGCTACGCAAAGCAGCCGGGCTTGCTCAAGCCTGCGCTGCTGCTGGGGGGATTACTGGTAGTGCAACTCTTTCTCGGCATAGGTTCGTACTTTATGAAGATGGCAGAGCGGAGCGCTCCGCAGCCGCTCCCGCCCGTGGTGGACATCACCACTACCCACGTCACCGTGGGCGCGCTGCTCCTGGTAACCAGCCTGTATCTCACTTACCAGGCGCACCGGTTTCTGGTAACGCCCAAACAGGAAATGAAGATGGCTTCCGCGTCGCATCAGGCGACGACGTGACGTAGCGCCGGGCTTCAGCCCGGCATGTGTCGGTTTTCAGAGATAGTGTGTTTTCGCCAGGGGTCCAGAGAATCTATACAGAGTGATAGTGGCGATTGTGGACGCGGCTGTAGCGGCGGTCTCCGACCGCCGTTCGGCAATTTAGGTCGCCGCAATCCGGTCTCAGGCAATCACATGACGCAAGGTACGCAAAACACGGTCGGGCTGGCGCAGAGCGACGCTCTGTGCGCCGGTACGGGCACGCCATGGCGTGCCCGTACGTGGCTTGCCCACCTGGCCGACTACTGGACGCTCACCAAGCCGGAGGTCAACTTTCTGGTGTTGGTCAGCGCACTCGTGGGGTTCTGCCTCGCCTCGCCGGGATCCCTGAACGGATGGCTGCTATTCCACACGCTGATGGGAACCTTGCTGGTGGCTAGCGGCACCGGAACGCTCAACCAATATCTCGAGCGGCGCACGGACTCTTTCATGCGCCGAACCGCCAACCGGCCTCTGCCGGCGGGACGCTTGAAGCATCAGGAAGCCCTGTGGTTCGGCATTCTGCTTTCCATCGTCGGCGGGACGGAACTGTGGATCGCCGCCAATCCGCTCACCAGCGCGCTGGCGCTAGGGACCCTAGCGACATATTTGCTTTTCTACACCCCGCTCAAACGGAAAACGCCACTTTGCACGTTGGTGGGAGCCTTCCCGGGAGCCGTGCCGCCGCTGATCGGCTGGGCCGCCGTCCGCAACGGGTTGAGCGGACAGGCTTGGGTGCTCTACGCCATCCTTTTCTTATGGCAGTTTCCCCACCTGCTGGCGATTGCCTGGATGTATCGAGAGGATTATGCCCGCGCGGGACTAAAGATGCTGCCCCGCAACGATCACGAAGGTCGGGCCATGGCGCGGCAGATCATCGGCTGCACGCTCGCGCTTCTGCCCGTGAGCTTGATTCCGGCCTTTATGGGACACGCGGGAAAGGCCTATCTGGTGGGAGCAGGAATTCTGGGTGCGGGGTTCCTTTATTACGGTGCGCGCATGGCGGCAAGACGTACAAACGTCCTCGCCAAACAATTGCTGATGGCGTCGATTGTGTACTTGCCGCTGGTGCTGGGGCTGTTGATGGTGGACCGGACGAGGTAGGGACACGGGTTACAGGATACGGGACACGGGGCGGAAGTCCCTGTGGCGTCTGGGGTTGAAGGGCGACGGGGCTGGGAGTTAGCCGCCTGAATGTGCAGTTGTTTGGGATCGAGGTTTCGAGAACTTCAAGCTGAGGCACTAAGTCGGGTCGTGTCCCGTGTCCCGTAACCCGTTCCCCGTATCCCGTATCGCGTGTCCCGTAACCCGTTCCTCCAGCTTCTGAATCGTGGAATCTAACCAGACCAGCAACGCCTGCTCGGCTTCCTCGCGCTTTCCGGCTTCTTCCAGCTCAGCAATGCTGTTGCCTTGGGCGTCGAGCGGGATGAACTGGCAGGGGATGTCTTCGTCCTTGTGGTCTTCGGGTACCCATTCCCACAGCAGGCATTCGTTGCAGGGATGCTTTTTGACCTGCTCAGTGACATTCAGGCAGGTGATGGAGTCGCGGAAGAGGCGCTCCTCTTTCCAGGGCGTGCGCACCGAGCGGCCGTACCCGCCGTCTTTAACAATGTCTCTTTGCAGTTTGAGTTGCTCTATAATCTCTTTGAGGTCGGGCGCCATGGTTTCAGCCTCCTTCCAGCGCTCTGGTGGAGCAAGGCTCGATAATCCAGACACTGGTAGCAGTCCTAGGCAGTGCAATTGCGATGCCATAAGAAATCAATTGATTTTGAGCAACTTATCGGGCGTTCGAGGGTATTTCACTTTAGAGAGTTTGGGTCAAAAAGCCCATTTTCGTCGGAATAGCCGAGGGTTTTCCCAGCACTCATCTGAAGCGGCGGTCTCTAACCGCCGAAGATGCCGACTCTTGATGTTGGCGGTCAGATACCGCACCTCCAACGCGGCTTTTTACGGGAGCTTATCCCTTTGGGGTGACCGCGATGGTGGATGCTCAAACCCAAGTTGAAAATGGCATGGGAGAGGGGCGCGGAACAATGTTTGAGGATGTCTTCTTGTTGGTCTTCTGTTCCATCCTGGCCGCCGCGGGACTGGCGACAGCCATATGGGAACTTGTAACCGGCCGATTCTTTAACATCGATGGGCTTTGGCTAACCTTGATTAGCCTGACCTTATCGGTGGTCTTTGGGGGGAACATCGCCTGGTCGATTTATACGGGCGAATTCCAGCGCATTCTACATGAGTCCCGAAAAGCGTCTTCCTCAAGCGGCGCCGCGGATAAGTCGGCGGCAGGTCACAAATGATTCACTTTCTCCCCATAGTCGATGCGACGCTGAACGCCGCCAGCGCCGTCCTGCTGGTTTGCGGCTTCTACTTTATCCGGCGGAAGAACATTCCTGCGCACCGGGCATGCATGCTTTCGGCCTTCGGAACCTCCGTCCTCTTCCTCATTTGCTACCTGACCTACCACTACTTCCACGGTGTGACCCGTTTCCCCGGACATGGTTTCGTTCGCACCTTTTACCTATCCTTGCTCGGCTCGCATACGATCCTGGCGGTCGTGATCGTCCCGCTGGTCCTGACCACGCTTTACCGCGCCTGGCGCCGACGTTTTGACCGCCACCGCCGCATCGCCGTCTGGGCGCTGCCCTTGTGGCTCTATGTGTCCGTCACCGGCGTGGTGGTATACTGGATGCTTTACCAGATGCGATTCAGCTAACGGCAACAAGATGGAAGACCGAGCACATTGACATTTTGTCGAATAGTCCCGCGAATGCGCACGCTGACGGACGACATCCCACCTCGCAGTACCGCCTTTCTGTAGGTGCAGATCTGGGATATCGGGATTCCTCCTATTTACCCCCTGCGATTCAGACAGTAAGAAACCAGGCTGGGCGGCCGACCAGCGCTCGGTCTGTCAACAGGTCTATCCGATCCGCCCGCACGGCTCTTGACGGCCTTTCCGACGGCCAGTTGTCCAC
>JBEKLF010000119.1:0-24758 GCA_050010335.1 Terriglobia bacterium
ACCCTACGACACAGCCGCCACCCGTCTCAACACGCCCCCATTCCTGCGCCCAATTCCCCTCGTCTCGCCGCTCCTGCCTCCCGCCAGCCTCGCGCCCTCCCCCACTGTCTGAATCGCAGGATCTATAGGATGTTCATTGGCAATCCTTGAATCTGAAGTTACAATTGAGGGCCATCGGGTCAAGACCGCACGGATTCTTGACGCTCCCCGGGATCAAGCACAGTTTGGGACTTTATGAGCACCCTAAAGATGAGTCCTATCCCCGCAGAAAAAATAGCACTGTACGAAAAGCTACTCGTCACGATTCCTGGGATTGAAAGGAAAGGTGCCGACAATCCCTACACTTCCCTTTACGGCAATATGTTTTCGCTGCTCCTGAGCACGAAAGGGAGGATGGCCCTAGGCTTTCGACGGATGAGCGCGATCAGTTTCTCAAGAAGTATAAGACGACGCTGTTTGAAGCGTACGGAGCGGTGATGAAGGAATACGTCGCCGTTCCCGATGCATTGCTGCGGAACACGACGGAGCTGCAAAAGTATCTGGCGCTGAGTTATGCGTATGTCAAGACCTTGAAGCCTGAAACCGCAAAGAAGAAACACTAGCCAGCGACCCTTGGGTTATGAGCACTCTTTCATGCCCTCAACGTTTTCCGAAATAATCCACAAGAGTTTTGATTCGACACCCACTTGGCTGCGCCTCACACTCCTCGGATTGCGAGGATTCTTGAGGTGTTAACGACTCAGGCTCCTAGGGAGAAGTCCCGGCTTTGGAAGTTGCTCCTGCGGATTTTGCCGCTCCGGCTTTCGGCGCGGGCTTTGCCTTTGATGCTGGCAAAGGCTGTTTCGTCAGCCTCACGTCGAGATCGATGGGAGTTCCTGCCGTTGCGGTAATCTTGCGCTTCCAGACAGCAAACCCATCTTTCTCGATTTGAATGGTGTGGTCGCCTGGATCGACTTGAAACGACACGTAAGTCTCGCCGATATGCGTGCCGTCCACGGTAATCTTCCCTCCAGCGGGAGTCGAGTTGATCGAGAGAATCACCAATCGTACGGGCTGGGAAGCGCCAGCTTCTTGCTTGCTTCCGCCGTTAGCAGGGTTGGCCGCGGTGGGGGCCGGAGACTGAAACACGTGGCTTCGGTCGGTGAAGACCTCCACAATCGTGCCCCTCTGCAAAATGATGTCCTTTGCCCCCAACATGCGGAGCATCACGACCGTGGGTCCGAACATGATCGTGGCGCCCGACCCGATCAGCCCGTTTGTATTATTGCTGCCCGCAGCCTTCTTGTCCTGGCTATAGCGGAGAGGAATTGACTGGCCGTCCGCGGCCACTACGGCAACTACGGAAAAATCCAGTTTGCCGCTGCCGGTGAGCTTTCTGGGCACAGCCTCGATGATCTGCCCAGTCGCCGGAGCACCCTTGGATATGACGACTATGCTATCCACTTTCACCTCCTCCGCGACCGAAAGCTGAACCTGCTGCCCTTTTTGCGCGGTTGCCGAGGAAAGATCTTGTTCCAGGCGCACCCGCAGCGGAGTGCCCTCCGGAATCTGGACTTGCGCAGACGCAATTCCGCCAAACAAAAGCCAAATGCACAACCTTTGCAGCGACGTATTCACGGGAATTTCCGTTTTCAGTTTTAGCCCGACCAGTAATATACACCCGTGCGTCTCTCCATTCAATGTCCTGTCGGGCTTTCCGAGCCGGGTGCTCCCACCAACCCCGGAACGGGTCAGTCTTATGTCTCCGGAGAATCGCCGAGCCCAAAGATGCCGCTTTTCCGACCCTCCCTTCAGACGTTCAGCCACAGACCAGGGCAGTTTAGAACCTGCGAGTCCGAGTGGGGAGAAACGCCGCAAGCAGCGAAAGACAAAGTCCTAATATGCAGACCCATGGAAACAGGTATCCGCCCCGGGAATAAATCGTGCTTACTCCCTTTGACCCACTACACCTTTCCGTGCTGCTTTGCCCTCCGCATGAGCAGGACCAGGGGAACGGTGGCCAAAAAGAGGAAACCCATAATCCGGAACACCTCAACAAAGCTGATCAAGGCCGCCTGCTGCTGGACCATGCCATAAAGCACGCCGACGCCTCCATGACCCGCGGTGCTCCAGTCGAAACCCTGGTGGAAAAGGAATCTCCTCACTTGCCCCAAAAACTCTTGGCTCCGCTGGTCATAGGGTGTTACATGAGCGGCCAGAATCGATTGGTGGAACTGAGACCGCCGCGCCACCCACGTCGTGACGAACGAAATGCCCATGCTCGAACCGATATTGCGCATCACGCTGTACAAGCTGGTGGCGTATCCTGTCTCAGCCTTGGGTATGGACTCCATCGTGAGGATAGTTAAGGGCACGAAGACGAATGCCATACCGGATCCCTGGTTGATCTGGTGCAAGAGGATGTCCCAGGTGCCCGACTCGAGGCTCATGTGGGAGTAGCCGAAGAAGGCCATGCTGGAGACGACAAACCCGAAGACCAGCATCCAGCGAGCATCCCAGCCCTTCCCCAGAAGATATCCCACTAGAGGCATGCATAAGGCGGTGGCAACCCCGCGCGGACTGGTCCAGAGGCCTGCCGTGACGGCCGTCCACCCCAGCAGCGTCTGCATGAAAAGCGGCAGCAGCACCAGGCTGCCGTATAGCACGAATCCCAGTATCGTAATCAGGGCAATCCCCGCGGCAAAGCTCCGGTACCGCAGCAACTTGAAACGCACAATGGGCTGCGCCGTGTAGAGTTCACGAATCACAAAGAGCGTGAGCATGACCGCCGCGATCACGGCCAACGCCACGATAAAGTGCGAAGCGAACCAGTCCTCCTCCTGGCCTTTGTCCAGCATGATTTGTAGCGCTGCCATGCCGACTGCCAGCATGCCTAATCCCCACAAGTCCACGCGCAGCGCCCCGCGGCGGATGTGGGGTGGATCGTAAAGGAACCGCGATAACATGACCAGGCTGAAGATGCCGATGGGCACATTGATGTAAAACACCCAGCGCCAGGAGTAGGTATCGGTAATCCAGCCGCCCAACGTCGGCCCGAGGATGGGAGCAGCCACAATGCCCATTCCCCAGAGCGCCATCGCTTGGCCCCGCTCCTCCGGAGGGAACTCCTCCAGCAGGACCGCCTGCGATAGCGGTTGCAACCCTCCCCCCGTGGTCCCTTGGAGCACGCGGAAGAAAATTAGCGCGCCCAAACTCGGGGCCAGGCCACACAGCACGCTGGAAATGGTGAACCCGCTCACCACCGTCAGCAAGAGCCGCTTTCGTCCGATGAAGTTCGCCAGCCACCCGCTGATGGGCAGTATCACCGCGTTGGCAATCAGATACGAGGTCAATACCCAGGTCGCTTCATCGACACTGGCGGACATACTCCCGGCAATGTGCGGCAGGCTGACATTTACCACCGATGTGTCCAGCACCTCCATGATGGCGCTCGACATGACGGCAATCGCAATCAGCCAACGGTTTGGTGAGGGTCCGTCTGTAGCTGGAGGGCTCATCGTTCAGTCCGAGAATGTACTGTTAGTCTACCTTGGCAAGGGCTTCAACGATAGTTGATTCCACCAGGGCTTCGCCGAGTTCTGAGCAGATCATCAGATGGTAGAGGTGCGGGTCCATCCAGTTACACCCAAAGTAGGTCCGAATGAAGTCGGCACGCTGGCGATCCGTCGACCGGATCAGCCCTTCAATGTCCCTCGTGCCCGGAAGGCGCTGCCGGACGCGCGCGACTCTCTCGGCCCAGGGCGCGTAAATGAAGACGTGAAAGGCATTCTTGCGGCCCCGCAGCACGCATTGGGCTCCCCTGCCGACAATCACACAGTTGCCTCGCTGACAGGCTTCTTCGATCATGTTCTGCGCCAGCGCCGCCATCGTTTCTGCATCGAAAAAGTCTGGCTGGCTAACGATGACGGCTCCCTCGAAGGCCCCTCGCCATCGTCCCGCCCCCTGGTGGGCGAGCCGCTGAAGCCACGAATCTGTGCGTTCGTCAAAGCGCCGTGCCAGTTGCGGATCGACTTTCGCTGCATGGGCGACATTGTCGATGAACGCCTTGTCCAGAAGTTTCCATCCGAGCCGTTCGGAGATGCGGCGGCCAATAACAGCGCCGCCGCTGCCATACTCGCGAGCAATTGTCAGTACCTTGA
The DNA here is from genome assembly GCA_050010335.1 of Terriglobia bacterium. Classification (GTDB taxonomy): domain Bacteria; phylum Acidobacteriota; class Terriglobia; order UBA7540; family UBA7540; genus Bog-366. The sequence continues at coordinate 4,140 of JBEKLF010000119.1, forward strand.
ACATAGTATTAGTCCTCCGGATACAACGAAATGACTCTATGCTCAGCCGGCCATATTAACACTCACTTCCACTTGGCAAGGCCATTTTCGAGAGCGCAACAGGACCGCAATCCTGAAGAAGTGGCTGGCGCGAGTGCCGCTTTCATCCGGGCTTGGTGCATACGCGTATGGCCATGACTTTTGGTGATCCCGAAATCTCGGGGGCCGGACTTAATGTCCCTCGATTTCAGGGCGACCGAGTGCCAGAATGGCAACCGGCCAGGTGGCCCCGAATCGACGGAGTCCCTAAAGTATTTCCAGGCAGGGTGGTTATTGTTTTGCTCATCCCTCCGGTCGGGGTGTGGGAAGCCCCAAGGAGCATGTGAATCATGCAGCAGATAACTCATGATGTCTTGATCCTGGGAACCGGACTCGCGGGGTTACGTGCCGCCGTAGAGATCTGTATCAAAACGCGAGGTAGGGCCAACATCGGCATCGTCTCGAAGGTGCAAGTCATGCGTTCGCATTCGGTGTGCGCCGAGGGAGGCACTGCCGCGGTGATGCGCCCCGAGCAAGGGGACAGCCTTGAGTTGCATGCCTGGGACACCGTGAAAGGAGCCGATTTCCTGGCGGACCAGGATGTGGTGGACCGTTTTGTGCGAACCTCGCCCGATGAAATCCGGCTGCTCGAGCACTGGGGATGCCCGTGGTCGCGCCGTGACGATGGCCGCATTATGCAGCGGCCGTTTGGAGGGCATTCCTTTCCGCGGGCGTGCATGGCGGCTGACAAGACCGGCTTCTTCGAAATGCAGGCACTCTTCGACACCCTGGTCAAATTCCCGAACTTCCGCCGCTACGATGAATGCTTCGTCACTTCCTTGCTTCTCGACGGCGGGCGATTCGCCGGCCTCACGCTCTACGATCTGCCGACGGGAGAGTTCTGCGTCTTGCGCGGTAAGGCGCTGCTGATTGCTTCGGGGGGATTGGGCAACCTCTATGGGTTCACCACCTACTCGCAAACCGTCACGGGTGATGGACAAGCCATCGCCTACCGCGCAGGCCTGGCCTTGGAGGACCCGGAGTTTCTCCAGTTTCACCCGACGGGCCTTGTGCCCTCGGGCATCTTGATGACCGAAGGCTGTCGCGGTGAGGGCGGCTACCTGCGCAACAGTAAGGGCGAACGGTTCATGGAGAAGTACGCGCCCAAGATGATGGAGCTGGCGCCGCGCGATATCGTTTCCCGGTCCGAGATGACGGAAATCCTCGAGGGGCGTGGATTACCTGGGCCCGATGGCCTTGACTACATCTACCTTGATTTGACGCACCTGGGGGCGGAGCGGATCAACAAGCGTTTGCCCTTGATTCGGGAAGTATGCATGAAGTTCCTGGGCATCGATCCGATCACGCAGCAGATCCCCATCCGGCCCGTGGCTCACTACTCCATGGGGGGAATTGAGGCTGACATCGACGGCCGGACCAAGGTGGAAAACATTTGGGCTGCGGGCGAGGTGGCGTGCCACTCGATGCACGGCGCGAACCGCCTGGGGTGCAACTCCACGGCGGAATGCCTTGTGTGGGGCGGCATGACCGGCGGCGGGATCTCGAAGCACCTCGAACACGGCGCGCAACTCAGCGACGTGCCGGAAGACAAGGTCCGGGAAGAGGAGAAGCGTATTTTCGACGGCCTCCTGAAGCGGAGTGGGGCGGAGAACCCGGCCCGCATCCGCCGGGAGCTACGCACTCTGATGGACAAGCACGCGGGCGTCTACCGCACCGGCGTATCCATGCAAGAGGGTTTGAACAAGATTGCCGACTTGAAGCAGCGATTCAGGAATATCACCCTCCAGGATAAGAGCCGCATCTATAACACGAACCTCATTCAGGCAATGGAGACCGAAAACATGCTGGAGTTGGCTGAGGTGCTGCTCTTTGCGGCTCTTGCACGGCAGGAATCCCGTGGGGGACATGCGAGGACGGATTTTACCCAACGCGACGACCAGAAGTTCCTGGGTCACTCCATGGTTTACTACACCGGCGGCAAGCCGCGGCTGGATTATAAGCCCGTGACGATTACGAATTGGAAGCCAGTGGAACGAAGATATTGACGATTGCCGATTTGCGATTGACGGTTGAAAAACAACGACGCGTGGGACTTGGTTCTCAATCGGCAATCGTCAATCGAAAATCGGCAATTAGTGGAGAGTGAGTATGGCCGAAATCATAAGATACGATAATCGGCTCGGGCTGTGGGGATGGCTGGGAGGTGGGCGCTGGGGCGTGGAGCGCTACGCTTACATTCTGCATCGCCTCACCGGCCTGGGAATCCTTTCCTACTTCCTGATGCACGTGGTGGTAACGAGCCTGCGCGCCCGGGGCATCTACCTGTGGGTCGAAGGGGGAGTCTTTCACCAGCCCCTCTTCAAGTTCGGGGAGTTTCTGGTTTTCACGGCGTTTGCCTACCATGCCTTTAACGGCGTCCGCCTGGTTCTGGTCGAACTGGGCTTCGCGGTCGGCAAGCCCATCGAACCAATCTATCCCTACAAGACGTCACTGAACGTCCAGCGGCCCCTCCTCATCTCCATGATGATCCTGGCAGCGATTTTCCTTGCGGCTGGCGGCTATGAATTCTTAGGACTGGCGAAGTAGGAGGAGAAATGCGCGAAACGAAATACTGGACTTGGCACATGGCGGCGGGCGTGGTGATCCTCTTCCTTCTCGGCCTCCATATGACCATCATGCACGTGGGCGGCATCACTCATCTCTTTGCTCCTTTCGCCGGGGAGGCGATTTCCAAAGCGAACAGTCTGTTTCGCGATGGCCATCTGTTCTTCACCTTCACTTACGTACTCCTCCTCGCCGTGGCGCTTTATCACGGTCTCTATGGTTTGCGTACCATTCTATTTGAGTTGACGCTGAAGCCTGCCGCCGAAAAGGCCATCACCTTCGTCCTGCTGATGGCGGGACTGGGCCTGCTCGGTCTGGGCACCTGGGGCGCCATCGCGGCCCATGCCATCGCCAAAGCCGGAGTGAGGGGGTAGCCATGCCTGAGACCAGCATAACCACACGGCCCATCAAGTTCCACGTCATGCGTTACAATCCGGAGCGCGATCGCGAACCGTACGTGCAGACTTACACCGTACCCGCGCGCGCCGGCATGACGGTGCTGGACGGCCTGCACTACATTAAAGAGAACCTGGATGCCTCGCTCGCCTGGCGGTATTCGTGCCGCATGGGTATCTGTGGATCGTGCGGCATGCTCCTGAACGGCCACCCCACGCTGGCCTGCAACACTCAAATCTTCCACATTGCGACAACCGATCTCGCCGTAGGGCCTTTGCCGAATTTCGCGATCATCCGTGACCTCGTCCCTGATCTCCTGACGATGTTTGAGAAACATCGCTCGCTCAAGCCCTACATCGTGCGAATGGATGAAGCAGAAATCAACGACCCGCAAGGGGAGTTCTACCAGTCTCCCGCGGAGCTTGAGCGCTATCTCCAATTCAGTTACTGCATCAAGTGCGGCTGTTGCATGGCGGCATGCCCCACCTTGGCCACCGACGCGCGATACCTGGGGCCCATGCCCTTGTCGGCTGCGCAGCGGTATAACCAGGATACTCGAGACAATGGGCGGCGCGATCGCGACGCTCAAACGGGCTCCGCGCACGGCGCCTTCCGCTGCCACTACGCCGGAGAGTGTTCGCGCGTCTGTCCCAAGGGTGTGGACCCTGCCAAGGCGATCCAGCATCTCAAGCGGCAGTTGGTGCTGGATTATCTCCACTTGGCGCGCCGAAGAAAACCCTGCCAGAAGTTGCACGGGCCGGGGGAAGGGAAGCCGCTCCCCAACATCCCCGCCGCCCCGGTCAAGACCGTCTGACGCGGACTTCTCAGCATCTTGTTAAGCGGGCGGGACGTGGCACCATTCGCTCCGCGCAGTCAATTCTGGAGAATGGAAATTGCATTGAGGAGCGGGTTCGGGCAACACCCATAAGACTCCTCAATGTTTACGAGCGTTAAACGTTGATTGAGTTTTGATCCCTCACTGATCCTGGTAAACATTCAAGAGCTGTAGCCGTGTGGCCTCAAGGCGCTCCTCGACGATGTGCGCGAATCGTTTCAGGAGCTCGTAACCCAGATCGTGGTCGCGTTCGGCTTTTTCCCGAAGGCACGTCCCGTCCGCGGCAAGCGCGCGCGTCTCCTCGATAGTTTGGGCGGAGAACTTCCAACGGTAAGGAGGAAAAAGCCACGACCACCCGAGGATGTCACCGGCGTGGAGGGTCAGGATCGTCAGGGGGCCGCGCCGTTCGGAATGAATCCGCAGCGCTACCTTCCCTTCGCGGATCAAGTAGAAATGATTAGCCTCCTCGCCTTCATCGAAAATGACCTTTCCGGCCTTGAAGCGTACGTTGGAAACACAGCCGACGACAGTTTCGATGTGCCGCGCGGGAAGATCATGGAAAAACGGGTGGGCAGTCAGAATGTGGTGCAGAGTTTCCATGGGAATCCTCCTCCATCGATGCATTCAGATTGGGTTTTCATTCTTCAATCGCTACTTTTCAATCGCCACAAGGTGCACGGAAAGCGCCTCGACGCGGTTTTCGATAATCTGCGCAAATCGTTTCATGAGTTCGTACCCCAGATCGTGGTCTTGGTCACATCTCGCACAGACGCTCTTTCCGTCAATGGAGATAGCCCGTATCACCCCGAGCGCTCGGGCAGTGAATTTCCAGCGATAGGGCGGAAAGAGCCACGACCACCCGATGATGTCGCCTTCTTCGAGGGTCATGAGCGTATAGGGTTCGATTCGATAGGACACCAGTTGCAGTGCCACCCTGCCCGTCCGAATCAGATAAAACCGGCGAGCCGGTTCACCCTCTTCGAAGATCACATCTCCGGGTTCGAACCGCACGACGGTTGCGCTCTCGACGAGGGTTCGCAGATGTTGCTCCTTCATACCTCTAAACATTGGATGTTCGTCCAAAATCTTCTCTAAGCTTAAAGTCTCCATGATTCTCCTCCCCTTAAGGCTTTTTTAGACACCCTTACCCGTGACAATGGATTTACCGCACGCCAACTCCTCGAGGGTCTCCTGATGGAGCTTTTCCTCGGCAACTTTCTTCGGCACTAACCCCAATGCAACCGCCACTCCATAGAGAATGGCCTCCGGCCGGGGCGGACAACCCGGGATGTAAAAATCAACGGGAGTTACCTTGTCTGCGCCTCCCATCACGTTATAGGTGTCGAACCAGCAGCCGCCTCCCGTCGCACACGAGCCGACCGCGAACGTCAGCTTCGGATTGGGAACGGCTTCCACCAGCCTTTTCAGCGCCGGCTCGACTTGCCGGGTGACGGGGCCGGAAATCAATATGACATCCGCGTGCCGGGGCGACCCCACGAGCTTGATCCCGAAGCGCTCGGCGTCATAATATGGAGTTAGGACATTGATGATTTCGATATCACATCCGTTGCACGCTCCACAATTGGCGTGATACACCCAAAGCGCTTTGCCCAGCGCCTTTCGGCAAAGGTCCTTTAGCATATTTCCACCTTTTACCTTCCCAGGGTGGCCAGAACCGCTGCGGCACGATCCAGCAGCGGGTAGGGCATTTGCGGGTAAATTCCAAGCAGTGCGCACATCCCCGCCAGGAACACCATGGGGACCCACATGCGCGCCGGCACTTCCCGCACAACCGGTGTGGGGGTGCTGATTGAGCCTCGCTCTCCCCAAAACACTCTGTACGCCGCCCGCACCATAACGACCATGGTCAAAATACTCACCACAACGGCAATAGCCGCCGCCCACCACAGTCCGGCCCTGGCCAGCGCCAGATAGACGGTCAGCTTGCTCCAGAATCCATTGAGCGGTGGGAAGCCGGCAATCGCCAGTGCCCCAAGAAAGAAACACGCGCTCGTGATGGGCATCTGCCTTCTCAATCCGCCGAGCTCGGTTATTCGCCGCGCGCCCGTGGCATACATCACCGCACCCACGCACATGAACAGCAGGGACTTGTAAATGGCATGGTTCAGCAAGTGATAAAGGCCGCCGTAGCATCCCAGGTACGTTCCGAGGCCGATGCCGACCAGCACATAGCCCATCTGGCTCACGGATGAATACGCGAGCAAGCGCTTGAGGTCGTCTTGGGTCAACGCCAGGATAATGCCGAGCAGCATGGTGAAGGCGCCCAGCGCCACGAGGAAGATCGTGACCTGAGGCCAGGCGGGGTAAAAAATGCTCACCGTGCGGGCCATAGCATACAGCGCCATCTTGATCATCACGCCTGAAAGCAGCACGCTAATCGGTGTCGGCGCCTCCGCATGCGCGTCAGGGAGCCAGGGATGAAATGGCGCAATGCCCGCTTTGGTCCCGAATCCGATCACGAGGAACGCGATGGTAATCGCCGCTGTGCCGCTCGGTATGAATTGCGCCACGTTCCGGATGTTGCTGATCAGCAGAGCGCTCGCTCCCGCCAGTTTATCCGTGGCCGCGGCCCCGGCGTAAAGCAACACACAACCGAACAAAGCGAAGGTAATCCCAATCGTGAGCAACATGAGGTATTTGTAGCCCGCTTCCAGCGCGCGCCGATCCCAATAGAAGGCGACGAGGAGGCCGGAGGTGAGGGTGGTGGCTTCAATGGCGACGTACAACATGATCACGTTGTTGGTCACGCATCCCCACAGCATGGTCCCGAGAAACCACATCAGCAGGCCGTAGAATATCCGCATGCGGCGCGCGGCAGTCGCCTCCGCCATGCGCTCTTCGAGGTATCGTACGGAGTAAACCGAGGTGAGCAATCCGATGCCGCCAATGATGACCACCATCAAGGCGCTCAGGGCATCGACGCGGAGTTCGCCACTCCAGGTGGTCAGCACCACCCCTTCCAGAACGCGATACGCCATCCAGGCGCACAACCCGGTGACCAGTGTCGCGGTCAGAACGCAGATCCATTGTTGAAAAGTGCGGCCCATGCGCGTGGCCGAGAACACGACCACGCCCGCGAGCATCGGTAAGAGGAATACAACCGCCGGTACGATTGATGTCTCTGTCAGGACGTCTCCCGCCATATGTACATCCTTTGTCCGAACCGCTTGATCGTATTCACCACCTTAATTCATGCAGCCTGAAGGTATCCGTGGACCCGAATTCCTGCCGCACTCCCCCGATCACGTAGACCAGAAGGAATACGGTCACAACCACCTCCGTCGCCACGCCGAAGAGGGCGGTTTCCGGCAAGCCGGGCGCCAGGCTCACCAAACTCAGGTGCACGCCGTTTTCAAGCAGGCAGAGGCCGATCACCGTTTTGATCGCATCCCGTCGTGTCAGCACCGCATACAGGCCCAGCGCGAAAACCGTGGACGCTACCGCCAAATTTGTTCTGAACACCTCGAGTTGCGCCATCGCGGTGGGCGCGAGAAGCGTGGTCCGACTGTGGGTGAGGTGGAAAAACCCCAACATCAGTAAGGCGGCAATCACGGCGGAGGGGCCAAAACCGATGACCGGCTTCAATTCGCGGTCATCTATACCGCGGATCGCCCGGAACAGGACCCAGGGTGTAAGGATCGCCTTGGTGACCAGGGCGGTGGCAGCCCACCAGTAGAGTGCATGGTTGACAGCCGCAAAGCTCAGGAGCAGACCCACGATCAGGAGTGCCTGGCAGAGGTAGGCGACAATCGAGAACTTAAGCCGCCGCATCTCGACCGCAGCCACCGAGGTAATCACCAGGGTCAAGCTCAGGGTCTCAATCAAATTCGTGTGCAGCGCTTCCGGGTTCATGCTCTCCCTCCATGCAAGCCGTCCCTAAACCCGGTTTTCATCATCCGGTCGAGCGCTGTTGGGGGTGGGAAGCATCGGCCGCATCTTTGGCAGGGTCCCATGAAAACCTCGAGCCGCATGTACATATCCTGGGGAGCGTTCGTGGCGGTTTCGAATTGTTGGCTGAGGCGGATGGCATCCTCGGGGCAAACTTCTTCGCACCGGCCGCAATACGTGCACCGGCGCCAGAAGAATTCCAGCAACCTCATGTGCTGCTCCCTGTCCGACACCACAATCACGGCGGCCGGGCAGACATTGGCACATCCGCCGCATCCGAAGCATAAATCGGCATCGAGAGTGATCTTGCCGCGGAATCCAGGTTTGGGCTCGTGCGGTGAAAACGGGTATCCGAGGGTCACGCGCCCCGCCTTCAAGCAAATCCATGCCTCTCGCAGTTTGCTCAGGAACACCTTAACCTCCTGCTACTTCCCAATCACCGCAAAGGCCAGGGCCGCCAGGGACGATACCCCGACGCGCATGAAATAACCCATGGCCTGGTCGATACGAAGCCTTGGATTGACGACATCAATAACCGTCACCAGGACGAGCACCACAAGCACCTTCACGACGGTCGCGATCAAATCGATCGGGTAAATCCCAAAGTGTGGCCAGGGAAAGAACACTTCCACCAGCAAGAAAGCGAACACGAGCTGCTTCACCCACATTGCCCAGCGGAAGAGCGCCAGGCGCGGACCGCTTTGCTCGATCATTGGACCGCCCATGATTTCCTGGTCGGCCTCAGAAATGTCGAACGGCAACTTACCTGCCACGGCTTGCAGCGCGAGGAAAAATGCCACGCCCGCTATCGCCAAACTGATGCTGGGACCATTCTGTACCTGCCAGTTGGCAATGCCACCGAGTGCCAGGGTTTTTGCCTTGAACGCGCCGACAACAAGGGCAATGGCCAGGATGGGTTCAACCGATAGAAGCATCATCATTTCGCGCGAGCTCCCGATGGAAGCATAAGGACTCGCGCTGGCGAACCCCGCCAACATGATGGCGACGCCGCTCATCGCCGCGACGTAGATCACGACGATCATGTCGCCGGCGAAGGCCAGCGGCGCGGGCGTGCCCATGGGGACCAAGGCGGCGAGAAGCAGAACGGACGCCAGGGTGAGAGCCGGCAGGCCCGCATAGACCACTCCCCCCGTGCTTCGCAGGTCTTCCTTACCCAGGAGCTTCAAGATGTCCCAATAGGGCTGCGTGATGGGAGGCCCGATGCGCGAGTGGATCGCGGCGCGAATCTTGCGCATGATTCCCTCGCAAAGTGGCGACAGCAGTAGAGCGGCCGCCACGTTCAGCAAGCCGAGCAGGAGTACTTTGATGTGCCAGACCGTCATCGCAGCCCTCCGCCATGAGTGTTCTGCATTTCAAGATGGTAACTTTTTAGCTTTCCAGCCATCATTCCTCAATGTCCTCTTTGGGCACTCAGAGTCCCAGGATGAATCAGGAAGAGGATCCCAGCTACGAGTGGAGGTCCACCGAAGACGACGGTCGTAATCGCACGGCTCGTGAACGGTAGCCGCGGCGTCGACCACCATGCATAACCCACTGCAACCAACAAGCCGGTTACCACGAGCAGAACGCCTCCGGTTGTCTGCCACTTCCACGGCAGTAGTGCCAAGATGCTGAATGCAAGGCCTACGCCTGCCCAGAACGCCATCACCCGCCAAGGCGAGCGCCATGCCCAGCCTTCTGCCACGAAGAAAGAGATCCAGAATCCAGCCCACAGTAGAGCTAACGCCCGCGCGATGAACACCATCCGAATCTCTACGGCGAACCTCCCTCCTGCAGCAGGCCCCCCCAACCGCATGATCGCTGCCTCACGTGGCGCTACGTTCCACGGCGCCTTCTGGACATCTCCAGAATCTCCGCGTGGGAATAGACCCTGACTTCATGGGTCCTTCTATCCACAGTCTCCAGGCGCTCCGTACAGGAGAAACAGGGGTCCAGGCTCCCCAATGTAATCGGCACGTCCGCGATGTTTGCCTGCTGGACCATGGCCGGCAGAGCTTGCAGGTTCGGATAACTTGGGGCCCGCACTCTCCACCGATATGGCCGGTTATCACCGCCCGTCAGGACAAAGTGGACAGCCTCGCCCCTCGGCGCCTCGACCACGGACACGCCAACCCTTCCGGGCGGTATCGCCTCCTTGATCTCCGCACAAATCGGCCCCTCGGGAAGGGAAGCGAGACCCTCGCGCACCAGCCGAATCGAATCCAGCAACTCGTTGACGCGCACCAGCACGCGCGCCCAAACATCCCCCGCCTCTTCGGTCGCGATCTTTGGGGGCAGTTCGTCATACGCCGCATATGGGTGATCGATGCGCGCATCGATGGCCACCGCCGAAGCTCTGGCCGGCGGGCCCACCGCACAGATTTTCTTTGCCCAATCGTTGGTCAGCACGCCCACTCCCTTGGTCCGGGCATGAAGCGTCGAGTCCCCAACCACCGCGTTGCGAACGGCGATGGTCTCCTTTTCCACCTGCGCGAGGGTCTCGATGAGCTTGGGCTTTGTCTCATTGCGGAGATCGCGACTCAGCCCGCCGACCGTATTCATCCCATAGGTCTTGCGGTTTCCGGAAATCTCTTCACAGAGCCACATGACCGGCTCACGGATTCGCCAGGTCTGCATCAACACCGTTTCAAAGCCGATGATGTGTCCGGCAATGCCCAACCAGAGCAGATGGGAATGGATGCGCTCCAGCTCCAGCAGGATCGTTCGGATGTAGCGGGCCCGGCGCGGCGCTTCGATGCCCGCCGCCTTCTCCACCGCCTGGCAATAGCAGGTGGAATGAATGAAGCCGCAAATCCCGCATATTCTCTCGGCCAAATACGGGATCTGGCCGTAGGTCATGACGCTGTCGCCGAGCTTTTCAATTCCCCGGTGGTTGTAAAAGAGGCGAGTATCGCATCCCACGATCGTCTCGCCTTCCACGAACATGCGCCAGTAGGAGGGCTCCTCGAGTACGGGAAAGAAAGGCCCCAGCGGTACCACACTCGCCCCTTTGGGCGGTTCGCGCATCTGCGGGGCAACATTCTCCGCGCGAGGAGGCTGGTAGTTATAAGGAAAATCCCGGCGCAAGGGGTAGACGCCTTCCGGCCAGTCGTCGGCTAGGAGCAGGCGGCGTGGATCCGGGTGCCCTTCGGGATGCACGCCGATGGCATCGCGGTATTCCCGCTCGGCCCAGTTTGCCCCCGGGATGATGTCGGTGATCGATGCAACCTTCAGGTCCTCTTCGGAAACGGGAGATTCCAGCAGAACGTAGAGATGCTCGCGATCCAGTGAAAACAGATGCAAGATTGCGAAGTCGCCGTTGAGGGATCGGGTATCCGTCCCCACCGAAATCATGAAGCGCGCGTGCAGCTCGCTCGCCAGCGCTTCCACCACCGCTCGCATGGCCCGCTTCTCGATCTTGAAATGGAGGGTATCGGCCTGCGGCTGCGTCCCTGACAGGAAAGCGCCGTCGCAGCGTGCGGCAACGGTTTCCTCAACTCGCGTAACGGTCGACTGCTCGGTAATCGTCATTCCCATCTCCTCAGCGATGCACCAACAGGAGGATTCCTGTCACTATCACGGCCCCAATCACTATCCACAGAAGATAAACTTGCGGGGTTCCGACGTGCGTTCTGCTCACGCGGCCTGCGGCCCGGTCAATCATCTTGATGGTCGGCGTATACAGCCATCGGTCAAAATCAAGCGCCCGCCGAAGCGGAGCCGGGAATTTCGGCACATGGATTGTTCCGCTCGGATAGATTCCCTGGAAAGCGTGTTTGAAGGGCAGGTAGAAACTGCTGGCGGGGTAGCGGACCGTGGCCGGAGCGTGTTCTTCTCCGCAGTACCACACCGGCGCCGACCGCACCTGGGCTCCTCCCGCGCGCTGGATGCCATAGGAGATCAAGGCCAGGATGGCCAAGGCGGCCAGGATGGCGAGGGGCGACCAGAATCCCACCGGCGACCCATCCGTCAGTAACAGTCCACCCCAGATCCGGCTCGCATCAAGTCCCGATGCGGGAAGGGAAGTGACACCCTCGATGGCATGCCCGACGAAACGCAACACGAGCTGGGGAAAGATGCCCAACAGCACGCACAGGGCGGCAAGCACTACCTGCGGCACGACCATGGATACCGGTACTTCCTTAATTCCCAGGCTCTCATCCGCCTTGCCGAGAAAGACCGATCCCAGCACCTTGAGGAAGGAAGCGAGCGTGGCGAGCGAAATGAAGAGCGCCACCAGACCCAGCACGAGGAACAAGGGGAATCGCATTCCCGCCAACAGGCACCCGGCAACGATGAGCCACTTGCTCGTGAATCCGTTGAACGGCGGCACGCCCGCGATGCTCAATGAGGCGATGGTCGTTGTTCCGCTGGTGTAGGGCATAAAAGCCGCCAGGCCGCCCAGCTTGTCCATGTCGCGCAGGCCGGTGCGGTAAAGCACCGACCCCGCTCCCAGGAACAAGCACGACTTGAAGCAGGCATGGTTTACCGCGTGCAAAATCGCTCCCGCCAGAGCAATCGAGGCCAGCGCCGGGTACGACTGCAAGCAGTAGACGCCCACGCCCAGCCCCAGGCAGATGTAACCGATTTGCCCGATGGTGTGGAAGGCCATCAGGCGCTTGGTGTCGGTCTGCCGCAGGGCGGTCAATGTCCCGACGAAAAGCGATCCCGTGCCAGCGAGGGCCAGAATGATTCCCCAGATCTGCAGCGAGGGTGACGCCAGCAAAAATGAACAGAAAAGGCGAATCAGCCCATAGATTCCCAGTTTGACGAGCGCGCCCGAAAGCGTGGCGCTCATGCCGGAAGGGGCCACGGGATGGGCATCGGGGAGCCAATCGCCCATGGGCAGGATTCCCGCTTTGGTGGCAAACCCCAGGAAGAAGAGAAAGATGGTCGTGTTGGCCAGGAATGGCCGAGTGATCAGCAGCGCGGACAGTGTATGCCGGATGGCATCGAAAGAAAACGAGCCGGATGTCCTCCAGAGCACCAGCGCCGCGGCCACCATGCACAGGGTTGCGCCGTGGGTGATGATGAAATACTTCAGGCCAGCTCGCTGGCTCGCGGGGTTCTCGCTCTCAAACGTCACCAGGAAGTAGGACGTCAAGGTCATGGATTCCCAGAAAATGAGGAAGAAGAAGAAATCCGTGCACACCAGAACTCCCGTCATGCTGGCGATGCAGAGGAGAAGAAGCGGGAAGAACTTCCCCACCTTATCGTGCCTGTAGTGCTCCATGTAGCGGACGGAGTACAGCGCGCTCAGCAGGGCAATCACGGCCACAATGCCCAGGAAGATGGCGCTCAAGGGGTCAACCCGCAGCGTGAAGCTGGCGCCCAGTTGGGGCAACGATAGGAGCGTCTGTTCGCCCGAGGCGACGGTGCAGGCTCCTACCACTGCGAGTCCGGTGAACAGCGATGAGGCGCAAACGAAAGCGAAGCTGACCCAGCCGCACAATTTCCGGTTACGCGCAAAAAGCAGGCTCACCAGGGAACCCACAATCAGGATCACGATGCTGGCTTCGATGTTGCGAACGGCATTGTCCATGCTATTTCCCCACTAACCGTCGTAGCGCGGGCGTCTCGCCCGCTGGGGCGTGGGCATCCTGCCCGCGCAATTCGCGGGAGCGGGACGCTCCCGCGACAGCGGGCGGGACGCCCGCGCTACGAGATTCTCCCGCCAGCCTCGCGGAAAGCCCATAACGTCGCCCTTTCAAGTCGCAAACGGAATGAACCATTTTATTTCCCAATCAATTGCACCAGCGGCATCCCCACCAGCGGGGCTACCACACAGCCGATCATCAGGATGACCAAAGTGGAATCCATGGGCCACGGGGGATCGACCGGGACATCCACCGCCACCAGGGGCGCGCCCAGGAAGATCTTTTGCGCGATGTAAAGCATCCATCCGAAGGAGACCAGCGTTTCGCAAAGGATGAAGATGACGATGAGCGGTCCAATGGGGCCGGAAAGGCGCATGGCGCCCGAGAGGATCATGAACTTGCTCCAGAAGCAGGCCAGGGGTGGAACTCCGGTAACACTCAGGAGGCCGACGAAAAATGCCGTGGCCGTGAGCGGCATAATCTTTCCCAGGCCGCGCAGGGCCGATATTTTGCGAGTTCCGGTGACATAGGCGATGGAGCCGGCGCAAAAGAAGAGGGTGGCCTTGCTATAGCCGTGGCAGATGATGTGCAATACGGCGCCCCGGAACGCCAGGGTTGATCCCAGACCTCCCATGGCGATGCCCAGCATCACGTATCCGAGATGAGCGATGGTGGAGTAGGCAAGCAACCGCTTCAGATCATCCTGAACGAAATAGAAAGAGAGAGCGACAAAAATGGTGAGCAGCGCCATGCCGGCCATCAGCAAAGCCATCTTCGGTGGAATGTCCCACCCGCTACTCACCGTTCTGGCCATCAGGAATACGCCGGCCTTGACCATGGCCGCGGCGTGCAGATAGGCGCTAATGGGAGTGGGCGCTTCCATGGCATCCGGCAGCCACGTTTGCAGGGGCACTTGCGCTGCCTTCGCCCAGGCGGCAATCAGCAGAAAGAGTAAAACCCATGATTTCAGACCCTCGGGCAGCCGGCCGATAGCGGAGAAATCAAATGAATTGGTACGGGCAAAAATAATAAGGATCGCCAGCAAGAAGAAGGCACTTCCGACGTGGGTCATCAAAAGGGCCTTGAATCCCGCCCGTAAGCTCTTCTCGTCCTGGCGGAAAGAGATCAGCGCCCACGAGCACAAAGTCGTCATTTCCCAGAAGACGAACAGTTGGAAAAAATTCGGTGCAATGGCCACGCCGACCATGCTGGCGATGAAGAGCATGAGCCAGAAATAGTAACGGCCGTAATGCTCACTCCCTACCGGGTGCTCCGCGTTTTTGTCGGTAAGGTAGGAAGTGGAATAGAGGACGGTGAGGAATCCGATCGGCACCGCCACCAGCAGCATCACGGAAGCCAGGGGATCGATAAGAACCCCGAAGATGGGTGCATCGACAATGCCGCGCAGCCAGGGAAGCCCCCCCAACATTCGGGTGAAAGACGCGCCGAACGTAGCGCCGGCCTTTAGGCCGGCATGGTAGGTGGAGAACGTAAGCCACACCGCCAGGCCGGTCGCCGTGGCGGCAATCGCTACCGCCGCGGGGCGGGCCCGGTCCTTGAGGAGCGCGGATAAGAGAGCTCCCGCTGCGGGCAGGATCAGTATGAGGACGGCAATTGAGGTGATCACGTCCATACGCTTCCTCTCATCGGCGCGACTGCCGCGGCGGCCGCTTGGCGGCCGCACTCCAAGTGCTGGGCTAAAGCCCGGCGCTACGACTCTGCGGCTCGCTACGGCGCGCAGCCTCGAAAACATCGTTCAACACGCGGGCGATTCCCGCCACGCTCGCGTGCACCTCTCCGCTCATGGGTTGCATAAAACCCGTCCCACGCGGCTGAATAGCAATCAGACAGACGCGGGCATGGGTTTCCCGCGCGAGGTAGTCCATCAGCAGGGTCAGGGGCACGCGGTGCGTGCTCGGCCAATAACCCGCCACTTGATCCTTATCCAACACCGCGACAGAGCCGGGGGCGGAATTGAGATCAACGGAATCGATCAGCACCACGGTGTCGGGCCCCTCGCCTACCACTTGGCGCACGTAGCTTTCCGGAACCTCCTGGGCATCGATTACGCGTACGCCGGGGGCAGCGTTGATTTTTTGAGCTACCAGGCTGCCGGCAGCGTCGTCACCACGGCAGGGATTGCCAATGCCCATGACGACGACGTTGCCTTGAATACCCGCGGCGAGCTGTTGTTGTAAGTCCATGGTCGCTATTCCACCAACTCCGCGATCTGGTGATAGTTAAAAACCGGTCCGTCGCGGCAGACATAGCGATGGCCAATGGCACAGTGATTGCATTTGCCGATGCCACACTGCATCATGCGTTCCAAGGTCGAGATGACTGACTCCTCTTTGAACCCGCGGGCAAGAAGATCCCGGACCACAAACCGGATCATGATTGGCGGGCCGCACACATAGGCAAGGGTCGATTCCGGGTGAAGGGTGACCTTCTGGAACAGAATGGGTACTACCCCGACATTTCCCGTCCACTCGTGCGGGGCCACGTCCACGGTAACCAGCAGTTCCACATCCGAGCGCTTGCCCCACTCTACGAGCTCATCCTTGTAAACCAAGTCCGACGGCGTCCGCGCGCCGTATAGAATGGTCACTTTGCCATAATCGTCCCGCTCATCCAGGACGTTCCAAATCAAACTGCGCAGCGGGGGCAATCCAATCCCCCCAGCCACAAAAAGCAAGTCTTTGCCGCAAGCCGCTTGCACGTCGAAGCCGTTGCCAAAGGGACCGCGGATGCCTACCTCGTCGCCACTTCCGAGCCGGTGCAACTGATCGGTCAACTGCCCGGTGCGCCGGACCGTGGTTTCCAGGACGCCGGGCCGTGTGGGGCTGGAGGCAATGCAAAACGGCGCCTCACCGCATCCGAATACGGATAGCTCCAGGAATTGCCCGGGAAGGAAATGAAAATGGTTCCCATCCGCGTGGTCGCGGAAGCGCAAAGTGAAGGTCTTGGTGTCAGGCGTTTCATCCCGGACCTTCTCGAGGCGGGCTATATCCGGAAGGAAAACATCATTCATGCCATTTCCCCTTCCTGATGGCGGCGACTACCGCCGGCATGTGCGTCGAGCCTAAGCACGTCTTGATGCACCTCCCGCAGCCCACGCACCCCACCGCGCTGTCGCGGGAGTAGTACTGCGCACTGACTTTGTGGAAGAAGCGGCGTTTCATCCGCTCCTTGCGCTGCGCCCGCGGATTGTGGCCGGAAGCCTCCAGCGTAAAGGCGGCGTACTGGCAGGAATCCCACGTGCGGCAGCGTACCCAAGAGCCATTCTGGCGGAGGTCCTTCACGCTGAAGCAGTAGCAGGTGGGGCACACAAAGTTGCAACCGCCGCACTCGAGACACCAGTCCGCCATCTTCTCCCACAGGGCATCGGGCACGCGCCCGGTCGAAATGCGTCGCATGGCCGAGCCAAAATGGCAGGTCTCCGGCCCAAAACGGGTTTTCGCTGCTGCCTCGAGTGCCTTGCGCTTGGCTACGTCATGTTCCGTAGCTTTCCGGAAAAGGTCCGGAGCCTTGGACATCGCCGTCTCACCCTTTTCGCTGCCGACCTCGACGAGAAAGCTTCCGCCGAGATCTGTCAGTTGCAGGTCGTAACCGACGCTCAAGAAGGGTCCGGAGTCCGTACAGACACAGAAACCCGCCGGGCAAGGAGTGGTGCATGCCAGGCTGATGACGGTGAGGTTTTGGGCACGGCGAAGGTAGGAAGCATCGGCGGGCTCCGCTTCGTGCATGCGAGTGAGGAAGGCAATTCCTGCCACATCACAACTGCGCACGTTGAAGAGCGTGCGGGGGACATCATCGTAAATGGGCTCAACCTCGTGGCGCTGCCCGTTGAGCTTGATTTTGACCAGGGGATCAGTCTGCGGCAGGACAAATTGCTTCGGTGGGTGAAGAGGGTTCTCGAAATCCCACAGGACCTCGGTGGGGGCACGGAGCGTGCGGAAGATGACATCCCCGCAAGGACCTCGAACTGGAGCGATGACCTCTCCAGCCTCCAGGAGCTTCTCAAGCCATCGGGTCGTACCTTCTCTGGGTAGTGTGAAGACCATTGCCGGCCCCTTAGGCCTGTTCTACCTTAACGGCCGTAACACTATGATTTCCCAACACGTTGGCAAGATGATCGCGAAAGGCAAAAGGCACCAGCAGCACGCCGGGCTTGACGTCGGCCCTCACCCGAAGGGGAACCACCGCCTCGCCATAAACGGAGGTCAATCTGACCGGCCGCCCCGGATGAACGCCCACTCCATCGGCATCCTGCTTGCACATCTCAACGAAACCATTCGGAAAAAGCTTTCGCTCTGACTGAAAGTCGCGACTTAATGTCGGAGAAAATGAAACGAGCGGGTCACGACCCCAGTCATAATCGCCCTCACGCACCAGCACATGCTGACCTTCAGCAGAGGTCAGTGTGGGCACTTTAGCGGCAGAAAGTCTGAACTTCCCGCCGTCGGAGTCTTTTGCCACACCTATGCCGCCCCACACATCCTCGCATTGGCTCACGTGTGCGTACCTTGGCGCAGCACATCCCACTTCGCGGAGGACATCTTGAGCCGAACGGTACGATGTGCCCACATCGAATCGCGCGCAAAGCTCCGCAAGCACCTGCCATCCAGGGCGCGCTTCGCCCGGCGGATCGGCGGCAACATGGAGTCTCTGAACTCTGCCTTCCATGCTGGTGACCGTCCCTTCCGTCTCAGCAAAGCTCGCAATCGGCAGTACGACGTGGGCCATCTGCGCGGTGGGGGTGAGGAAGGCATCCAGGACCACCAGGAACTCGATCCCCCCCAGCGCCGCGATCGCCCGCTGGCCCATCGGCAACACCGCAGGGGGATCGTCGGCTAATACAACCAGGGCGCTCACGGAATGCAACATGTTCTCTACGTTCAAACCAGGGGTTGAGGGAAGTCTCTTACCCCAAAGACCTTGCAAACGTCGCTGAGATTCGTTGTCATCCAATGGTTGATAACCGGGAAGGCGATCCGGCGCGACTCCCATGTCGCAGGCCCCACGCGCATTGCTCCGCGCCAGAAGCGGCATCAGCCCGGAACCCCGCCGGCCCTGATGTCCCGTGATTGCGGCCAGGGTGGCAAGAGCGGCAGCCTCTCTGCGAGAGGGGAGGCCCTCCCCACTGACCGGGGGAATCAAGAATGTCGCCCGCGTGGCTCGGGCGATCCACTCCGCCGCCTGGCGCATCTCTGCGGTTATCTTGATAGTCTCCAGGTCACGCCGCATTGCGTGATACCCTTCACAATGGACCCTAACCGACGCTTGATCTTCCAGCCCAAGCTGTAGGACCGCGGCGAGCAGACCATCGATCACTTCCCCTTCACTACCCGGCGCAGCAGATAACAGCGCGCAAGCCAAGCGCGAAATTTGCGTCTTGGCATGGGCTATGGTTACTAGGTGAGCGCCCTTTTCTACTGCGGCCATCACCGCCGAAGCAGCCCGCGGGTGCGTCGCAGCCAAATTACCTTCAATCAGCAAGATCGTTTGGCTTGATTCGATGTCATGCAGACTGATGGAAGGAGTGGATTCGCCGCATATTTCTTCAAGGCCGGTCAATAGCGGGCCACAAATGGAACGGTAAGAGAAATCGAGATTGTTGGTTTGGAGACCAGCCCGGGCAAGCTTGCCGGCCAGAAAGTTCTCCTCATTGGTGGCTCGGGCAGAACCAAGCACGCCCACAGACTTGCCCGCATTGGTCAAATTCTTGATGCGCGCGGCAATGTGACCAAGCGCCTCGTCCCACGAAACAAACTCCTGCTTTCCGTTCCGGTTGACCATCGGTTGGCTCAAGCGGTTACCCCAGCGGGCAGCTTCATGAGCATTCCACCCCCTGGCGCAGAGCCTTCCCAGGGACACGGAGTGGGTTTCGCTCGGCGTCACACCCACCGAGCTGCCGTTGTTCGGTAACAAGGAAAACCCGCAGCCACAAGCGCAGAACGGGCACGTGGTGGGGACGGGTAACATGTCACACCTCCCCCCGAAACCGCGGGCTTGGATGGTGATATTGGCTTAGAGGAATGTGGGTAGCGGGCTCATTTGAAGGGAGCCCTCGCCTCAGCAATAACCGCTGACACTGCTGTGGGTCTGGCTTTATTGGTATGGTTTTGAGGTTTAGGCTATCTGCTGACCGCTGGGTCGCGGCCCTTTCACCGGGGGAGTCGAGAGTATTGCCTCGGGTCTCAGGAACCCTAGGGCGCCCAAATGCCAACATGGGGATAGCACCCCCACCCGGGAGATGGTATCTAAAAGAGAGCAAGGCAACACTGATGCCAAAGCATGGGCTCGGCGCATGGCGTAGAGATAGGGTTTGGGGAACTAGTTGTCCTAGCCTTTCACCGTTTTCGCAGAAAATTTCAACGGCCCCCCCAAATAGCTGGGAATAAGCGAATTAGTTGCGTGAAACCCCCCAGTCAAAAGGAGGCCGGCAGATCAATTTGCGCGGTTTTGCAGGGGAATTGTCTGAATCATCCAAAGCTGATGCGCAGAATCCCGACGTGCGACGACCCCGCGTAGGGTTCGGTGCGAGGAGTGACATTTCGGCCGCTAACACATTCCAGGGAGACTTGGACTCGATGAACCTGCCATAAGTGCTACCACTCTTCCGAGTGCGTGTTTCGGAAATCTACCGCTCGGTCCAAATCTCGCGCCGGAAATCTTGCGCCGGCGGGACGAAACGCCTTACCCCAACAAGGGGCCGGACGACTTCATCTTCCCAGATCTCGGCACGAGGAAGCCGATTGGCGGCAGAGCATCCTCGATCGCAGATCAAACCAGCCGCAGTAGGGACTGGGCCCGGCGCGATCGGCTGGCACACCTTCTGTTACAGTCGCCGGGCATGGCTCAAGCGGACGAGCGCGCACATCGAAACTCAACACGATTTGATGCGCCATGCAAACGCTCAGACGTCGCGCGATATCTAAGGGAAAAAGGGGGGGCAGCGACCAGCAGCGGGAAGCACACAGCCGGGGCGTAAAGATGGTTCTACCGAAAGAGGAGATTTGTACCTGAAGGGGGGAGGGACTCTCGGGAGTATAGGGCTATCCATCCCTATCAGTCCCTCGTCTGATTTGAGCGTAGCTCGTGTGCGTATGATAGTGTTGGTTGCGGGGGCTGGATTTGAACCAGCGACCTTTGGGTTATGAGATCGAGCGTCTCAGGCTAAGTCAAATATTCTGCGGTACGCATAGCAAGCCTGAGGCACCGTAAGTAGCGGTCAGG
>JBEKLF010000120.1:0-44208 GCA_050010335.1 Terriglobia bacterium
GCACTTCGACTCCCGAGCCTACCGGCGTCCCTATCCTCCTTGCTCAAACCAACCCCCCGGCCCAGTTGCGGCCAGAAAACCGCACCCCCGCCGCCGCTCCCTCTCTTACGTGCGGATTTGGGGAGCGGCTCCCCCCTTGCAAATGAGGCTGAGAGCATTCATACTGCGATAATGAGCCTGAAGAATGCGGCACTCCTGGCATTGATCGGGACAATTGTCCTGACTTTATTGGTATTGGCACATTTCATTTCCACCGTATTGGGGGTCATGCGTGATGTGATTCCAGCGATCGCGCTGTTGACGTCGCTGGTTCACCTGTTTGCGAGCCTCAGTGTGGTGGTGTTCTTTTACGTCTTTTACCGAAAGCAATCCTGATCCTCGAGGCGCAGGTAGGGCGGAACATCGGCCACTAAGCGCTCACCTAAGAAGCTCGCATAGTCCGAAGCCGCGGTAGCGACGACATCTTGTGGCCCAAGGCGTAAGAAGTGGAGAAAACACCAAAATTGCTCTTGACTCGCTATGCCGCTAGTATATCCTAGTCTGCATGGGATACCAATCGACCGTGCAAGTGATCGAGCGCGCCAATAACACACGCCAATTCTACCTAATCTGTCCCGCCCCCTTGGCCCAGGCCCTGGAGATGGAGAAGGGCGAGGTCATCGAGTGGGTGGTGGAAGACAAGTACACTTTGGTGATCAAGCGCGTCCGGCCCTCGCCCTCGACGCGCCGACGGGAGATCCCGCATGAGCCATGAACGGGCGGTGCGCCCGACACCCCGTCTTATCTTTGGCCAAGATAGCGACCACAGCCATCAATGACGTCGAGTCTGACCCTGCGAACAGCACCTTGGATCAACCGAAAATGCCTTCCAGGGCCTTCCGGCTTTTCGAATCCTGTTCCGTGGTAGACTGAGCCTGGAGCGGACCCATGGGTCACTTCCCGTTACCCCAACGGGTTTGCTTCTGGGCGTCCGGCGGATTATTTTAGTGGACCGGACAGTCAGGACTTTCTTGATCATGCGCGACGAATTCTGGAGTTCTGTAGAAGTCAGATTCATCGACCTGGACCAAGTGCTCCGTGACTTGCGCAACGCTGCCGCGGAAGCCAAGCGTGCGCACCCGGAGGTCGCCAAGGTCTACCTGTTTGGTTCCCTGGTTAAGGGGAACTGGACGGCGGACAGCGATGCGGACTTGATCGTAGTTGTCCGCAAGGAATTTCCCGACTTTGTCCGGAGTCGCATCGCCTACCAGATTTTCACCTCTTCGATCCCGACGGACACCCTGGTTTATTCCGAGCGCGAGTTCGAGCAACTTCGCGCTGATCCCTCCAGCCTCGTGGCGCAAGAGTTCCCCCTCATGGCGGAGTTGTGATGATGTCCGGCCAGCAAGGTGCAAATGCGGACTCACTCGAAACATCGTCACCCGTAGAGAGCGCAGCGCACCACCGCCGCTCCACGCTTCGAGCGCTGGTAGAAACGCTGCGTCCGCAGCAATGGGTGAAGAATGGATTTATCTTCGCCGCCCTTATCTTTTCTCAGAGCCTTACGCGCTGGGACCGATGCCGGCAAGTCCTGCTGGCCGCTCTGGTGTTCTGCCTCGTCTCCAGCGCCACATACGTTTTGAATGACATCATGGATGCATCGGAAGACCGCCACCATCCTCTCAAGAAACTTCGACCCATCGCCTCCGGCCAGCTCAACGCCGGGACGGCGGCAATCGCCGGCGTGGTTTTTGGCACCGCTGGTTTGGTCGAGGCCTGGAGGCTTAATTCCAATTTCTTTGGCATCGTCGTGGCGTACCTCGTGCTCAATATTCTCTATTCCACCTTCTTGAAGCGCGTCTTTCTGCTGGATGTGTTTATTGTGGCGGCGGGGTTCTTGTTTCGGGTGATTGCCGGCGGCCTGGTGATACGCGTTCCCGTTTCCCCCTGGTTGATCGTCTGCACGACGCTGCTGGCGCTTTTCATTGCTCTCAGCAAACGCCGCCATGAAATGGTTCTGCTGGGGCGCCGCGCCTCTGAGCATCGAGCCATCCTGGCTGACTACTCGCCGTATTTTTTGGACCAACTCATCAGCATCGTCACCGCTTCCACCGTAGTTTCGTACGCGCTCTACACCCTGTCGCCGGATGTTCAGAGCAAGTTTCCCGGCAAGCGCTTGGAGATGACCATCCCGTTCGTCTTGTTCGGTATCTTTCGCTATCTCCACCTCATTCACCACCGCGACCAGGGAGGAAATCCCACGCGGTCTCTATTTACAGACCCCGTATTACTTTCGGTGGTGCTTTTATGGGCGGCCGCGGTGGTTTTGATTATTTACCTTTAGCTGTCAGCTATCAGCGATCAGCTTTCAGCGATGTCAATGCGCGGGCTCGTATTGAGGACGTCGAGGCGGCTTTACGCCGCCATTTGGCGAGGTAAACTCGCTGCTACGACGTCATGGCTAAGTGATGCGCACGTTCGCAACTCTCTAGGGAAAGGTCAAAGCTGGCGGATCGATGCTGAAAGCTGAGAGCTGATAGCTAATCCCCAAATGAACCCTACCTTCGTAACCAAAACGCTCTCCGGCTGGGGCCGCTACCCGGTGGAATCGTGCCACCTTTTTCGGCCGGAAAAACGCAGCGAGGTAGCGGATACGTTGGCGTCAGGCCTCGAACCCTCCTACATTTCTCGCGGCCTCGGGCGCAGCTACGGCGACGCCGCGCTGAACGAAAATGCGGGCGTGATCTGGCACGTCCTGTTGAACCGTTTCCTCTCCTTCGACAATGCTTCCGGCGTCCTCGAATGTGAGAGCGGTGTGAGCCTCGCCGAGATCATTCAATATTTTCTCCCGCGCGGTTGGTTTCTGCCCGTGACGCCAGGAACAAAGTTTGTGACCGTGGGCGGTGCCATTGCCGCGGACATTCACGGCAAGAACCATCACAAAGACGGATCTTTTTCCAACTTTACTCTGGATTTCCGGCTGCTCACTCCCACCGGCGAACTTCTGCTCTGTTCCCCGGCCGACCATCCCGAAGTCTTTTGGGCCACGGTGGGCGGCATGGGCCTGACGGGGAACATCCTGAGCGCGCGGCTGCGACTGCGGCGGGTGGATTCGGCCTATGTCTTGGTGGACTTTCACAAATCCCCAAACCTCGAAGACGTCCTCGGGACAATGGACGCCTCCGACGAGCGCTATGATTACTCGGTCGCGTGGATCGACGCTCTTGCCACCGGCAAAACCATGGGCCGCAGCGTGCTGATGCGGGGCAACCACGCGGCGGCGGCCGAACTGCCCGCCCGATTTCGGCATGCCCTGGCAACTCCCGCAGTCCCCCAGTGGAATCTATTCGTCGACTTCCCTTCAGGGATCTTAAACTGGCTGACAGTGAAAGGGTTCAATACCGCCTACTACGCCGTTCACCACACCGCGCCGCGGCAACTGGTGAACTTTGAAAAGTTCTTTTATCCGCTCGATGCCATCAACCACTGGAACCGGATGTACGGCAAGCGCGGTTTCGTCCAGTACCAGATTGCGCTTCCGCAGGCGAGCGGGCGAGCTGGCCTTCGCACCATCCTGGACCGGTTGGCGCGCTCCGGACGCGCGTCATTCCTGGCCGTCCTGAAGCGCTTCGGCGATGCCGGCCCCGGCCGGCTTTCCTTCCCGCTGCACGGCTACACTTTGGCTCTGGATATTCCCGTCGCTCGCGGGCTTGTTCCCTTTCTTCATGAACTTGACCGGATGACTCTCGATCACGGCGGGCGAATCTATTTGGCCAAGGATGCCGTGCTGCGCGCCGGGGATTTCGCCGCCATGTACCCCAAGCTCGAATCCTTCCGGGCCATCCAGCGGAAATTGGACCCGGAGAGAGTGCTTTCTTCCTCCATGGCGCGACGGCTGAAGATTGTCGATTGACGATCTGTCATTGGTGATTTGTGATTGGTGATTGAGGGAGCCCGATTGTTGACTGACGATTTTTCGATTGATGACTGCCGGTTGAGGATGATCGGTTTTAGACGATTTCAATCGCCAATCGGCAATCGACAATGGTCAATCACCCAATACAAATTACCAATCACCAATTAAGGAGTATTCGTGCCGACCGTTCTAATCCTTGGCGCTAATGCCGGCATCGGCCGGGCCTTGGCGGCGGAATTTGCCTCGCACCAGCACGACCTGATTCTCTCGGGCCGCGACCTGGAAGAGTTGCAAGCTCTCGCCGCCGACATTAACCTGCGCCACAACGTGAGCGCCCGCGCCGCGAGAGTCGATGTGCTAGACTTCGATGCCCTGGAATCGGCGCTCGCGGCGTGCGTCGCTCCGGCTGGCGATTCGCTGGAAGGAGTCGTTCTCTGTACCGGCTACCTGGGAGACCATGAAACGGCGCTCAAGGATGTAAACGAAGCGCGCCGGATTCTGGATACGAACTTCACCGGATCCGCCCTTGCCCTTAATGTCCTGGCCAATCATTTTGAGCAGAAAGGCAAGGGATTTATCTGCGCTCTCTCTTCGGTTGCAGGTGACCGCGGCCGCCAAAGCAATTACCTTTATGGATCCGCCAAGGGCGGCCTGACCACCTACCTTCAAGGCCTGCGCAACCGGCTCTATCATAGCGGCGTCCAAGTCATCACCGTGAAACCCGGCTTCGTCGACACGCGCATGGTATTTGGAAAGGGGAAACTGCCATTGGTTGCTCAACCGCAGGCGGTGGCCCGAGACATTTACAATGCTGTGAAATCCGGGAAGAATGTGGTTTACGTTCCCTGGTTCTGGCGGGTTATAATGTTCACGGTAGGCATAATCCCCGAAGGGCTATTTAAGAAACTCAAAATGTAACCTTGGCACCTGGCGTGCTTTCGATAGTCATGGTAAATACAGGGTCGCTGTAGAGGTGTGTTTCGATGTGAGCCCATCAAAATCAAATAATTCACGGGAAAGGGGATTTCTTACAATGGCTTGGCATCCCTTTAGAACAAGTTAACACCTCGGCTAAGCCAGGGGTTGGAAACAATTTGGGCTTTGCAGGTGACAGAAAGTGACAACCGACCACCTCAATCGACAGACAATTATTGGCAGGGTGGGCTTGCTGGGAGCAAGCGCCGGGATCGTTCTCGGATTGATCGAGGCCCATTGTTTGCGCCTCACAGACTTGCCTTTCTCGCCCTCCATCTGGTTCCTGGCTCCGCTTCTGACCTCGGTTGCCTTTGGGTTGCTGGGCTTGCTTGCGGGTTTCCTGGCCAGCTCACCGAGATCACCGTTCTTGGGTATGGGGATTATCGCCGGCTTAGCCGGTCTGACCGGCGAATATCTGGCGTTCGTGCTACGATTTTCCCGATCCGCTATTGCGCTCCAGCATGTCCTTACCCCCGCCATCCTGTTCGCAGGATTTTTCGCCTGGACCTTGGCAGCTCTGTGGGCTACCCGGAAGCCCCACTCTCCCTTGGGCTTCCTGGCCGATGCGCCGCAACGACTTTGGTCGGGGGTAGTCTTTGCCTCGATCGCCGCACTGGCGGCCGCCTTGGGAATCTTCAGCCTTCCCGATCACTGGTTGGAATCTACGACTCGCGCCGCCGGCAAAGCGCAATCGCCCAACATCATCCTGATCGTGGTGGACACCGCGCGCGCTGACCATTTTTCTTCTTACGGATATTCTCGGAATACCACGCCGAACGTCGATCAGTTTGCCGAGCGTGGAGTTCTTTTCGAAAATGCCATCTCCGCCTCATCATGGACGCTGCCCTCAATGTTTTCCGTGTTTACCAGCCTGCTGCCCCACCAGCACGGCGCGGGCACGTATAGGGCTTTAGAGCCGCGGACCTTGGCGGAAATCCTTCGTTCGGGCGGGTACGAAACGGCAGGGTTCAACGCCAATCCCTATTACGGCGTCATTTCCCGGGGACTGGGCCGGGGCTTTGAAACTTACATCGACAGCACCCGAAGCATGGGTTACAGCCTGGATCTGACCCGCATCGGACGTGATTATATTGAACCTTATAGCGAGGAGTGGTTCCACCGCAGTCGCTTTAACCAGTTTACCGCCCACCAACTCAACAAGGAGGTTTACCGCTGGTTCGATCACCGGTCCGACCGTCCCTTCTTCCTCTTCCTCAATTATAACGATGCCCATGAGCCTTACGAGGTCCCTTCCACCTACAGTCATCGCTACGGGAGTATTTCCGCGAACGCCAAACACCTGCTGTTTACGTCTGAGACGTGCCGCTTCTATCTTCCTCCTGGCGAGCGCGAAGGGGTGATTGCCGCTTACGACAATTCACTGAGCTACATAGATAGTCAACTGGGAGAACTGCTGCGCTTTCTGGAGCATTCTCCCGAATGGTCCAATACCTACATCATCATCACGGCCGATCACGGGGAAGGTTTTGGCGAGCACGATGACACTTATTCGCATGGCTTGAACCTCTATCGCGAGGTCCTGCACGTGCCGCTGATTATCGCCGGCCCGGGAATCCCCGCCCGCGTCCGGGTCACGGACATTGCCAGAACGCAACGCATCTTCGGGACGGTGCTCGGATGGGCAGGGGTGAGGGGGGCGGTTTTGCGCCGGGCCAGCTTGGCCCGCTTGTGGACCCCCGGGTACGTGCCGAAGACGCCGGAGGAACCCACCCTCTCGGAAGTCTTGGAGAACCCTGCCTTGACCGACCACCGGGGCGTGATCAGCATCACCACGCGGGAGTGGCAGCTCATTTACCGGCCGGGTTTTCGGAGCAACCGGCTTTATCATTGGCCCACAGACCCCTTGGAACAGCAGAATGTCGCCGAGTTACCGGAAAATCATGCTGTTGTGGAACACCTTAAGGAAAGTCTACTCTCGATTGTCGAAAGGTCCTACCGGCCTTGGCGCGACCCCGGCTACCTGGTGGCACTTTCCGGGCCCAATTTCTCGCCGGCCTTAGAGGCCCTCAAATCGCTTCCATCACTCCCCGTCGGCCCGCTCCTTCCCCGGGGAGCCGGAGCAGCGCAAAGCCTTTTTCCCCCGAACCCGGAGACTCCCGGGTCCGACGCCGGCAATCCTGACGAAGAACTCCTTAGAAGCATTCCCTACGCCGGCGGGCACTAATAAGGAAAGCCCGAAGCACGCGGTCGGGAAACCAAAGCCCACAAGGGTTGACCCATCCGAGTCAGCCTTTGTTGAGGCATCCCAGGGGCGCGCAGGCACCCAGCGGTAGGCAGAAAGCGGTGGGGGGCCTCGGGTACTTCACCTTCCGACTTCGGGCCTCGGGCTTTCGTTTGGAATGCTATATTAACCTCTTGCAGTTTTCGGAAATCGGATTCTCATGGCGGAGACCCAACCCGACATTTCGCCTTCCGGCATCGGATCGCAGACTTCAGACTTGGGACCTCGGACTTCGGACCTTAGATTTGACATCGTGGCGGTGGCGCTCCTCGTCGCAAGCTTGTTGGGCATGTTTTGGAAGGTTATCTTCACCCCCGCGATGTTCTTTTATCGCGACATCTACAATTACACTTTTCCGAGCGCGCGCCTCATCCACGATCTCTGCCGCCAGGGTTATCTTCCTTACTGGAATCCCTATTTGAATTACGGCCAGCCGATGTTGGCAAATCCCAATTTGCTTTTCTTCTATCCATGCACATTTCTCATTATTCTCCTCCCCATTAATATCGCCTTTAAAATGCACTTTCTGGTGCATTTTGCTTGGACGGGAATCGGTGTCTACGTGCTGGCGCGTTCGTGGGGCCAGACCTATCTGGGTGCTCTCTTCGCGGCAATCGTCTTCATGTTGAGCGGACCGGTGCTTTCCCTCGGCAATATTTATAACCTTTCGGCATGCGCCGCCTGGATTCCTTGGGCATTGCTGGTTACCGGCCGCGCACTCGAGAGCACGCGGCGGCGGCCGTGGATCCTGCTCAGCGTGATCTTCTCATTCCAGTGGTTAGCCGGTGAACCGCTGACCATGTTGGGGACGTTCGGCCTTTGCCTTGCCTATGCTTTCTATCGCCGCGGCGTGGGGAGCAAACTCTGTTCGCAGCCTAATTTCCGCGTGCTCGCAAAATTCTTCCTGGTGGGCGTGGGAATGCTGCTGCTTTGCTCGGCACAGCTTCTGCCGGGTTCCAGTCTGCTCAGCCAGTCGCGCCGCGGTGTGCAGGGTTTGAGCTTTGGCGAAACCACCACGTGGTCGGTGAATCCCTTTTCCTTGCCGGAAATGATTGTGCCGGACTTCTTCGGCTCCGGGATCGCCGCCACCACCGGCTGGCTGCGGTTGATGTCAGACTCGAACCTCGGCCCTCACTATCTTTCCGTCTTTCTGGGCTTTGTTCCCCTCTTCTGCGCGCTGGCCGGATGGGCGCTGGGACGCGACCGCCACCGCAACTTCGTCGCCGGCGCAGCCGGAGCTTTCTTGCTGCTCTCCTTCGGCCACTTTACGCCGGCCTTTGCTCTGGTCTATTTGATTTTCCCGCCCCTTGCCATGGTGCGCTACCCCGTCAAGCTCCTGGTCCTGGTTACGTTTCTTGTGGCGATTCTGGCGGGCTGGGGATTTGACGCTTTGCATTTACCGGCTTCACCGTGGAGGACTCATGGGCACAGGCTGCTGACGCCTCTCAAGATAGTCCTCGCTTGTATCCTCGCCATCCTGGCCGTGGCTTGGGTGCTTCCCGCTCTCATCATGTCGCCCACCCATTGGGTGCTGAGTTTGCTCGGGGAGACACCCTTTAACCTTCACCAGATGCCGGATTTCCTCGTCACCATGCTGCGCTTTCAACTTCCCGGCCTCGCGGGATTTTGCCTGGGTGGACTGGTGTTGGCCTATGGTCTGGAACAGGGAAAACCATGGGCGCGACCGGGATTGTATGCCTTCGCTCTGCTAGCGGCCGGCCAACTGGTGGTGGTGAACTCCGGCGCGAACCCAACGGTACCCAAAACCTTCTTCACGTATCGGCCCCCGGTCTTGAAGGAATTCAAGGATCCTCCCGGAACCTATCGCGTCGCTTCCTTCTGGCCCCTTTTTCAGACGCGTGACGGTCCAAAGCTGCAAACCTACATCAATTTTGAGTCGATTCCGGAGGCAGCAGATTTCGGCCCCCTGGCGCAGGGAGCCTTGCAAGCCCGGATGCAACTCGCGACGGGCGCCATGCTCAACCAAGTGGAAGGAAACATCAACCTGGATTTGGAGCGCTCGCTGCCGCCTTACCTTTATGACGTGGAGTTCTACCAGAGTCGCGAAGCCGCGCATCCGGAGCTGGTCGATTGCATGCTGGGCCGCACGAATGTGAAGTATATTCTTCGGCCCACGCGCGCCGACACGGCGGCCACGCGGCTGATGGGAGATGTCTTCAATGGCTCCCCGACGCCGAGCGCCTTGTATGAGGACTTGTGTTTCGTTCCCCGGACTTACGTGGCGGGCAATTCCCAGTTCTCGACGAATTCCGCCGAGACCTTGGATCACCTGGCCTCACCCGATTTTGACGCGCTCAACACGGTCATTCTCGCCGCCATCGCCGGCTCCTCGCCTGCGGTAGGGGCAAGCCAAGGCCCACCCCTGCCGGTGGTGGGCTCCTCGCCCGCCGGGCAAGTGGAAATCGCGCATCGCGATCCCAACTCCGTCACCCTCCGGGCCGAACTCGCGCGCCCCGCTTACATCGTCTTGCTGGAGCGATACGATCCTAATTGGCAAGCGACGCTCGACGGCCGCCCGGTACCAGTGCTCCGCGCCAACCAGATCTTTCGAGCCGTCTATGCCGGGGCCGGCCTTCACGAAGTCCGCTTTGACTATCGCCAGCGCGGTTTACGTCTGGGAGTGATCATATCGCTTCTCACCCTGGCGACGCTGGCCGTACTCTATTTCAATTCGTAGATTTCGAAATCCGCGTAATTGACTTCCACACGGTATTGGCGATTCAAGAGACCGGCCAGGGCGGGATAGACCCGCAGATATTCTTCCGAATCCAGAGGCGAGGAAGTTAGTGGTGCGACCGAATCGTGACGCCCCACAACAATATACCGGGGACGCTTTGCCTTGAGCGTTTCGACCAATTCCTGTCGCCAGCTTTCCGGCGCCCACTTGGAAATCAAGCCTAGGTTGGAAACAAAACGGCTGGGATTTCTCCGCTGCGGCAGGAAATTGATGAGAGGGGCGGTTCCCCAAACGTAGACCTCATCCTGGGGCGCGGAATGCGTCTTCAGGTAGTCAATGACACGCAGTTGTTCCCCGAATTTGTCCACCGGTAGTTGGAACCAGTACAGTTTGTAGGAAAGCTCCGGATCCCGCCACCAGTCCGCCGCTAACTGGTACTGCTCGACAATTCGCACACTCTCCTCCGGAAGCAGCGAGAAGACGAGGCTGGCAAACACCACCCACAACAAGCCGCGCGCCAAAGCCCAGCGCCGTCGCACAAAAATGCGCTGAAGCTGGAGGAAGCTCTCGTAGGTACTCACACAGACATAGGCCCAGAGCATGGCGAAGAAGGGATAACAAGTTTCGAAATAATAGGGAAGAAAACGCCCTTGCACTGCGGTGGAGACATATCCGGCAAGTGCTAACAACAATATGGGAGCCGCCGAAGCCATTTCATGACGCTTCCAGGCATACAGCAAGGTGAGAGCGGGCATGATTTCCCACCATATTCCCATATGCTCCTGCGTGTGGCCGAGTGCATAGAGGAGGAAAGCGGTGCTCCCATGAAAAGCCGTAGAGCCGTATCGCGGGAGCACCTCGAACTGAACCTCTCGCATGGCCGGCCACGCCCCAGAAATCCAAAACCCGGCTATTACCGCCGCGACAGCAACAACCAAGCCCACCACCACGATCAGCACTCGCACCAGGCAGTCTTTCCAAGGAATCAAGAGACGCAGGCGCGCTGAACCGCGGTCCAGTTCGCGGAAATCCACAAAGGGTAACAGCGCCACGAAGGGGAAAAAGGCTACTGTGTTGTACTTTAGCCAAAACGCCGCGCCCAAAATCAGACCTGCCGCAAAGCATCGAACCACCCGCCAGGTCCAACCTTGCCCACTCCCTTTCCCTTGTGGGGAGGATGCTTGAGGTACAAGGGAGGGTGAGGGGTCACCTCCACTCAACAGGAACCAGGCGGCGAAGACGCAGAGCATGAGGAAGGCTTCCGGCTGGGCTGCGTGCAGATACCCCTGACGGCAGTGCCGGCAGGCGTAGAAGATCACCGCCAGCGCTGCGCCCGGCGTTCCCAAATAGCGGCGGGAAAAATAGAAAATGCAGCAGGAGATGGTGAGCAGCCACAGGATATCAACCACACCCACGGACCACATCACCGGCCCAAAGATCTTCACGATCGGCGCATAAATATAGAAAATCCCCGGGGGCTTGTTGTCCCAGAGATCGCGATAGAGGAGTTGTCCGCGCAGCAACCCCTGTCCGATCACGCAGAAGGTGGCATGATCCCGACCTAAGGGATAGCGCAAGTTGGGTAACGCGCGCAGGAACACCAGGCCTAGCGTCCCAAAGAGCCAAGCGCGCGAGCGAATAAAGGCCGACAAATTGGAAACACCCTCGTGAGGTATCTTCTCCGGAGCGACACTTTCCGGGTTGATCCGGTCCAGCGTCGCCACAGGCACCTCAATCTACAGTATTCCGGTCGTAACCTACAAGAAGGACGTGCTCCGGCGAGAGTCGCACCTTTTGGTTTGGCGGAGTTCTGCGTGCCGCGAGAAGATGGTAGAAGACCGCCACACAACCATCAACGCTGCCACAACCGCTCCGGACCGCTTTTGGTGGCAGTTGAAGTTTCATGCTAAACTGCTGCCCGATTGCCGCAAGTTGCCCAGCAGAGTGGGTCCGCAAGAGAGGGGCAGTCCTGAGACGATCCCGCACGAGAAAGAACAGGGGAGACGACTTTTTTGGACCGTGCTGGAACTCGCGGAGGCGTTGGATGTTCTTTTTCTACGAGCATATTCTGGTGGCCATCCTGATCTTGGGTGCGGCCTATCTTCGCAGCTTCCCCTCCCGGTGGTTTCAGGCCGCGGAACATTACCTGGGCCGTTTGGCAACGAGGCGTACCCTTGCCGTCCTTGTGGTGGGCGTTCTGGCATTGGCGATCCGCGCTGCCCTGCTGCCCAACGTGCCGGCTCCCCAGCCGGGATTTCATGATGACTTTAGCTATCTCCTGGCAGCGGATACCTTCGCGCACGGACGCCTGGCGAATCCAACTCACCCGATGTGGATTCACTTTGAGAGTATCCACATCAATCAAAAACCCACCTACATGTCGATGTACTATGCCGCCCAGGGCTTGGTCATGGCTTTGGGCCAGGTCCTTACGGGAAGCCCCTGGGTCGGCATATGGCTCAGCGCGGGCGTCATGTGCGCGGCGATTTGTTGGATGTTGCAAGGATGGCTGCCGCCGGGTTGGGCGCTGCTGGGTGGGTCGCTGGCCATTGTGCGAATTGCCAGCTTCACCTATTGGGTGAACAGCTATTGTGGAGGAGCTTTGGCGGCGATTGGCGGAGCGCTTGTCCTGGGAGCGCTACCCAGAATCAAGCACCACCGGCGCACGAGGGATGCTGTTTTCCTTGGCGTGGGTTTGGCCCTTCTGGCCAACACGCGGCCCTACGAGAGCTTGTTCTTCGGCATCCCAATCGGGATTGTGGCTTTGGTGTGGATTCTGGGGAAGGGCCGCCCATCCTGGCGAGAATTGATTCCACGAATTGTCCTGCCCTTGGGCCTGATTCTGGCCGCCACGGCGGTGGGAATGGGCTACTTTTTTTGGAGGGTTACGGGCAGCCCCTTTCGCATTCCTTACCAGGTCAATCTCGACACCTACATCGCGGCGCCGTATTTTCCTTGGCTGCCTCTAAACCTCAGGCACGTGTATCACCATCCGGTGATGGAGCACTTTTATCTGCATGAATGGCTGATGTATGATTACTATCATGCCCGAAGGGCTCCCTTCGATCTATTAGTGACGAAGGTCTCGGAGATCTACCGTTTCTACCTGGGGCCGCTGCTCGCACTGCCCCTGCTGGTTATGTTGGTCATCAACCGCCGGGAGTTTCTCCGCAAGTCGGTCACCGGCAAGACTGGCTTTTTAGTCGCGGTTTGCGGCGCCACCTTCATCGGCCTCGCGTTGCCCGTTTATTTTCTCGCGCAATACGCCGCGCCTGCAACCGCAGCGATTTATGCGCTGGTTTTGCAATCCATGCGGTACCTGCGGCTGTGGCGGTGGCGGGGAAAACCTGCCGGGCTGGGGTTGGTGCGGGGGATCCCGGCCATGTGCGTCCTGTTGTTCCTGCTGCGCGCCTTTGCGCCCCAGTTGCACATTCCCACCCCCGTCGAATGGAGGCACACCTGGGAATCCGAGCATTTTCAGAACCTGGACCGTGCCAGGGCCGTGGCGCAACTTGAGGCGCTGCCGGGAGACCAGCTCGCCATCGTGCGGTACAATCAATATCATAATTCAACGAATGAATGGGTGTATAACAGAGCAGATATTGACGCCGCAAAAATCGTGTGGGCGCGTGACATGGATGACTCCGGAAATGTCGAGTTAATCCGCTACTTTCCGCACCGACGCGTCTGGCTGGCGGAACCGGACCTTGCGCCTCCCCGGTTAACTCCCTATCCTCATCTGCCGGACCAGGGGACTCCCTCGCCCGCCCCGGCAACACCATGAATCCAATTGAATCTTCAGGCATCGTGGCTTCCTATTGGATGAGAAGCGTTATATCCTGCATGGTGAACTAAGCTTGGCTTCGTGAAAGCCGCAAGCTAGCTAGAAACATTCAGAATATGGCCACCAACGCTCCGATAAGTGCACCCATTTCAAACCTCCGCAGCGGTGCGACAACCCGAGCTGTACGCAAGAACTTGACGGTAATGCTGCTGGCCTCGGCTGCGTTGATGGTGGCTTGGTCGTTCGCGGTCCCGGTGTTTGAGGCGCCAGATGAGCCGGCTCACTGGCAGTATGCGAACTATTTGCGTCAGAAACGTACCTTGCCTCTCGAGGGGCCAAGTTTCCCGGAAGCCGCTTCGCCGCCCTTGTATTACTTGCTCATCGCCCCCCTCGCGGTGGACGTAGGATTGCCTCCCATTGGCTATGTGGGACCAGAATATGGCAGGAGGTATTTTCTCTTCCCGCCGAGGGTATATCAGAATGCCTCTGGAGATTTGGGACTCTATTGGCCCTTCCGTGCCGCCCGGCTCATAAATGTCTTGATCTCGGCCTTATCCCTCTGGTTCTGCGCTCTGGCCGGCACGGAGGCGTCTGGAAGTCCGTGGACGGGTTTGTTGGTCGGTGGTCTGATGGCTTTCTGGCCGATGTTCACCTTTCGAGGCATGAACCTCAGCAATGACGCGCTGATGACGATGCTCTCCGCTCTTGCCCTCTACCTGATCGTCCGAGTGATCAAGCGCGGTTTCACATGGGGAATAGGAATATTCGCTGCGCTGGCAATAGCGGGCGCATTCTTGAGCAAGATCAACGCCATTGTCCTGCCCGTGCCACTTCTGTTGGCCTTAATTTCCGAGAAAGCCACTTGGCGCGCCAAACTCCTGCGCGCGGGTGTGCTCGGCGCCATCATGCTGGTGATCGTCGCCCCCTGGCTGATCCGGAACCACCACGTGTACGGCGAGTTTCTTGCCCAAAACGCCATGTTTACGATGGGAAGTGGGTTCGTACGCAAACATTCCTTTGGCTTGAAATACTTCCGTTTCTACTTTCCCTATCACTTCATTACGTCTTTTATCGGGACCTTTGGCTGGATGAATTTGTTCTTGCCCGGTTTGGCATACCTGGTCTATACGATCGCGCTGGTCAGCGCGGGCGCGTGTTGGATGGGGGGAGTCTGGCAGCGCCGGATCGATTTCCGTCTCTCCGCCATTATTTCCAGCGCAATCGTGCTGAACCTGATGGCTGTCATCCACACAAACTTATCCATGGCGCAACCACAGGGACGCTATATGCTTCCAAGCTTGCCCGCCCTAGCTCTTTTGCTCGGACTTGGATTGGAATCTCGGCGCTCCTGGTCAGAGTCTAGTACGAGGTTAACTCTGGGCGGGTTGGCCGTGACAAATCTGATAATCCTCGTGTTTTTGGTGATCCCTGCCTATTGGCCGCCCGTTATCACCAGGTGATCGAATAACCTGCCCAGCTAAGGGGTTGCTTGCCGTCTCATCAGAGTGAGAATAAACTGGTCGGAGTTGTGGGCACGGATCGGACGGGTGCGCGGTATGCGAGGCCGCCCGCCGGAGAGGGTGCGTTAGGCCTATGGTTCAAGCAGGTGGGGAAGGAACCCCATGGCGGTTTCTACGAGGGTCAATAATCTTGGCGGCGATCGCCTGTGCGGGAATCCTGGCGGCCGTCATGTTTTCGGCTCGCCACCTCGAAGCGCAGGATGACAACGAACGCGTCGATGACATGACGGCGAAATATCACTTCCTTTCTGCCGACGACACGCTCGCGATCCTCGACGAGGAGGGCAGGCTCAAAGGATATGTCGAGGTCGCTCAACCGGCAGAGGAGTCAGACGACCTTTTGAGCTACGACATTCTGGAAGGATTCCGCAAGAAGGCCCACGTGGAATTTCGCACCAATAAGATTCATGGGAAGTTTTACCGCTTTTCCGGAACGGTGGAACGCGGCAAAGGTCACGGGGAGAAGGAAGCGGATTATCTGCACCTGACCGGCGATGTGGATATCGTCACCGTCAACGCGGAGACAGGCAAGGAAGCCGTGCAAACCGTCCGCGTCATTCTCAAATCGTTTGGCAAGTCCGAGAGACCCGATAACTGATTTCCCCCTTTCACTAAGATGAATCGAATTCCCCGTGAATTTGGAAGACTACCATTGAGGACGGAGGAAGTAATCGCCATGCCTATGAAGAACCCACCCCATCCCGGGGATTTCATTCGGACGGAGATCATTGAACCCGTCGGTCTGTCGGTGACGGCGGCAGCATCGGCACTTCGGGTTTCCCGCCCGACACTGTCAAGCTTGCTCAACGGCAAGGCCAGCCTTTCCGGGAATATGGCGCTCCGCATTGAAAAGGCCTTCGGGGTTAAGATGGACACCCTCCTGCGTATGCAAGCCTCCTACGACATTGCGCAAGCTCGGAAGCGTGAGAATCAAATCCACGTCCGCCGTATTCATCAACTCGCCGACATTTCCGCCTGAGGTGGCTTCGGCAACGCGCACACAGTGACCCCGAGTCGCACGCTTGAGGTGAGGATGAGGAGAGTGGCCATCTTGTGGCTGGTTTGCTTCGCGCTATCAAGTCTCAGCGCAGCCTCACAAGATCGTTCGGTTACCATTGTTGGGGAAGTCACGGAGGGGCA
Source organism: Terriglobia bacterium (assembly GCA_050010335.1). Lineage (GTDB taxonomy): Bacteria > Acidobacteriota > Terriglobia > UBA7540 > UBA7540 > Bog-366. The sequence goes on from JBEKLF010000120.1 coordinate 16,255, forward strand.
GACGTTCCGCAAAAGCATCGGTCATGGACTCGACTTCGTGTTGATGCCGTCCTCGTGGGGAGACGACATCACCGGTTGGACCCTTGAAGTCTCACCGCAAGGCAAACCTACTGACCCTGAGTGTGATGACTTTCTCTGGGTGGTGACGCCGCCGTACCATTTCCAGAACATCCGTTACCTCGACACTTCCTACGGCACCACCGCTCAGGAAGCAGTGCGTGTTTCGCCGCGGGAGTTCAATTTTGTGCTGAATTGCGTCGACTTTAAGACGGAAAGCAAACGGGTGGATTTGGTCATCTACGGCTCCGATGCCTCAGAGAAGGAGGTGGACGAAGCTCGGGCAAAGCTGGGGTCGTCCCCCTTGGGAAAGGGACGGCTGTGGATTATGGACTCAAAGATTACTCCCGGGCATGACTCCGGCCCCGCCCAAGACCTCGGAGCGATTCACTGGATAAAGTTCAAGGTTGAAATCGAGTTTCCCGCCGCGGCTCCGCCGCATGCCAAGCCTTAGCCGGCTTTTTCATCTCAGAATCTGGAGCCCGTATGGAGTGCCGGACGGCACATGAAGCACGCTTCACTTTTCTCTTGACAAGATTGAGTACTTGTGAAACAATAACCATGTGGAAATAGAGACGGGTGATTCCCGAAGGTTCAAGTTCGCGTCGGATGGAGGTCCATTCGCCAACGGCGAGGCAGGTGGACAAGACGTACCAATAATGCAGGGACTTAATGCCCGTCCGGGGAAAATGCGCCCAAACCTGACAACTTATTGAAAACAAAGGGCCGAAAATGCGATTTTTCCCTCCCAAACCTGAGAACATACTGAAAACAAATCCACTTACAAGCAATCGGACGTAACCTGAGAACGCCGTTCATTGTGGCTGGCGCAGGGCCAGATTGTCACTATCGCCATTCACCAGAGGCTATCTAATTGGGCTACATGATGCCGCCCGCTACATGGGCTTCGAGGCGCGTCGTGCAAATTAGTCAGTGTCTTCCAGGTGCTGGGCGCTTCTTGCTCTCGCTACTGCCGGACATCGGAATAGAGGCGCACGGGCCCGAGAAGTCCCGAAGGCAGCAACGGCGAGTTCGCCTTGTAAGGCTTCACATCGGCGAACGTGTATTTCGTCGTGGCGTCCGGTTGTTGATCGCCGATCAGCCGGTTCACCCACGCGTTGATCACCTTGATCATCACCTCGTTCGAGCCAGGCTTCAGCGCGCTCGTGGCATCGACGCGGTAAGGCGTGTGCCACACGATGCCCAGCGACTTACCGTTCACCGTAACCTCCGCCAGATTCTTCACGTCGCCGAGATCGATCCACAGCTTCGCGCCCTTCTTGAACCAATCGGGCGAGGCCTGAATCGTCTGGCTGTAGGTTCCGGCGCCGGAGAAGTACTTCACGCCCGCATCCGCGCTATCGCTCCACGAGATCAGCTTGTCCAGCGTAATGGAGTCCGGCGCGCCACGCCCTGCCTCGAAGCTCACCTTCCACGCGCCATCCACCGTCGCAAGTTCCGTCTCCACAATTTTAGGCAACGTCCTCGATGTTGCCTTCGTCGGCGTTCGAAACACCACAAACACTGTCCCCCAGGGCTCGAGGTGAAGCGGCACAGTGGTGCGGCCGTCCGCGATGCGGTAAGACGCAGGCTCCGAACTGCCCGTCTCGGGATGCCAGAGTTCCGGCGCCTTGCCGGTCACGCGGAAGGTCGCATCCACCGTCTCATCGCGGTCGTTGCGGTTATCCACAAAGTACAGATCGCCATCCGCAAGGCGGCGATGCGCAAACAAAATCCGCGTGTCGCTCTCCGGCTTGGTGTAGTCGAAGTCCGGCGCCACTTTCAAGGCATTGAAGACATCCGTCAGACTCTGGCCCGCATACACTGTGCCTTTGCCAACCTTATGCACGGCGGCGCCGTCGCCAAACAGTTCATCGTTCAACTTGTGGAATTCCGCCTGATCGTCGGCGAGGCTGGGATCGTCAGTCGGCTTCGGGCCGGCAACGACGGCGCCATCCTCCACCAGTTGGTGAATGGCGCGCAGCACGGGCAACGACATGTGTTTACTGTAGGGATCAAGCCCCAGCACCTGGTAGCTCATGCCGCTCTTGGTGGTAATTCGTCCATTCATCGCCTTCAGCATGTGAATCAAGCCGTCGGCGTTGATGTAGTCGAATCCGTAGCCCGCCGGAACATCGGGAGCCTTGTTCTCGAAAATCGCCGTGAGGTTTGAGTCTTCGCCGTAGAAGTAAACCAGGTCCGCGCCGAAGTGCCCCTGCTGAAGCAGATAGCTGCTGCGTGCGATGTAGTCAACCCACGGACCCGCCTCTTCCGCCCAGGTTTCGTTGCGGTTGAACCACTGCCCATAGGGTCCCAGGGTCATTCCCGGCGCCTTACCCACCAGCGGTTGGTGTGCCGACTCGTGAATGACAAAGCGGTTGATCCCATTCAGCAGTTCCATGTCCGCCGTGGGCTTCAGCGTAGCCGGCGACCACGCCCAGGGCGCCTCCGCGGCGGTCATGGACTCGGCCGCAGCCAAGTTCTGCCCGTAGATATGTGCCACCGATGCCGATTCGCGATCGTCGGCATTGTAATTATATCGCTCGTAGTTCACCCCCGGCCGCTGCGTCCACATGGCGCTCATCGGCACTTCGTTGAACTTCTTGACTTCCATGCCATCCGCGACAAAGGCGCGCCCTGACTCGTGCGACTCGCCGTAATGGCCCATGCCCCGCTCATGCAGCGATGCCTCCACCTGGCCGTAATGCTCGTCGGCGATTAAATCGCCAATGGTCTTGCGAAAGTCCCACAGGAACCGGTCGCTCGATTCGGCGCTTTCCACCACCTGCCCGGTGAGAACCGGCATCCAGGGCAGCGGATCATAACCGCGCCGCTTCTTGAACTGAGCGATCATGTCGTCAGTCCAGTTCTGTGACCCGGCCTCCCAACTATCGTTGATAACATAGCGGATGCCGCGCTTGCCCATGTAGTCCGCCCCTACGGTCTGCTTGTAACTATCCAGGTAACCGTTCATATAGTTTTTCACATAGGTGCGGTTCAGCTTATCGACTTCCAAGCCCGTGGCCTCCGGGGTGGCCGGATGGTTGGTGATTCCGAGGAGTGAATAACCGAAACGGAGAATGACCCAATCGCCGGCGGGAGGTGTCCAGTCGAGCGTACCGCCTGCGCGCAGCTTCGCCGTCAGGTCGACCACCCCGGACTTCGCGACAACTTCGGCGGTCGGGTCGGGAGGCGTCGCGAACTGATAGAGGTCAGGCATGGGAGTAAATGCAGCCTTCTCTTCGAACCGGTTGACCCGCGCTCCCGGATACAGCTTCAACTCGGCGATTTCATAATCGGTTGGAGGAGCGGCGTTCTTAATCCCGAACGAAGAGGCGTCCATGCCCGCCGCCCAAGAGGGCAAAGGAGGAGGGGGGTTCCGCTTGAATACGACGCGGAAGAACTTCGCCTTCACTGGAGGGAAAGCAACGGTATGCTGGGGAGAGCCACCCTCCGTGAGCTTCACGATGGTCCGAAAGTTTTGCCCGCCGTCGCTCGCCTCGAGGGATTTCTCCGGGCTGCTAATCCCGGCTAACAGCCATGCAATACCACCCATCTCTTTCATCACGATGGAAATGGCGCGCAAGGTTTGGGGCTCAGCGAATTCGTATTGGATCCAGGCACTTTCGCCGACCGGGGGAATGGGCAGCTTGGCGGTTGTTTGCAGGTCTCCGTCAGTGAGCTTCGCCGCGTCAGGGGCGCCGGCGCTGGCCGTCATCTTGGGGTGCAACGATTCGAGCGGCACATCGCTTGCCAGCCGGCGGTAGGCGATGACCGCGGCGTCGGCATAAAACTGCGGAATCGCCGGAGAGCCTGCCGGCGCGTCGAGAACATCATGGATCGCCAGGTTCTGAAATGCCCCCGTGTTCGAGGGTGGATGAGGTAGCGTGCCCGTAAACGGCTTGCCGCCTTCGACGAAGGTCTCGCTCCACACGTACTTTTTCATTCCCTGAGATGGCGGGACCCACGGACCGCCGGACTCGCTCCAACCCGGGGAACCCGCAATCGCCTCTTCCAGGCCCAGATGATCGGCGAGGATGGTCGCGTACTTGAAGGCGTCCTTCCAATCCGGGGTCATGTAAACCAGGCGCTTTTCCACCACCTGCGGCGTCGATAAGGCCGCGTCAAAATTCTGGAAGCCGCCCAGACCCACCCGGTGCATCCACTCCAGGTCCAGCTTGATGCCTTCCTTGGTGATGTTGCCGTTCATCCAGTGCCACCACACCCGCGGACGCGCTGGCGGCGGTGACCGCGAGTAAAAACACGATGATTGCGTAGATCAATCGGCTTGATCGACGGTTCGTTGCAATACACTTTTTATCGCTCATTGGTTCCTCGCACTTCGAGGTGAGATTCCTGGGGAAGCAAGCTTCGGCAGGGTGATGCGGGCGGCGCGGGTAAAGTTTGCGCCACTCTTACTTTTGCCTTCTACACTTTGCCTTCTGACTTTCTCTTGCGGCCTCGCTGCGCTAAACTCCGGCTACATGAATGCGCCAACATTGGCCTCTACTCGATAATCTTCAACTTTCTCCCCACCTCGGCAAGGATGGCGAGCGCTTGAGTCAACTCCTCCTTGGTGTGGGTGGCGGTGACGATGGTGCGGATGCGCGCCTGGCCTTGCGGCACGGTAGGAAAGCCAATGCCCTGCGCGAACACTCCGGCGGCGAAAAGTTGCCGGGAGAATTCATGGGCCAGGGCCGCGTCACCCACAATGATGGGGGTGATGGGGGTTTCGCTCATGCCGGTATTGAAGCCGAGCTTTTTGAGCCCTTCCTTGAGGAATTTCGTGTTCGCCCAGAGCTGCTCGATAAGTTGGGGCTCCTCCTCCAGGACTTCGAAGGCCGCAAGACAAGTAGCGGCGACCGACGGCGGATGGGATGTGGAGAAAAGGAACGGGCGCGCGCGGTGATAGAGGAAATCGATAGTGTCGCGCGAGGCGCACACGTAGCCGCCGAGCGCGCCGATGGCCTTCGAAAGCGTGCCGACCTGGATATCCACGCGACCGTGCAGGTTGAAGTGGTCCACGGTGCCGCGTCCGTTGCGGCCGAGCACTCCGGAAGAGTGCGCGTCGTCAATCATCATGATGCACCCATACTTTTCGGCCAATTCCACAAGTTGCGGCAGCGGAGCGATGTCGCCCTCCATGGAGAACACGCCGTCGGTGATCAGGAGCTTATGGCATTTGCGGGCGGCGATCTCCTTCAGGAGATTCTCACAGGCCTCCACGTCTTTATGCGGGAATACTTTGATTTCAGCGCGCGATAGCCGGCAGCCGTCGATGATGGAAGCGTGATTGAGGGCGTCGGAAATGATCACATCATCGCGCCCAAGGATGGCGGAAACCGTCCCGGCATTGGCCGTGAATCCCGATTGGAACACCACGGAGGCTTCCACGTGCTTGAAGCGGGCGATCTTTTCCTCAAGCTCCATGTGGATCGACATGGTGCCCGCAATCGTCCGCACTGCGCCCGACCCCACTCCCCATTTTTCCGTCGCCTCCAGGGCGCGCTGCCGAAGCTTGGGATGGGTGGTCAATCCCAGGTAATTGTTGGACGAAAGGTTGATGACCTTATGGCCGTCGAAGCGCGAGACCGGAAGCTGCTCGGTTTCCAGGATGCGCAACTTCTGAAAGAGCTTTTGTTCGCGCAGCTTGTTGAGCTCATCCGTGAGATACTGCAACTCGGCTTTCGGCATACTCAACCTCCCAGAGTGATTCTCCGCAATTTGAACGCGCCATGATAGCACACTGGCTTTGGTCCGAGGAGGGTTGCGGGAAGGAGGGGATGTTTCCGGTTGATGACGTAGCGGCGAGTTTACCTCGCCATGCGGCGGCGTGAAGCCGCCTGTAGCGCAATCTGAGACATTACCAGAATAGTCTGAGGGGAGGGTCGCGCCGACTATTGAACCTTGTGCCGGACTTTGGCCAAACCATCCTTCGCCAAAGCGTAGTCCGGAGAGAGTTTCAGAGCCTGCTCGAAGTGGTGGCGCGCTTTTCCGTACAGTTCCTTTGCCGTATAAACACGCCCCAAGTTGTAATGGGGATAATGGTAGGACTCGTACCGTCGGGATTGCAGTGAACGCTCAAGCCAGGGAATCGCCTCGTCGTATTCGCCTTTCTCGATCAAATACGCGCCGATGTCGTTGTAAGGAACGCCAAACTCTGGATCGATCTGGATGGCCTTCTTGCATTCGGCAATGGCATCGTCAATCTTACCCTGGTAACGGTAGGTCCATCCCAGATACGTGAAGGCCTCCGCCGTAGGATGAAGGTCCAGCGAGCGTTTGTAAAGCTCGACCGCCATATCGTAATCCCCGCCCATCTGGTACTGATAGGCCTCCTTGAGCAGGTCCCACGCGGCTTGGAGTTCCTCGGCGCCCATATGCTGATGAGAATCCTTCCTTGTTTCTTGTTAGCACACGCACCCTGAGATGTCAATGACACGAGGGGCGGTTTCGTGTGATAAACCAGGAAACATCTTTCGATTGTTTGGATTAGAGAATTCTATTCGGGTATGAAACGCCTGAGGTAGTCAACGCCCTGCTTCGCCCATGCAGCCTCAAGATCGATGGTTTCCTGAAGGGTCTTCTGCATGGGGGTCCAGGATTCCAGGATGGCGGAGGGCTCAATTCGAAGCGATGCAAATGACTCCACAATCCAGGCAATATTGAGTTGTCCCTTACCTACAGGGCAGCCTCGGACCGAGAAGCCCATTCCGTGCACTTCCCGCTCGACGACCACATCCTTGATTTGAAGACTCAAGGTGCGATGACCCAAAACCCGGACGGAGATTTGCCATCCCTGGGGGAGCGCCAAAGGGTTGGCTGTGTCGATGGCTGCCCCCAGCCAGGGGCTGCGGATGGCGCCAAGAAGTTCGTTGAGTTCCTGGGCGGGGATGCGGCTGTTGTCGATCGCCAGGCTGATTTTCTCACTCGCGAGGTCACCCGCGATGGCGCGCAAACAATTCGAAATCTCGGTCCGCATTGGAATCTGCCCAACCGGGTGCTCCGGCGTTGTTTTCAGAAGAATGGCGTCAATGCGTTTGGCAAGCTTTATTTGTTCCCGCACGCGCCCCGGGTCAATCCCCTCCGTTGCCACTTCCAGGTCAATCTTCCAGGAGTTCGCTTGTTTCACCAAATCGCGCAATTCCCTCTCGGGGAGTTTGTCGAGTGGCATATTCGGTCCGAATTGGACCATGCCCACGCCAAGCGCCTGAGCTCTCTCCAGCAGTTGCAACGGCTTGAGTGGTTGGCTAGGTGTGGCGTCTGGAAGGCCGATGGCCCAAGGGAACGTGTAGGAGCTTATGCCCAGCTTCATCTTATTTGGTCTGTCCTCATGGCAGACGATCTTCTGATTATAAAGGGAATTGCGGTTACTCCACCAGCATGAACTTGAACCAGCGGTATTAATCTGGGCTGCTGATCGCCTCCCGCATCTTGACGTTGGACTGCGTGCCTAGCCGGCCGAAGGCATCAGAAAAAGAGCTTCAGAGCGAACTGCACCAGCCGCGGATCGCGCGCCTGCATAACGCGACCGAAGGAGGCGCCGTCCGAAATGTTGCCGTCCGGAGCTATGAATTGGGCGTGGTTCACGATATTGAAAAACTCGCCGCGGAATTCCAAGCGCGTTTGTTCCGTAAGTTGAGTGTCCTTATGCATTCCAACATCAAAATTGTTGATACCCGGTCCGCAGCAAACCGACCGCGGCGCGCTGCCAATGGTACCCAAGGCCTGCGGTTGGAAAGTCGACGGATCAAAGAAGAGATTATTCTGCCCGCGGGGGTTGATCGCCTGGAAGGGCTTGACCATATCAGGCTGTCCTGGCAACTCGAAATCGTAGCTATTCATCAGCTCCAGGTCGTCCGAGGAGGTTATGCGAATGGGAAAACCGGTCTGAAATGTGGTGATCCCCGAGAAGGCCCAGCCGTTCACAAACTTGCCGGCGAAGCCGTGTCTTACAGGAATCGGCAGTTGCCACAAGTAGCTGTAAACCAACCGGTTCCGCGCGTCGAATAGCGACAGCGCGTAACTCCGGCGGAAATCGATGGGGTTAAGCACATTTTCGAAGCTGGAAGCTTCATCAAAAGACTTGCTCCAGGTGTATGCAGCGTGGAATTCCATGCCTCGGGAGAAGCGCTTCTCCACCTGCACCTGCAAGGAGTTGTAATTTGAATTCGCAATGGTGTCTTCCGCAAAGATGCTGGAGTAAACCGGCACCCCGTCTGGGGGACATCCTGTGCCTGTCGTCGGCTGGCAGAATGGCGAGGAGTATTTCCGCAAGCCCACCAGCGTGATATCGCTCGCGTTGGGGCCGGTGACGGAAGGCACCGAACCATAGGGCAGATGTAGCGTCACTCCGGCCGGGATGGTTCCGGCTGGGATGTAGAACTCGCTGTCTTCGGCGAAGGGGCCACAATCGATGCCGGTTTGGCCCGTCATGGTAGCGATCTGGCTCAAGTCCAGGCACGTTTGGGGATCGGAGTAATTCAGATCGTGGGTTGCCAGCAATCGATGTCCCTGGGAGCCAACGTAGGCGACCTCAAGGAGCAGAGTGGGGGTCACCTGTCGTTGGACATTGAAGTTATACTGATCGGAGTATTGGGATCGAAGATTGGGCTGAAACTGGCCATAGAGCTCGATGGGCCGGAACTGGGAGAAATCCACGGGCTGGCCGCGCTGCGGATTCAGGATTCCGTTGAAAGGGTTGGGGCTAACTGTTCCATCCTGGCCCTGGAATGGCGTATTGAACAAGTTGTTCGAAAGATTGGTGCTTCCGCCAAAGGGTGGCTCGCCGTTGAATTGTTCCAAAACCAACTGCTCGATGGGGTTATAGAACATCCCCCAGCCCATGCGAATGCTGGTTTTATCCGGACCACCGGTCAGCACCTTCCCCCATCTGCCACTCCACCCCGGACTCCATGCGAGGCCCAGCCGTGGCGCGAATGATTTGTAGTAAGTCTGCGTGAGACCCTTTGGAACGCCCGGGTCTCCCGGTATGACCAAGCCTTCTGGGAACACAGATTCGCCCGCGCTGCCGGGGCCGCAATCGTTGGTACCGAACACCGCCACCAACGGGTTATCCGCGGCAAGCTGGCAAGGGAAGACGTTGGTGTTCTGGCCGGGCCGGAAGGTCTGCGTGCGTTCCCTGACGTCGGCGATGGGAGTGTTCAATTCCCAACGCAAGCCATAGTTCAGCGTCAAGTTATGCCGCAGTTTCCAGCTATCCTCCGCGTAAAGATAAAAGGCCGTGGCGCGAACGTATTCCTTCTGTGCGGAACCTTGCAGGTAGTTATCGGGAAGCCCCAACAGGTAATTGGGAATGAGGTCCGAATACCCCACGTCGTTCGGTCCACCCCCGAAAAAGTTTTCATTCCCATTGGTGGCAAAATAGAGTGTCTGGTCAAACTGCTGGCGGCGCACGTCAGCCCCAAATTTCAAGGTGTGGTTGCCCCTGACCTTGCTGAGATTGTCCGCCGCCTGGAAAGTGTTGCCGAACTGCGGCAGCTCGCCTTCCAGATTGTTGCCGATGGAAAACCCGCCCGACACGATGACAAAAGGCACGCCTTCGTGGCCGGCGCCCAGGTTTGGCGTTATGCCCAAACTGGGATTACTGGGATCGCTAAAGCATTGTGCAGCGGGAACGGTCACGCAGGAGTCCTGCACCAAATTGGTTCGCTGTGGGTGGAGAAATCTTTCCTGGCCCTCCCGGAAAAAGGAAAACCGGAACTCATTCACCGCAGTGGACCCGGACGCCCAGGTGTGCGTCAAGTTGATTTGCTGAAAGCGTTCGTTGGTCAGGTCACCGAAGCCCGGCAGGGCCGCGCCGCCCGCCTCGAACTTCGCGAAGGGTTTTTCAAGGTAATCGTCATCGAAGTAGTAGTAGGCATTAAATTGCTGGTGTTCTGAGATCTTTTGGTCGATGCGAATGGTTCCCTGGTCCCCGCGGTTGCGCTCGAGCGGCGAGGCTTGGTAATAGAGGCCGGCGGAGTTGGGCAGGGGCACGAATTGGTTCATCAAATCCGCCGCCGTGGGGTCAAGGCAGCCTGCCGGAATGATGTTGCCGGGGAAGATTGACGCATAAGCTGTTCCCGACGAGATACTCGACCCGAGGTTCCCTAGCACTGCCGCAGCGCAGCCCGGCCGTGCGCTAAGGGTTTGGGCAAGGAAGTCATCCGTCAGAGTGCCGCTGAATGCGGGGCCGGCGGAAAAATCCCCTTGCCGCTCGGCTTCCGTCGGCACCGCCACTGTGGCGGAAGGTATTCCCTGGTGGATGCGCCGCCCTTCGTATGACAGGAAGTAAAAGGACTGATCCCGCTTGATGGGCCCACCGAGCGTGCCGCCAAACTGGTTCTGTTTGAAGTCGGGTCGCGGACCTTCAAAAAAGTTGCGCGCGTTCAGGTGCTGGTTGCGCAGAAACTCGTAGAGATTCCCGTGCACCGTGTTGCTGCCCGACTTGGTGACGACGTTCACGACCGAGCCGGAATTGCGGCCGAACTCCGCGTCGAACGTGCTGGTCATCACCCGGAATTCCTCGATGGAGTCCGGCGAGGGCTGAATGGCGGGAAGATTGGCGAACTGGTCGTTGGCGTCTCCACCGTTCACGGTGTAATTGTTGGACCGCCCGCGGCCGCCATTTACGGAGACCACACCCGCCTGGTCGCTGCCGTAGAACAGGTCGGAGCCCAATTGCGACTGTACTCCCGGCTGCAACTGGAGCAACTGGTAAGTGTCGCGCGCATTCAGGGGAAGCTCCGTCACCATGCGCTCGGACACTACGGCGCCCATTTGCGTGCTGGTGGTTTCGACCAGTGGCGCTTGCGCCTCCGCCGTGATCACTTGCGCCAGCGTACCCAGCTCCAGGCTCACGTTGGCAAGGGTCACGTGGCCGATTTCAACTTCCACATCCGATTGCCGGTACTCTTGAAACCCCGGCGCCTTCACCACCACGGTGTATAGGCCCACGGGAAGGGCGGGTAAAACATATTGGCCTTCGGCATTGGCTTGCGTCGTGCGATTGACATAGGCCTGCGTCAAAATCGCCGCAACCTGAGCGCCGGGGACAATCGCGCCGGAAGGGTCCTGCACCGTGCCGCGAATCGTCCCCGTGGTCTGCGCCCAAAGGCCGCCGGCGGCCGCGAGAACGTACACGATGATTAACAGAAAGCGTGGAAGCAAGGACTGTTTCAACCTGGTTTCTCCGTAGGTCGAGCAGCTCGCGAAGGCTTGCAAGAACTCTGTGCTGTCGGCCGGTGTGTTATCGCGTAACATGCGGCGAATCGGTAAAGCTTGTCAAGAAAAAATCCACGTCGCCGGCCGCGCAATTGAATTTTTTTTGTTTGGGAGAGTTCAACCCCCGAGATAGAAGTGGGACGACGTCCGTCATGACGCCCATTGACGGGGCGGCCGAGCAAACGGAGCGCTCACCATGGGCTCGGCATTTGTACTGCCTCACACAGGTCGATGTTGGTCAGCATGCTGTCACGTGCTGTCCCGTGCGGTCCCGCGAGGAACTCAGGATTTAGGATTCAGGATCTGGTACGACGGCTCCTATTGTGGATAAACCGCTAATCCCCGCTAATGCCCGTGAATAACCAAGCGCTCCATCTATCTTTTTCGACATTATGTCCCTTTCGTCCCGGTTCTTCGTCAAAAAATCTTCGGGCACACGCTTCATTCATTGCCAAATCCTCTACCAGAAAAATGCCGTGAAGAGGATATTATGTCCGATGATCCGCCGGCGATCGGAAAATACAGTAAAGCGCTCGTTGTCCGATCCGATCAATCGCCCCTTCATTCGGGATTACGATCACACGATGCTGCGCGCGACAGGCCTGCGATTTCCCCTCACATCTTCTACTGTTTTGGATGAAAAGCTATTCTTTACGGCCATTTTGGGTTGTTATCCGCTCGAATTACATCGTATAAATGGTAATAGTAAATAGAGGCAATATAAGTGTAGTATTAATAACTCTAGTCCTAGTACGTCTGTACTATTGTGAATTATTAAACAACTCTATAAATTGCTCCACAGTACAGCATGGAGACCGAGTTCAGGCCCATGCGACAAGCACGGAAGCGGCATTTTATGCAGGTCCGAACAATGTCACAGCATAATCTGACACAGACATATTGTCCACTTTTGGATAATCTGTTATCAGGAAATAAATGCCTTTCGTACTTGTCAGAAGATGGAAATCAACATACTGGGCCCTTCCCCGCGAAAAGTAGTTCCTCGCGCCTGGGGACCAGTAAGGGGGCAAGGGACGCGCGAGCTCTGAATCAACTTCAGTTTTCGTGCCTCCAGAACAGAACGGTGTGAAGACCCAGGGCGCGTCTCTGGGCACGCCTGGAAATCATAAGCTTGTCAGTCTGACTCGAATCTGAGTTGTGGCCGGCATCGGCGGTCAAGCGTGTAGCTGTGGGTTTTGAGATCCCTCGGCGAGAGGCGTTCCGTGTGCGGTTAAGGTTGTTGGGCCCCTTTGGCAGGAATGTCATTGTCAAAATTCAACTGCGGCTTCTTAAGGTGGCATGTCCCTGATGTGGATTGGTAAGCAGGTCCTACAGCGGGTTTTTACCTACGGTCTTGGCGGGTTGGTTCTGGTCCTGGCGCCGGTGGGTTCCTACGCACAGCTCCAGACCTTGACTCTCAATCTGGAACCTGCCGGACTCCTTTATAGCCTTCCCGCGTCGGTAACTCTCACCCACGCGGGGGCCACCTTCAGCGCCTTCACCGGGGGCGTCACTCTCAATTACCGGGCACGGACCACAGCTTCATCGGGCGGCGGAACGATTACTGTCAAGGCGACGACGGATTTCACTTGCTCGTCCGGCGGGCCGTGCATCGGGACCCCGCCCACAACGGGTGACGCGCTGACCTATACGTGCAGCGGGGCGACATTAGGCACCAATTGCTCCGGTACCCAGACGGTGAGCACGAAAACGGCTACGACGGTTGTCACCATCCCGGCCGGGGCCTGCACGGGCGCGGGCACCCCCTGTAACAACGCCGCCACCAACAGTGTAAGCGTCAGCTTGAAACTAACGGACGACCCCAAGTACAAGACGGGGAGTTATTCGGCAACTTTAACCTGGACCATCAGTGCGACTTAAAAATGTGGAAACGGAGACCCAACTATGAAGAAAACCTTATATCTCCCAGCCGCTGTACTCCTGCTGACGGCGACTATGGCCAGCGCGCAGGCGGGCACGACCACGGGGACGACCACCGTTAACGTTACGGTTGGCGCCGAGGCGGCTTTGACCGTCGGCGCTACCACAAATCTCACGGCGACGGGAACCAATTTCAGCTCCTACACGGGCACAACCAGCTTGACGTACTTCATCCGGACGACGCAGTCCGGGGGGAGTGGCTTCATTAAGTTGCAGGTTACAACCGACTTCGCCCCGGCTGGCGGCCCCTCGGTGGCCACCCCGCCCACGACCGGCGACGCGCTCAACTATAGTTGCACCGTCGCCAACCCGGGCAACAACGGGACGGCCACTGCTTGCACAAGCCCCACAACCTCCTCAACAACGGCGCAAACAAGTGTGGCTACTTTTGGGACCGACAATCGTTCCCTCATCGGTGGGAACAGCGCGTCGGTCGCCTGGACCTTAACCAACGACCCTAAGTATAAGACCGGGGCCTACTCGGCAGTTGTAACTTTCACGATCAGTGCAAGTTGAAAAGTCCGAAATCAGCGTAAGCTGACAAATTCAAAATATAAGGAGACAACACTATGAAGAGAATTTTAGTTCTGGCGGCAGTCCTGCTTGTCGCGGCATCTACGGCGTTTGCGCAGTTGGGCACCACCAGCCCGACAGGCACACTCTCCCTTAACGTGGCGGCCGAAGCGGGTTTGGTCGTCAATACGGCGACCACAACCCTAACCGAGTCCGGGTCCGGGATCAACTTCCAACCGTATACCGGCACGACCTCCCTCACTTACTATATCCGCACCTCCAGCAGCGGAACCGGCACCATTGGCTTGCGAGTCTCGACCGACTTCGCAGGCTCGGGCGGCCCGTCCGTCGGCACTCCCCCCACCTCCGGCGACGCGCTGACCTACGTCTCCACCGTGAGCAGCCCGGGAACGGCTGCCGCAGCTCAGACGGCTTCCACCAGTTCTACCCTGACCCCCGTTGCCACCTTTGGGAACAATGCTCATTCCACATACGCGGGGAACAGCGCTTCGGTAGCCTGGTCTTTGACCAACGATCCTGTATACGCGGTTGGCGCCTACACGGCAACGATCACCTATACCATCAGTGCAACGTAGCGGGCTGAGGGAAGGAGGCCGGGATGCGCAAATTGATGATGTTGATGCTGGCAGGGGCGACCCTGCTCCTCAGTGGGTTGGCGTGGGCGCAAAAACGGACAGGCCCACGTCGGCCCACCCCGGTCATGCGTTCGGAAGAAGCGCGGAAAAGCGTGGTTCCTTTGACCGTCAGCAACGGCAATGTGACGCCGACCGCCATCACCTTAACCTCGGCCACGCCCGACGGCACACAGACAAACGCGACGACAGCAGTCAGCTTCAAGGTCACGGGTAGCCCTGCAGCTTTCCATATCTATGCCGTGGCGGGCGCCGCGAATTTTACCGGCTGCAACACACCCCCGGCGAGCTCCATTGCCCTGACTTGCGGAAATGCCAGCGGCGTCAGCTGCGCCGCTGCCGGGGCGTTGACCAACGCCGCCGCGGGTACGACGGTGGCAACTGGAAGTGGGAATCACAATACGGCTAGCTTTAACATCACTTATACGTTCCAGGACGCCTGGAACTACAGCGTAGGAGCAACATGTCAAAACACCGTGCAGTACTACTATTCCGAACCGTAGTCATTCTCCTGGCCCTCCTCGCGCTCGGGGCAGCGGTCCCGGCGCGGGCGCAATTGGGCTTAGGGCTGGCGCCAATGCGGGTAGAGATCCACATGGTGCCCGGGCAGCAATATTCGGGGTCGCTCAAACTGGGCAGCCAATCGGGCGCCAAGACGCGCGTGCGGGCGGAGGTTCTGGATTTCAATATCGACAACCAGACTCAGCCGCAGTTTGAGCGCGACTTGCCCCAGGAGGCTGCGTACTCCTGCAAGAAATGGCTGAGCTTGAATCCTATGGAGATCGACCTTGAAAACGGTGGGTTCGTGAACGTGCGCTACACGGTGCGGACGCCCGCGGACGTTGCCGAGGGCAGCTATAACTGCGCCGCCGGGTTCACGACGCTCCCCGCCGCCGAGGAAGCAACCGCAGGAATTGGCATGCGCATGGCGGTCCGAATCGTTGGCGCGATCTATGTTGTGGCCGGTTCGCCTCCGGTTCGGGGCGGGCTGAAAGAATTCAAGCTCGAAGCCATTCCCCCGTCAAAGGACTCGAAGGAAGCGGGGTGGCAGGCCGTGGTGGTGCTGGAGAACAAGGGGCTGATGTACTTTCGTCCTAAGGGCAAACTCGAGGTCTTGGACGACAAGGGCCAGGTTGTGGAGACGGATGATTTCACTCCTCTCGCCGTCTTGCGTGAACGCAGCCAGAGGTTCGTCTTCCCACTCAAGGCGCATCTTGACCCTGGGCACTATAAGCTTCGCGCCCA
Source organism: Terriglobia bacterium (assembly GCA_050010335.1). Lineage (GTDB taxonomy): Bacteria > Acidobacteriota > Terriglobia > UBA7540 > UBA7540 > Bog-366. The sequence continues at coordinate 31,890 of JBEKLF010000120.1, forward strand.
TGTTGATATCGGCACGGGCGAGATCCAGGAAGGTTCCGCGGACGTGACGGTAGATCCGCCGGCCCCGGCGCCCGTGGCCCAATAGCAGACGTTTTCATGTAAGCGTTCGCGAAGCGTCTTGGACTGCGGTAGCAGCAGCTACCGCCTTTCTTCCCGCGCCCCTGTGCCTTTGCCGTATGAACCGAAGGCGGAAGGCGGTAGCCGCTGCTACCGCAGTCCAAGGCGGGATTCGCCGCAATCAGCATACCTATTCAGCGACCACAGCAAAGTGAACAGTATTGGAGTTAGAAGTGGGAAGTCAGAATGAAGACTACGAACCAAGCCGGCCCATTCTTCTTCTTTCTCGCTTCTGACTCTTCGCGTCGGATCTCTTTTCTCCGCTTTCTTGCGGGTGCCCTTCTGTTGTCGCTTTCTATATTGATGTGTCTCTCCGGCCAAGGCTCTGCCCAGAGCGCCGGGGAGGCCGAGGTTTCCCTCCAGGGCTACTACATGGGTGGAAACGGGCAACCGCTGCTCGATACCTCCGGGATGGCGTTAAACTTCAAGGAATTCATTCCCGGGACCGGCCTGTTGGATGCCAACCTGGAAGGTTACGGTGGGAACGGTTTCCGCACCGGGACGAACTTTGTGGGCCTTCGGCAAGCACCCCTCTGGGGCTGGAAATGGGACTTCGTCGGCGGCGACTTTCAATTTCACTACAACATGGTGGAGAACCCCTTCCTGAACGTCTATACCCCCGACCTCTCCGGGCGTGGGGCGCGAATCCTGGTCAGACGCAAGAACCGCAGTTTCCAGTTTTTCGTGGGCGAAGAAACCCTGCTCAGTGGGCCTCGCGTGCCCTACCGCGTGATGTTGCCGCAACTCGTCATGGGCGCGTCGATGTGGCAAAAGGCAGGCGAGCGCTGGGAATTTGGGGTGCGCTACATGAACCTGGGGACGAATTCCAGCGTCCTCTCGACCGACTCAACGTACTTTTTCCGTGGCCGCAACTATAAACAATGGAATGGCTTGGCGTTTCAGTCGATTTACCACGCCACGAAACATTGGAAGTTATACACGGAAGCAAACGTCAGCTCGGCTTCCAGCTTCAACCCCTCACCGGTGAGGCAAAAACCGCTTTCGTTGCTTCTGGGTCCGGACTGGGAGACGGACAAGTTCAGCTTCCGCGCCAATTACGCCCTGCAAAGCACCACGTATCTCCCCATGCTGGGTACGTTCGTGGGTGACCGGAAGGGGCCCTACGTGGATGGGCACTACAAGCTCGGCAAGCGGGTGGATCTCTACGGGTCTGCCAGCGTGTACTCGAATAACCTCGAGCACAATCCCCAACTGCCCACCTACCACAGCTCGGGGGAAACCTCCGGCGCCTCATTCCTGCTCCCCTGGAAGTTTGACGCCAATGTCTCGCTTTCTACGCTCCGCCTGACAGAGCTCACTCCTTCGCTGCCCGGCGAGTCCATCTCCAACAACCGCCAGTTGAACCTCAACGTCACGCGCCCGCTGAGACGGCATAGCCTGCGGCTCTCCTACATCGACATGAACCTGAATTCGAATGCCCTGCCGCAGGTGGAGCGGCTCACGGAACTCGATGACACCTTTGTTTGGAGGCGGCTGGTGATTGGCGGGGCCATTCGGGAACAGAACACGAAGGCGGCAGAAAACACCAATACGCTCTTTTACCGCGGGTCGCTCACGACCAACTTCAAGCGCATCTCTGCCTATGGTTACCTGGAGAAAGGCAACGATTTGGTGAACAAAAGCGTTTTTAGCACCAGCGCTTATTCCAGCAGCCTGGCCGGGGTGAGCACGCCCCTCCGGGGCGGCTGGACGCTGCACCTTGAGGCCTTCCGCAACAACCTCCTGACGAATCTCAATCCCGAGAACATTTTCCTCTTCGGGAACGCCGGCCTGGGGGTCAACTCGCAAATCGCGGCTGACAATCAATGGAACGTCTTCTTGCGTTTCAGCAAGCAAATCCATTGGGGGAAAGGATCGCCGGGAGAATCTATCGAGGAGTATACGGCGGCTCACGCTCCTCTGGTAGGAAGCGTGCGGGGGCTGGTGCTGGAGCAGTCGTTAGGGGGGACGCGGCCGGCGCCGAACGTGGCGGTCAGCCTGGACCACTATCGCAGCGCCCTCACGGATGCTACCGGCCATTACGATTTTGGGGGTGTTCCGGAGGGAACTCACGAGGTGGAGCTCGACATGGAACAGCTCCCCACCGATTATGAGCCGGGCACGACCACCCAAGGGCGCGTGATGGTCGACCCGAAAGCCACCGTCCGGGCGGACTTCAACGTGGTCCGCCTGGCCATGTTCTCCGGCAAGATCGTGGCGCCCTCGGGCGCGCAGATTGAGAACATCCTGATTCGCCTGGCCGGCACCAATCGCTATACCACCCCCTACCAGGACGGGAGTTTCTATTTCTATGACCTGCACGAGGGCGACTACCAAGCTGAGATTGATTCACGAACCCTTCCCGAAGGTTACATGTTGGCATCGCCGGCCAGCGTCCGCGTGTCACCCCGGAGTTTCACCGCGCCGCCACAGGTTGAGTTCGAGATAAAAACCAAGCCCGAAGCCGTAAAGCCGGTGCGGGAGATTTTGCAGCAGGAGATTCACGTTGGCGGGCAAGGCGGCAAGGCTGAACCCGCTGGCTCGGGAAACGGCGGTCAGGCGGGCGCGGTGAAAGGTAACACGGAGGGTGGCGCCCGCGGGGGCTCGACGAAAGCGAGCCGCCCTGGTGTTGGTCACGGTACTCGTGGCGCCGGCAATGGAGTGGGGCACGCCGGCACGGGCGCAGGCGGCCGCAGCGGCGGCGGCGTGTCCTAGAAGTGGGTTGGCTTAATGGGGTAATCAGTAGAGGGGACGGCCGAAGGAGTAAAACGTGTATTGCAGTCCATGCAGCGAAGAGGTACATACCCAAACAGAGAAAGACTCCACCGCTCCACCCAACCGCGCCTCTTCGCCCCAACAAGATTCATGCTCTCGCACTGAGGGCACGTATCACCATACATAGATTTTGGCTACCGACCCTATAACCGGGGAGATCGACATTCACGTCGGCGAGTTTGGCCTCGTGTAATGAAACCACAATTATGGGAGGTTCGCTCCAGGAAGGATATCTCTAGGCTGCCCGCCTGTCTGCTAACTCAAGCTCTAATAATATCTCCTGGGCTGTTTTCACCGCATCCATCAGTTGTCTTTCCTGTTCGGGATCGCACGTAAAGCTTCGGAAGTAGTTCGTTAATGCAATCTCTGCTTGTGCTAATGTTTCCCTGACGAATTCAATTTCTCGCTGGTGCGACATGACTCCCCCTTGTTGGGTTATTTCTCCCACCGGGCATCTTGTCGGTAAATGTGCCGCAAGTTTGTTACCAACGTAGAGTTGGTCTGTCAAAGGCATAACTCCGAGATATTGAAAGGGCGCGCCATGAAGTGCATTTTCTAATCTTGCAGGGTGTCCTGGAACTGTAGCCCTGCATGGGTCCACTTGCACTCATCTTCCTGCACCCAACCGTCGCGAAACGGCAAGTTGGTGCTTGCTTCATCTACGCCCTAGGCACTTGACCCAACGCGACGGATAAAATAGTTTCGCCTTCACTCCATGTCAACCCGTGATCAAGATACCCGGCGGGAAAAGCGTGTGATGTTCACGATGCACGCACCCATTACAACCGACAGGGGGGGCGCATCGAGAACTCGTCAACGACTGATATTTCATCGTTGGGAGTTCGACTCCGATTACGCGGCCAAATCGAACCGGGCCAGATTGTGGATGTTTTACTGAACCCGCGTCCCGAGCGATGCCGGGTAGTGTGGACCTGGCCGGTCGGTACCAATCAGGAATTAGTTGCGGGGCTTGAGTTTATCCGTCCGCTGCGCGATTGAGGAAGATCGTCACGGATTAGACAAGGTGGTTGTACTCGCGCGCGTAGTCACCACCCTTCCGTCCGGCACGTCAACTGAAACACCGTTGGGCGCAAGCTGGGGTGTCTGACCCTTCACTGCTGAACCGTTGCCGGTCGCCGAGATCTCGACAGGCCGGGATCATTGAGCACGCCGTCGGAGGACGCCAGGCAAACCTGCATCGTGCTGGAGGTGGGATTGCTGCTCGTCGGGGTCAACGTGTTGAGAGGGATGGTGTATGTCCCTGAGGCGATGATGACCTGCGAGTCCGGGGAGGGCGAGGTGCAGGATGTCGCCTCCCAGAGACTAGCCGTCGCGCCGCGAGCAAGGCGGATCTTGAGCACCACGCTGCCGTTCTGGACCTGGACGAGTTCCTCCGGAAGCACTTGCAATACCAGGGATGTGGTTGCCGACCGACTCTGCGCGTAAAGCTGAATTGCGCCGGTCAGCAAGACAATTGCTCCTAAACAAGCGGTCATCCTCCCACGCACGCGCGCACGGCCGGGTTGGAGGGTCATCCGCCGCCCTGCCCAGTGCCTGCACCTGAATGGAAGGGAATGCATGGTCTCCCCCTGCTTAGTGCATCAAACCAAATTCATCGGCGCATTTGACTTTTACTGAAGCTCCATCCTAACGCTGACCCCTACGGTTTGTCAAGCACCCTTTGATGCGCAAACCCCGAAAGCGATTTTATGTCCGATAGCGACAGGAAGTCCGTTGCGGTTGGCGCGCGAAATCAAAGTGAAGGCCGAGATCCTTCGGACATAGCGCGGGCGTCGCGCCCGCTGTGGCGGGAGCGTCCCGCTCCCGCCAGAAACGCGCGGGCAGGATGCCCACGCCCCAGCGGGCGAGACGCGCTACGTCGCGTGTCCTTGTAGGGGCCAGCGGCGCTGGCCCAAGGCCGACGCCGTTCGGCCCCACAAAGAGCCCCGTGCCCCGAATCCCGTGTCCCGCCTCCGCCGCTTGAGCGACAAATTGTCCTTGACGGCGGATATTCGAAGAGTATACTAACGGAGGATTGGCAGCTAGTGTACTCCCTCCTCCTGTGTCTCTAGCTCCCATTCATGGATGCGGTGCTTATGAGGTTGCTATGGGGCTCCGCCGGTCTTGCTCAGCACTTCCCATCACTTCCTCTTGAGGATTCGACGGCTCTGACCGAGTCAAACGAAGGGTTACAAGGTTAAAGGTCCATTAAGTTTTTTGCTTCGAAGGCGGCAGAGTCGCTGACCGGAGCTGACCAGGCTCTTCGGCGCGACAGCCGAAGTGGCAGACAAACCTCGCCAAGAGGGGGAGGTCCGCCGCCGAATTGAGCAGACTCAGGGAGGATTCCATGAACCCATCGAGTGAGAAGCAACACAAGCCAGACCCCGCGTGCGCGGTGCTCCTGATCGATGAAGATTCTGAGTATCTCGATCACATCCGGAGAATTACCCAGAGGATGGGGCATAGCGTTCACGCTTGTAGTTCATATGCCGAAGGCGTTCGCCAACTCGAATCCGGGGCTTTCGAATTGATCATTGTGGGTCAGGGGAGCCGTTTCTTCGAGGGGCGGTGCGTGGTTGAGCGCGCCATCAACATCAATCGACGGCTGCCCGTCATCGTGGTGGCGCGGCATCCCGAAATGAATTGCTACTTGGAAGCGATGCAGTTGGGGGCGGTTGATTATGTCTCTGATCCTTCGGTTGGAGCGGAGATCGCCCGGCTCATGCGAACCTATTTGCACCCTCACCAAGCCTGATCATGCAGCCCTCAAGTTGCTCACCATCGCCAAGAAACACCCCCAAGCTGTGCTTTCCGCCTGAGGGCCATCAGAACCGGTCCGCGCCACCCTTGCTGTTGTCTTGACATTGTCGGGCAACAGCGATAATCTGAAGATCATCAGGAGGAGCCATGCGTTCAAGAACCACGCGCAGCGAAAAACTCGACTTGCGACTTACGCGCCAAGCCAAGTCTACGCTCCGGGCAGCGGCGACGGCCTGCCGTCGCTCCGTCAGCGAATTCGTGCTCGAGAGCGCGCTGGCGCGCGCCGATGAGGCGCTGGCGGATCGCAGGATCTTCACCCTAAATGACGTGCAGTGGAAGGCATTCTTAGCAGCCCTCGATGCGCCCCCCCGTCCTCTGCCTCGGCTGGAGCGTCTCTTAAAAGAACCGGGATTTTTTGATGCCGGGTCCCATGCGTGAGCGCTGACCGAAGGGTGGAAAAACTGTGCGCCCAGCACCGGCTCGAAGGCTTCGATTGCGGCCGGGAAGAACTGAACCGATACCTGTTGCGCTACGCTGGACAGAACCAACAGGCAGGCGCCGCGCAGACCTACGTTGGATTGGTGGGGGAGACGGTGGTTGGATACCATACCCTCGCCCTGGGCCATGTGACCCGCGAAGAAGCGCCTGAGCGTTTAAGCAAGGGCTTGGCACGCCATCCGGTGCCCATCATGCTGCTGGCACGTCTGGCCGTAGACCGTCGCTGGCAAGGCCAGGGGATCGGGAAGGCCCTTTTGCGCGATGCGATGCAGCGCACGCTGCAAGCGGCTGACATTGTCGGCATCCGCGCCTTGGCCGTTCATGCCAAAGACGAGGCCGCAAGGGATTTCTACCAGAAATTCGATTTCGTCCCCTCGCCCACCGACCCCATGCACCTGTTCGTCCTTTTGAAAGACGTCCGCCGGATTATGTCGGGATAAGCCTGTTTCCGCGCGAAGCGATTCGGAGGATCAAGCCATTCGACAAGATCATGCGCCGCCGAAGCGGAAAGCCGCCCCGCGAAGGGGATGAAATGTAGACAATGGGCGAGTACAGCCCCAACCCCGAGCCCCCAGCCCCTAGCCCTTGGGTTTCTCGTCACTCGCCACTATCCACTAACCACTGTCCTTCGGACCTCGGACTGTCTTTGTCGCCACTCGCCACTATCCACTAACCACTGCCCTTCTTGCCCCTGCCTTTCCCAGCTCCCACAAGTCCCTTCGGGAAATCGCGGATCCCCAAGAACATAGCTCCGTCCCAGCCAACCGCTCGCGACATTAGAATATATTCATGAATTTCCGCCCCCCCGCCGATAACATCTAGGAACGTCAAATGTGGCAGAAGTGTTCAACAGCCTTAAGCAATATGCCACAGTCTTGCTGCTACTCAGATGCCAACGCTAACCTTACCTGATTTTGTCAACAAATGGCGCAACGCCGGCCTCACGGAGCGCGCGGGCGCCCAAATGCATTTTATTGAGCTTTGCGACGTGCTGGGCGAGCCGCATCCAGCTTCAGAGGATTTCTCGGGTGCGACGTACACATTCGAAAGGGCGGTACCACCATTGAGGGCAAACCGGGCTTTGCCGATGTTTGGAAGCGCGGCTATTTTGGTTGGGAATACAAGGGCAAGCACAAAGACCTCAATGTCGCCTATCAGCAACTCCTCAAATATCGCGAGGATTTGGACGATCCGCCGCTCCTTGTGGTATGCGACCTTGAGCTGTTCGAGGTTCATACCAACTTCACTGGCACGGCAAAGCAAGTCTATCGCTTCTCGCTTGACGACCTGCTGAAGAACCAGGCGACAGCCGATTGCAACGTGCCGCCGATCGAGGTTCTTCGTGCTCTGTTCAACGCCCCGGCCCGGCTCCGGCCCGATCGCAGTTCGGCGGATGTAACGGAGATGGCTGCCCGCGAGTTCGCAACCCGCGCGGAAGCGGCTGGTGAGGCGGGGGTAGCCACGGTCAGTGCAGTCCTGACCGTGGGTTCTTCTGGCGGTGGTCGAGTTACAGCAAACTTACTTTGGACAGGGCAAGGGTAGCGGCGTGTTCCATCCCGATTGACGACCTGCCGCTGGAGCATCGGGCATGAGAAAAACCCACGGTCAGAAAAACGCTGACCGTGGCCCGCTCAATAGAAACATAACGAAACTTCGATTAATGATGCCCGCCACCCCCGCCGCCTCGAGATCCTCCGCCGCCAGATGACTGCTGTCTCTGCTGCATCTGCTGCGTCTGCTGCGTGTGGGTTTGCTGCAATTGCTGCGTCTGTTGCTGATGTCGCTGCTCCACCTGCTGCGTTCTTCCGGGATCAGCGTGCTGTTTCGCCAACTGCTGATGTTCGTTGTCCTGCTTCTGCTGGAGTTTCTGCCGATCCTGGGTCTGCCTTGCGACGAGCTTATCCTGTTGCTTCTGGTATTTCTGGTCCACCTTGGCGTTCCCCGTCTTAGTAGCAGCGGGGCGTTCGACGGGCGGCAACTCCTTAGGATGGGCGGCAAGGTTGGGGTGAGGAGTCGCAGCAACTGCCGGCATGCCGTGGTTCGCAGAGAACTTTTGCTGGGGGTTATTGCGGGCAGCGTACGCATGTTGAGTCTGAGCGCCTACAGGCCTAACATGTGTCTCATGCGCAGCAGCCTCTTCCTGAGCGGTGGCGTGCGCGTTGATTCCGCCGTTACCGCCGTTAAAACTGACGTGGTTCCTCGCGCCCTCGTTCACCCTGGTGTTGTAAACGTTGTGGATGCTGCGGGTGTCCACGTTATTATACGACGTGTTGTAGAAAAAATGCCCGTGGTCCCAGCGTCCGCCTTCATAACCATTACCGAAGTAACCGAAGCCATAGTTGATCCCGCCATAAAAACCTACGGTCAGGCCCCAGTAGCCCTCATTGAAAAAATATCCGTCGTCGCCCCAACCCCAATAGCCCGGAGTCCAGAGGTACCCGACTTCCGGAGCCTCCATCCAGGTGCCCGGTACCCAATAGTACTCGCTGCCGTCCCAATCCCAGTATCCCGGCGTCCAGATATAGCCGTCGCCCGGGCAGATCGGTTGCGCATAATCGGGCAGCGGCGGCGGAGCTATGCCGACCCTCACTCCCACGGCGACTTGCGCGGAAGAAGGTACCGGTATCGCCAGGAACACTGCGAGTGCGAAAAATAGCGGCAGAATCACACGCATCATCTTTGTCGTTCGCATTTTGGTTCACCCCCTGAGGTCGTTATTCGCGCGCCATTCGCACGCGCGGATGCAGGGACTGCACGTCGGACGTCCAAATCCCAAGCATTCAGATCGTCGAGCATACAGTCAGCCAGGAACTCCCTTTTGATTCCAAGGCAACTGAAGATCACGGAGAATCAGGATCCGCGACCAGAGTAATTGAGTCGAGAATAAGGTGTCTGTTCAAAATTGAACAGGTCTACTCGTGTGCGGATTAGGCCGGAATTTGCGATTTGGGCCTGTGGCTCGCACATCGTATGCTTCTCCTCACCTGGACAAAATAAATTGGCCACCAGAGCAGCCTCAATGAGATCAGCGGGGTAAGGAAGTGTTGAATGAGAATTGGTAGCCACGGTCAGCGTTTTTCTGACCGTGGGTTCTTCTGGCGGTGGTCGAGTTACAGCAAACTTACCTTGGATAGGGAAACGGTAGCGGCGTGTTCCATCCCGATTGACGACCCGCCGCCGGAGCATCGGGCATGAGAAAAGACCACGCAGAAAAACCCTGACCGTGGCTACACGCTACACGCGCGCCGCGTGCCGAAAAGGTCACAGCAGATGTTCGACGTACCGCTTGCCCCGAGAGACCTTTTACCATTAGACTCTCTTATATGAGTGATACCCTGATTACAACTTTGCCGGAGGTAATGGGAGGTGCTCCTGTCTTTGCCGGTACCCGCGTGCCCGTACAAACTCTTTTCGAGTGCCTTGAGGCTGGCGACACCATCGACGATTTCCTGGATGGCTTTCCGACCGTGACGCGCGAACAAGTCGTCGGGTTGCTGGAGACCGCTAAAGGCCGAGTACTCGCCGAGGCGACTGGTATACTCGAAGAAGGTTCCGCAACATGAGTTCCCTGAATGAAGCCTTAATTCGCGATATTGTCCGCCGCATTGTTGATACGGCGCAGCCGGAGAAGGTGATTTTGTTCGGCAGCCAAGCGCGGGGTGATGCCGGGTCAAGCAGCGATTTTGACGTGCTGGTGATCAAGCCGTCCGATGAGCCACGATACCGCCGCTCCATTCCTCTTTACGTGGCTCTGGCCGATCTGCCGGTGGAAGTGGAAGTGATGGTCTACACGCCGGAGGAGGTGGACGAGTGGAGCGAAGTTCCGCAGGCATTTGTAACCACCGCCGTGCGAGAGGGGACGGCGATTTATGAAAGACGCGGCTGAGCTTTGCCGTGGGCTGCTCCGCAAAGCCAGGAGCGACCGCATCGCTATGGAAGCCTCGCTGGCGGCCCAGGCTTTTGATGCAGCTTGTTTTCATGCCCAGCAAATCACTGAAAAGTGCCTAAAAGCCTTCTTGGCTTATCGTCAGGTGGGGTTTCCGTACACTCACAATTTAACCAAATTGATTGAGAAAGGGGCGGAGATTGATGCTGCGTTCCGTTCACTTCTGCCCACCGTTGCGCCCCTCACGCCCTACGCCGTGGAATTGCGATACGATGACTCCTTCTGGCCCACCCAGCAGGTGGCCGAAGAAGCTCGGGCATCGGCACTGGCCGTTTCCCAGTTCGTTTTGGACCGCTTGCCCCCGGACCTCCGGAAAGCCGCAGAATAACGCCGCCCCGGTCTTCGCGTCACATGCTTGGAAAACAAGCCCTACTTTCCCAATCCAATCTGGCTGGCGTCCGCTATCATGTTTAGAGCAGCGCGGAGTTATCCCGTTTCGAGCGGGATTACCCCGCGGCTTTTTCGTCATCGGGTATTAATAGATATGTGGATGTTATCATGTCAAGAACCGCAGAGGAAGGCAAACTGCGCCTACCTCTGCGCTGCTTACTTTGGACAGGGCAAGGGTAGCGGCGTGTTCCATCCCGATTGACGACCTGCCGCTGGAGCATCGGGCAGGAGAAAAGCCCACGCATTATGAAATCGCTGACCGTGGCTACCCGCTCCAAGGTGCCTTTGGCACATCCATTTTCATAGCCGAGGCCCGCGCTATGGTTACTCCCTGCCTCTCAGGATCGCGGCCATGATGCGGGGGCTGCGACGCGCGTGCATCACGGCGACAACCCACAAGGGTCTTTCCTCGGGTGCATAGGCAATTAAGTATTCACGCACAAGAATGAACCGCAAGGGGCGCGAGGTGAGGTCTGGGCGCCGATGGCCTTGATGGGGAAAAGCTACGAGCCCGCGAAGGGTGTCAAAAATTTCCGAGATGACGCGATCGGCTGCGTCCGGGTTTTGCTCGGCGAGGTAATAGCGAATATCGTCGAGGTCGGCGTAGGCTTCCAGGTGGAGCGCGTAGCCGCTACTCATGCGAGCGGTTGCGCTGTGCTTGGGTTTTCGCCTTCAGGCGGGCAAAGGCTTCCTCTCCGTCGATGGGCTTCACCCTGCCGCTCTTCAGCTCGTCATAGCGGCTGTTGAGCATGTCTCGCGTTTGCACCAACTCCTCGAAATATCCGGCCAAGGCATCTTGCAGAAGCTCGTCGGGCCCGCGTCCGCTCTGCGCGGCGAGGTCGTTGAGCTTCTTTTCCACGTCGGGGGTGAAATGTATTTCCATCGCCCTCAGAATACGGGAAAACCTCGCGTGTTGCAAGTTGCGTGAGTCAGTTTGCCGTAGCGGCGAGGGAATATATCCCGATCCTATCGGGACCTCGCCAGTTTTGAATCTTGAATCTGCAATCTCCAATCCCGTGCCCCGTAACCCGTCTCCCGTCTCCCGCGTTTCTCGTCACTCTTGACTCGTCACTGTTCTCGCTGTCCCTTCGGGAAATCGCCGGCCCCAAGCGGGTAGCCACGGTCAGCGTTCTTCTGACCGTGGGTTCTTCCCTTGATGACGAAGGCATAGCAGGCAGGAATAGTTCAATCCCGCGCGCAAGCGTCGGGTGAGGCGGGGGTAGCCACGGTCAGTGTAGTCCTGACCGTGGGTTCTTCGGGCGGTGGTCGAGTTACAGCATACTCACTTTGAACAGGGCAACGGTAGCGGCGTGTTCCATCCCGATTGACGACCTGCCGCTGGAGCGTCGGGCATGAAAAAAGCCCACGGTCAGAAAAACGCTGACCGTGGCTACCCGCCCGCTATGCCACCTTGTCACCGACCTCCTCACATCAGTTGATTGACAGTCAGCAGCTCTCTTCCAAAAGAATAGAGGAGTGGCGGGCGTAGCCTCAACGGAACCCCCCCAGCAGATAAGCTACAAGGAGAATCAGTAATACGGTGCCTAGCCCAATGCCAGCGCCGCCACCGTAACCCCAGCGGCTATGCCCGTAGTAACCCCCACCGCCACCTAAAACTAACAACAAAATGATAATGAGTATCAACATTGTGGATCTTCCTTTCTTCTGAATGCCAGCTCGCGGTCGGCTGGGGGGAAGTTATTCCTTCCCGCGTGCTACCAAGAGCACAATGCCGCCAATGAGCGCCACTGCGCCTGCGATGGGAGGTAACGGCACATTATGCGTCTTTTCGCGAGTGGCGTGGATCGGTCCGATGTCAACGACCTTTTCCCT